>DATKMY010000103.1:0-57005 GCA_035541655.1 Casimicrobiaceae bacterium | reverse complement strand
CGCGCCCCGCGTTCTCGGCGAGGACCGCGATCCGCCCGAGCGCGAGCGCTTCGTCGTCGTCGAGGTCGAGACTCGCGCGGGGCGCCGCGCGCTCCCCGGCGAGGAACGCCTCCGCGTAGGGGGCCATGTAGCTGCGCATCACGTGGATCACGTCGTAGCGCTCGCCGGCGAGCGCTGCGCCGATTGCCGAGCGACAGCGCGCGCTCGCATGCCGGCAAGGCGCCGGCTGCGGATGCGAAGCGAACGCGGCCGCCCGCGCGCGCGGATCGGCGATCCGGGCCATCAACGCCCACAGCGGATCGACGTTGTCGTCGAGCGCAATCGTGACGATCCGTGCAGCCCTGTCCGCGCCGAAGCGGGACGGCGGGCTTAGTCCGCCGCCGGCAACCGGGACGACGAGCAGCGTGACGGCGAAATCCTGCGCGAGCGCGTCGAGGAAGACCCCGGCGCGCATCGCAAGGCCGTTGCCCGACGCCGCCGGCAGGATCGGCGTGACGAAGAGCAGCCTCCGGCGAGCCGCGCGCTCGGCGGCCATCGTTCAGCCGGCGACCTTCCGGCGGGCCTCGATCTCGGAGAGCATCCGCTTCGAGCGCAATTCGAGATTTGCCGGCTCGATCGCCTCGGCGCGCGCATAGTGCGCGGCGCTCTCGGCGTAGCGGCCGAGACGGAACGCGCACAGGCCGAGCGCGGCATGAGCGCCGGCGCCGAAGATCGTCGAATCGAATGCGAGCGAACCCGCCGACAGCGCTTCGACATCGACCCGCGTCAGCGCAGCGAAGAGCGGGGCCGCTGCAGCGTAGTCTCCCGCCGCGACGAGCGAGCGCGCGCGGAGCCAGGCGAGCGAATGGTTCTCCGGAAATGCGGCGCAGGCCTCCGCGAGGAGCGCGGCCGCGTCATGCCCCCGCTCGATCAGGAGCGTCGCGAGGTGGAACCACGGCAGACCGTCGCTCGCAACCCGGGCGCCCGATGCGCGAACGACGTCGATCGCGCGCCGCCAGGCGGCTTCGGCACCGGCTGCGTCGCCGAGGGCGAGCAGCGTCGCGCCCAGATGATCGAGGCTGTAGACGTGCTGCGGGTCGCGCGCCAGCCTCGCGCGGAGCAGCGGCAGATTGCGTTCGTGCTTCGCGCGCAGGTCGCCGTCGTAGCCGAGGTGGTCGAGCGCGACGTGGCTGTCGCCGACCGCCAGCCCCGTGCGCATGCGCAGCGCCTCGAGCGCGGGCAGGATCGATTCGTGGATCAGTCCGCTGAAGCGAAGCTCCGCACGGTTGCGGAAGAGCCGATATTCGCGGTAGCGCGTGAGCCCGCCAGCGGGGCGGAAGAGCACGCGGTAGCACGCGCAGCGAGCATCCGCGAGCTCGGCCGCGACGGCATCGCGATCGAACTCGACGACGCGCTCGTCGGCATCGATGTACAGCACCCAGGCGCCGCGTGCCGCGTCGATCGCCGCGTTGCGGGCGGCCGCGAAATCGCCGGCCCAGCGCCGGTCGATCACCCGGGCGCCGAGATCGCCGGCGATCTCCCGCGACCGGTCCGTCGACCCCGTGTCGACGACCACCGTTTCGTCGACGCGCCCGCCGAGCGACCGCAGGCAGCCTTCGAGGAAGCGCTCCTCGTTGCGGACGATCAGCGTGGCGGAGAGGAGCGGCGCGGGCAACGCCAGGGAGCGCGAACGGCCCGGGGCGCGTCAGCGTTCGCGCCGGCGCAGCAGGAACGCGCCGGCGGCGCCCAGCACGCCGACCAGTGCGGCCAGGCTCCACGACGAGTTCGCCGGAACCGAGCTAACACAGGGTCCGGTCTGATTCGCGCAAAGGGGCGGCTTCTGTTGTGCGAGGCTGTCGAGCGAGAACGACGCGACGGCGGGGGCGGTATAGGCTGCCGTCAGGAGCATCCTGCGCATCGCTTCCCGGCGCCCGGGCTCGATGCGCGAAACGATGCGTTCGATCTTCGGATTCGTCTGCATCAGCGGCTCTCCACGTCGCGGCGCTCGTCCAAGCATACACGGATCATCGGCCGGAGGGAATCCTTGGATCGACGAGCAGGCCCTCGCGCATTAGTGTTGCGAGACAGTCCGCAACATCGTCGACGGGCGGGCGGTCGAGGTCGAACGCCGCCGCGACGAGCGGCGGCAGCTCAGCGGCGGTGAGCGTCCCGTCGCAGCTCTCGAGGACGAGTGTTGCTGTCGCGTTGAGGAAGTGGACACGGTCGCGATTCCGCTGATAGACGAGAAAGCCGTCGGTCACCGCGTTGATCTCGAGGCCGGGCGAGCGCGCGGGACGTGCGTGCCAATCCATGTTGTTCGACCCTCAAGGTTCCTGTGAAGTCCGTCGACCGTCCGCGCCCCCTGGACTGCTATCCGGGGGCCGCGGCGGACGACCCCGGCCGGCAGTCAGTCGAGAAAGCCGCGCGCGACCACATTGTAGGTCGTATCGACGCTGCGGATGTGCTCCGCCGTAAGCAAGCCCGCATGGAACGTCGTGAAGTCGGTCCGCCACGCGTCCCACCACAGGTGTGCCCACAAGTGCATGCTGTAGACATCGTGGAGGTCCGGATCGAACGCCTCGACGAGTGCCGCGATTCCGGCGCGCGTCGCCGCATGGCGATAGAAATAGCGCTGCGGGACCACGTGTACCGCATCGGGAAGCTCCGCCCAGATTCGCGCCGCCTCGACACAGGAATGACGGCTCCACGTGCCGTCGAACGCCTCGGCCATCCGTGCCCGCCAGCGCACTGCGAACGCCGCGGCCGGGCGCGCGAGCATCAGAGCGTTGCACAGCGACGGCCGCAGTACGCCGTCGGCTCCGGGGAGCGGCGGCTCTTCGCCGATCACGAAGTCGTGCCCGAAGATTCGCCGCGGCAACGGCTGCACGAACAGCGTATCCATGTCGGCATAGACGCCGCCCTCCGCTGCCAGAACGTCGAGCCGGACGAAGTCCGCTTCGTGCGCGTACGTCCAGCCGGCGCGCTCGATGAAGCGGCCTTCCTCCGTTTCCGCATAGCGGCGCGCATCCCCGCCCTGCGGCCCGCCCGAAATGCGGCGCAGCGTGAGGTGCGGCCGGATGCGCTCCCACCACTCGCCGTGCGGCTCGTGCCGGCAATGGAAGTGGATCGCATCCGGGCGGTAGACCCTGCGGCAGGACTCGAGGCAGAGGTAATGGACGACGTGAAGCGGCCCGCTCTGCGGTGCGAGACCGAAGACAAAATGGAATACGTTCGGAACCTCAGTCACCGAGCGACCCGACGAGCGTTCTGGCGATCACGGGCTCGGCGTAGCGGTTGGCGATTCGCTCGGCCGCGATCGCAGCGGCTTCGAGGAACTCCGCGTAGCGGACGACCGCCGCGCGCAGCTTGCATGAAGCGTCCCCCGCGTCGGGTTGCGCCCAGCGCTGCGGCGCCGCGAACGACGCTTCCTCGGTCCAACCCGCGACGGGCGCCATCGCGTAGTCGATGAATCCCGGGTAATCGGCGGGAAGGTATTCGCGCGGGCCGCCGTAGGGCGCGATCAGCACGGGCTTCCCCAGGGTCGCCGCGTCAAACGCCCCCATCCCCCAGCCCTCGCCGTGCGTGAGCGAAACGAAGCAGTCGCCGGTCGCGTGCAGCGCATCGATCAGGCGGCCGGAAACCCCATCCGCCGCGATGACGGCGACGTGCGCCGGCGAGCGCTTCGCCTCCCGCGCGATCGCCTCGTTTAACGCCCGGACGCGCTCGGGGATCGTGCCCGGCGCTTCGCGGTCGCGGGCGTGCTCGTGCGGGTAGCTCGATGTCTTCACGACGAGAGACACCTTGTCGTCGCCGCAGAACGTGCGGGCGAACACCGCGACCAGATCGGCGATCGCCTTGCGCGGATCCCAGACGTTGATCGAATAGAACACGAAGTGATCGTCGGCCACGCCGAGCACGCGGCGGAGCGCTGTTCCGTCCCCGGAACCCCCGCCCCACGCATGGCGCCGCACGTGCGGGATCGCGACGACTGGGCATGCGACGCCGGAAGCCTCGAACAGCGTCTTGTTGGCGGCGCTCGGGACGAAGATCCCGTCGACGCGATCGAGGAGCGGGCGCCAGTGCGAGGGCAGCGCGTCGGTCTCCCACACGGTACAGCCGATGTTGCGCTTGCCGCGCTCGACGAGCGCCGGCCAATGCTCGGGCACCGTGTGCACGATCACGGTGTCGTAGGCTTTCGGTCCCGTCGCCGCGACAAGCGCCGCGAGGTCCTGGAGCGCCGCGTCGTTCGCGGCGTCGCGCGCGACTGGAAGCGCATCGAGGCCGTCGGCGCGGTCCCACGGCCGGTGCCGCCCGTCCCAGAGGAGCGGCGTCCACCACACGGGAACACCGGCATTGTTGAGCGCGCGGATGTACGCGAGCGCGGCGAGGCCGTAGCCCGAGTGGTCTGGATACGAGTAGTACCGGACGCCGCGGGTCATCGCCGACGAACGGAGCCTCGAGCCGGCATCCGCGGAGGACCTCGGCTACGCCGGCTCGGGCTGCTGGATCGAGCGCACCGAGAGCACGCCGTCGATCGCCGAGATCGCGTCGATCACCGCCGCGGCGACCGGACTGTCGACGTCGACCAGAGTGTAGGCCATCTCGCCGCGCGACTTGTTCACCATGTTGTGGATGTTCAGGCCGGCGCGCGCCATCGCCGTCGAAATCTGGCCGAGCATGTTCGGAACGTTCGCGTTGGCGATCGCGACGCGATGCGGCGATTCGCGCGCCATCTCTACGTTCGGGAAGTTGACGGCGTTGACGATCGCTCCCGATTCCAGGAACGCGCGCACCTGGTCGACGACCATTACCGCGCAGTTCTCCTCGGCCTCCTCCGTCGACGCGCCGAGGTGCGGAAGCGCGGTCACGCCGGGCTCGCCGATCAGCCGTCCGCTCGGAAAGTCGCAGAGGTAATACTTGAGGCGTCCGCAGCGCAACGCCGCGACAAGGCTTTCCTCGTCGACGAGCCCGTCGCGAGCAAAGTTGAGGAGCACGCTCCCCGGCTTCATCGTCGAGAGGCCTTGCGCGCCGATCAGGCCGCGGGTCGCCGCCGTCAGCGGCACGTGCAGCGTGACGAAGTCCGATTGCTTGAGGAGCTCCTCGATCCCGTGCGCGCGCCGGACGCTCGACGGCAGCCGCCACGCGGCGTCGACGGTGATCTCGGGATCGAACCCGATCACCTTCATCCCCATCTTGATCGCCGTGTCGGCGACCAGGCTCCCGATCGCGCCCAGGCCCACAATTCCGAGCGTGCGGTGCGGCAGCTCGATGCCGGCAAACTGCTTCTTGCCGTCCTCGACGCTCTTTTCGAGGTCCGGCGCACGCGGATCGAGCGCCGCGACGTACGAGAGCGCCGGCATGACGTTGCGCGCGGCGATGAGGAGCGCAGCCAGCACCAGCTCCTTCACGGCGTTCGCATTGGCGCCGGGCGCATTGAAGACCGGGACTCCGCGCTTCGACATCTCGGCGACCGGAATGTTGTTGGTTCCCGCGCCCGCGCGTCCGATCGCCTTGACGCTCGCCGGAACGGCCATCGCGTGCATGTCGTGCGAGCGAACGAGGATCGCGTCGGGATGCTCGATCGCCTTGCCCACCGCGTAACGCGCGCCCGGGAAACGATGAAGCCCGTGGCTCGAGATCTGGTTGAGCGTCAGGATCTGGTACTTCGCCGGCGACGGTTCAACCATGGCTTTGCTCGAACGCCTTCATGTAGTCGATGAGCGCGCGCACGCCCTCGATCGGCATCGCGTTGTAGATCGACGCGCGCATCCCGCCCACCGCGCGATGGCCCTTGAGCTGGTCCATCCCCGCCGCCTTCGCGCCCTTCAGAAATCCCTCGTCGAGCGATTCGTCGTGGAGGCGAAAGCACACGTTCATCCGCGAGCGGTCCGCCTTGCGCGCGGTGGTGGTGTAGAAGCGCGTCGTGTCGAGGTAGTCGTAGAGGAGGCTCGCCTTGGCGATGTTCTTCCGCTCGATCGCCGCGATGCCGCCCTGCGCGAGCAGCCAGTCGAAGACGAGGCCGGCGATGTAGATCGCATAGGTCGGTGGCGTGTTGACCATCGAGTCGGCCGCCGCCTGCTCCTTCCAGTGGAACGCCGACGGCGTGATCGGCAGCGCCCGGTCGAGCAGGTCGCTGCGGACGATCACGAGCGTGAGGCCGGCCGGACCCGCGTTCTTCTGCGCGCCGCCGTAGACGACGCCGTACTTCGTGACGTCGAAGACCCGGGACAGGATGTGCGACGACATGTCGGCGACGAGCGGAATCGCTCCGGTTTCCGGCGTCCACTGGTACTCGACGCCGCCGATCGTTTCGTTCGTGCAGACGTGGACGTACGCCGGATCGGCGGAGAGCTTCCACGACGATTGTGGCGGCACGTAGGTGAAGTTCTCGTCCTCCGACGATGCCGCGACATGGACGCTGCAGTACTTCTTCGCCTCCTTGATCGACTTCTTCGACCATTCGCCGGTGTTGACGTAGTCGGCGATTTTCTTCGCGCCCAGCAGGTTCATCGGAACGATCGCGTTTTCCGCGATCGCACCGCCCTGCAGGAACAGGACCTCGTAGTCGGCAGGAATCGCGAGCAGCGTCCGCAGATCGGCCTCCGCCTTGTCCGCGATCGAGATGAACTCCTTGCCGCGATGGCTCATCTCCATCACCGACATGCCCGTCCCGTGCCAGTCGAGCATTTCGGCGGCGGCCCTTTCGAGGACGGGTTCGGGAAGCACCGCGGGTCCGGCGCTGAAATTGAACACTCGCATGGGTATCGTTCCGGGATCGGGTTGGGAGGCGGCTCGCGCGGCCCGCTCGGGGCGATCGTCGGGATGACCGGCCGTCCGGGCAATCAGGCAGAGGATTCAGAAAGCGACGTAACCGATAGATTTTACCGGATATTGGCGACCGCTCCGCACGGTGTGTGCCGACCCCGGGAGCTTGCGCTGCGCTTGCGCGTCGATTGCCGCCTGATTGCGGTTCGCTTGCGCTTCGCCGAACCAAAGCCCGCGCCACAAACGTCGGCCAAAATAGCGATGGCGCAGCGACCACTTTAGTGATCCAATCGTCGACCGGGGTCCGTAGCTCACAGGTTCGTTCAGCGCTCGAAGCGGCAGCACGCGGTCCATGTCCAACGCCTTTCGCCCGCGCATTTCCCAAGCGAAGGATCTGTTTCCGATCGTTCGCGCGCACCTCGCCGCGGCGGCCGCGCTTCATTCGCTGCCCGCCGGCGTTTCGCTCGAGCTCTTGCCGATCGTCGAAGACGGCCTCGTCGGATACGAGATCCTGCCGAACCGCGCAACCGTGACGTACCTCACGATCGGCTGGGAACGGCGCGGCAAGCCCGTGGTTCGCGAGAGCTCCTACCTCGACGGCCGTCCCGCGAGTCTCCGCGTCGTCGCCGTCGACGGTCGGGCTGCAGCGCCCGACGCAGCTCGATTGCGGCGCCTGCGGCAGCGCGATTCGGTCTTTCCCGATTGGCCGAGCGCGGCGGAAGCCGTCTGGAGCGAGCTCTCGCGGCTGTTTCCGCAGGAACCGCGGCATGCGATCGAGCTTCACGACCTGCGCCAGGAGGAGCTCGACGAGGCGCTCGCGACGGCCTATCGCCATCTGGCCGAACTCGATCCGCAGATCGACTTCTGCGGCGTCCCTGACGAAGCCCAGTACGGATTCGCTCTGACCGACCCGAAGGGCGGACACGGGCAGCTCGTCGCCCGCCATCCCGAAACCTGGACGCTCTGGTTCGACTCGCCGGCCGGCACCGTGCAGCAGGAATGGCCGATGCTGCCCGGCAGCACCAATCCCACCGATGGCTGGGTACGCGCCAGCAGCGTGCCGTTGCCTCCTGCCGGCAGCGGAACCCGCGCACTCGCGTCCGCGCCGCCGCGCATCCGCCTCAAGGACCGTGCGGGCGATCGGCGCCGCGGCGAGCGGCGCCTCGCCGAGCGCCGTCATGCAGCGCGATCCTCGCGGGATCGGCGACAGGGCGAGCGGCGCCAGACGGACCGGCGATTGCCGCAGCCGGGCGGCACCCGCACTCGGACCTGAATCGACTCAGGAATTGAACTCTTTCATTCCGTGCAGCAGGCGGAAGAATTCCGCACGCGTGTCGGGCTGGTCGCGCAGGATGCCGCGCAACACGGAGGTCGTCATGTCGGATGCATGCTCGCGGACGCCGCGATGCGTCACGCACATGTGCTCCGCCTTGATGACGACGGCAATCCCTTCGGCCGCGGTCTCGGCCTCCAGCAGGTCGGCGATCTGAATCGTCATCTCTTCCTGGATCTGAGGTCGCGCCGCGATCCACTCGGTGAGCCGGTAGAACTTCGAGAGCCCCAGGACGTTCTTTCCGGGATAGATGCCGATCCAGCAATTGCCGCGAATGTTCTGCAGATGGTGCGCGCACGTCGACCGGATCGTGATCGGGCCGACCAGGTAGAGCTCGTCGTACGAATTGACGTTCGGAAACGCCGTCAGGTCCGGCGACTGCGCATAGCGTCCCGAAAAGAGCTCGCTCACGTACATGCGCGCGACACGGGCCCCGGTCTCGCGCGTGTTGTGGTCGTTCACGGTGTCGATGACGAGGGTTTCGAGGAGCTCCGTCACCTGCCGCGCGACCTCGTCGGTGAGAGCGCCGAGTTCGCCGGGCTCGAGGAACGCGGCGATGTTGTCGTTGGCGCGATACGATGCTCCGGCGGCTTTGAGGCGGGCGCGGATCTTGTCGGAGGTCTTGGGCATGGCGCGGTCCGGGGTCAGCGAAAGCGCCCGATTCTAACCGCTTTCGCACGCGCGGCGCCTCCCGGAGAGTCGGCCGCGTGCGTTCCCCGGGCGAGCCGCGGGTTCACCGCGACCGGCTGCGCGACGGGCTTCGCGAGTTGAGCGATACTCTCGTCGTCGACATCGCTAGGAGGCGCAATGATCGTACTGGCCGCGGGCCTGGCTCTCTTTCTCGGCATCCATCTCGTTCCCGCCTTTCCGCAAAGCCGCAGGATCCTCGTTGCGAAGTGGGGCGAGAACCGCTACAAAGGCGTCTTCTCCCTCGCCTCGGCGCTGGGCCTCGCGCTGATCGTCGCGGGCTACGTGCTCTCCGACGAGCGCACGCCCCTCTTCGCACCGGTGGCGGAAGCGCGCGCGATCGCGCCTTTCGCGATGGTCGTGTCTTTCATCCTCTTCGCCGCAGCGAACATGCGCGGTCACCTGCGGCAGGCGATCCGCCATCCGATGCTGCTCGGGCTGCTGATCTGGTCGACCGTGCATTTCCTCGCGAACGGCGATCGCAAGGGCACCGTGTTGTTCGGCGCGTTTGCGGCTTACGCGCTCGTCGATCTCGGCTCCGCGATCGCGCGGGGCGCAGTGAAGTCGTTCGAGCCGACGGCGAAGCACGACGTCATTGCCGTGGCGGGCGGCACGCTCGTCGCGCTCGTCGTCATGACCCTCCACCGTGTGCTCTTCGGGCCCGCTGTGGTGCCGTTCGGCGTTTGACGGCGGGTCCCTCTGCTCGGGCAAGCCCGCGAGTTGGGCGATAATCGCCGAATACCGATGGGGGAAAGCTCAATGCGCACACCGCGCCGGCGGCACGTGTTGAAGGCGATCGGCGCGCTTGCGGCTCTGCCGATCGGCCGACTCGCGCGGGCGCAGCCGGCGTATCCGACGAAGACGATCAAGATCATCGCGCCGGTGCAGCCCGGCGGCGGCGTCGATCTCGTCGCCCGGACCGTCGCCGATCGCCTCGGGCAGGTGCTAGGTCAGTCGATCATCGTCGAGAACCTCAGCGGCGGCGGCGGCGTCATCGCCTCGCAGGCAACTGCTCGCGCCGCTCCCGACGGCTACACGCTGATGGTCGGCTACGTCGGCACGCACGGGACCAACCCGGCGGTGCGCAAGCTCCCGTACGACGCCGTCAAGGACTTCACGCCGATCGCAATGGTGGGCGGCACGCCCAACGTGCTCGTGGTACCGCCGTCGCTTCCCGTCACCACGTTGCGCGAATTCGTCCAGTACGCCAAGGCGAACGCCGGGAAGCTCTCCTACGGCTCGTCGGGGCCCGGCACGCTCACCCATCTCGCCATGGAGCAGCTCAAGGTTGCCGTCGATCTCGACCTGGTGCACGTGCCCTATCGCGGTATCGGCCCCGCGATCACCGATATTCTCGGCGGGCAGACGCAGGCGCTCTTCCCCGGGCTCGCCGCTGCGCTCCCGCACATCAAGGCCGGCAAGATGCGGCCGCTCGCGATCACCGGGCTCAAGCGTCATCCGCTCGTCCCTGAAGTGCCGACCTTCGAGGAGCTTGGCTACAAGGGATTCGACGGCGTGCAGTGGTACGGGATCGTCGGCCCGGCGAACATGCCGCCCCCGATCGTCAAGCTGCTGAACGACGACATCAACAAGCTCCTCGAGAATCCGGAGCTGAAGGAGCGCCTCGCGGGTGAAGCGCTCGAACCGATGCCGATGTCGCCGGAGGCGTTCGCCCGGTACATCCGCGACGACATCGACCGCTGGTCGAAGCTCGCCAAGGACCGCAACATCTCGATCGCCGATTGAGCGCGGGAGCCACGCCGCATCCGCCGACCCCCTACGCGAATGACTCACAACACCCTCGTCGCCGCCGACTCGGGCGCGCCGCCCGTCACGCGCATCCTCGCGGAGTTTGCCGCCTCTCACCCGTCGCGCGGGTGGGATGAGAGCGTCGAGCGCGCGGCGCACCGCACGCTCCTCAACTGGGCCGGCTGTGCGGTAGGCGCTTCGCGGCATGCCACCGTCGAGGCGGCGCTTGCCGCCATCCGCGAGCTCGAGCCCGCCGCGCAAGCGAGCGTGCTCGGGCGCTTGGAACGCGTCGACATCGCTAGCGCCGCGCTGGTGAACGGCATTTCGTCGCACACGTTCGACTTCGACGACACGCATCTGCGCAGCATCATCCATCCCGCCGGCCCGATTGCTTCGGCGGCTCTCGCGCTCGCCGAGCGCACGGGGGCATCGGGACGCTCACTCGTCGATGCGCTCGTCGTCGGGATCGACGTCGCATGCCGTGTCGGAAACGCGGTCTATCCCGAGCACTACGACCGCGGCTGGCACATCACCGGATCGACCGGAATGCTCGGCGCCGCCGCGGCCTGCGCGCGAATCCTGGAGCTCGACACCGCGACGACGACGATGGCGCTCGGGCTCGCGGCGTCGCAACCCGTCGGAGTGCGCGAGCAGTTCGGGTCGATGACGAAGCCGTTCCACGTCGGCGGCGCTGCGCGCGCAGGCCTCGTGTCGGCCTTGATGGCGAAGCACGGATTCACCGCGTCCGCTCGCGCGCTCGAGGCCCCGCGCGGGCTCATGCAGACGTACTCGACGAAGTGCGACTGGACCGAGATCACGGGCGGCCTCGGCGAGCGCTTCGAGATCGCGTTCAATTCATTCAAGCCGTTCGCCTGCGGGATCGTGATCCACCCGAGCATCGACGGCTGCGTGCAGCTCGCCGGCGCGCATGCGCTCGACGCGGAGCGCATCGAACGGATCGAACTCAAGGTCCATCCTCTCGTGCTGGAGCTCACCGGCAAGAGGGCTCCGCGCACCGGCCTCGAGGCGAAGTTCAGCGTCTATCACGCCTGTGGGGCGGGCGTGATCTTCGGGCGCGCCGGCGAAGCCGAATTCAGCGACGCAGTCGTCGCGCGAGCCGACGTCGTCGCGCTTCGCGATCGCGTTAGCGCAACCGCCGACGAGAGGATCGACGAAGACCAGGCCGACGTGACGATCATTTGCCGCGACGGACGGCGTCTGCACGCGTTCGTCACCCACGCGATCGGCAGCCTCCAGCACCCGATGAGCGACGCCGACCTCGAGCGCAAGTTCCGTGGCCTCGTCGATCCGGTCCTCGGCGCCGCGAAGGCCGGCGAGCTGCATGCCGTGCTCGCGTCCGCGGCAGCGGCCGCCGATGTTTCCGCGCTCACGGCTCTCGCCCGCCCCGGATGACGGGAACGCCGGGCGCCCGCTCCGCCGCACTCGCGACCCTTTCGCTGCTCGTCTAAGCGGCGGCGGCGGGACTCGAGCGAAGGATTAACATCGCGCCCATGGCAACGCTCGTCCGGTGTTGGATCGCCGGCGCATCGACCGCGCTCGCTCCGCTGCTCGCGGCTCTGCCGACAGCCTGGGGGCAGGCATATCCGACGCATCCGATCAGGGTCGTCGTGCCGTTTTCGCCCGGCGGCGCCGTCGACGGGCCGATGCGCGTGATCGCGCAGGAGCTCTTCAGCGACGCCGGCGGCCAGGTGGTGATCGAGAACAAGCCGGGGGCGGGTGCGACGATCGGCGCTGACTTCGTCGCCAAGTCGCCCCCGGACGGATATACGCTGTTGCTCGCCTCGCAGACCATCGCGATCAGCGCGACCCTCTACCCGAAGCTCCCTTTCGATCCCGTCGCGGATTTCGTGCCGATCACGCTGATTGGCCGCGAGCCCGGCGTCATCGTCGTCAACCCCGCTCTCCCCGTCACCACGCTGCAGGAGCTCGTCGCCTACGCGAAGGAGCACCCCGGGCAGCTCGACTATGCGTCCTCCGGCAACGGCAGCGGCCAGCACCTCTTCGCCGAGCTGCTCGCGTCGATGACCGGCGTGAAGTTGAATCATGTGCCCTACCGAGGCAGCGCGCAGGCGACAGCCGATCTTCTGGGCGGCCAGGTCATGATGTCGATCCCGGGCACCGCCGGCATGGTCGGTCACATCAAGACCGGGAAGCTCCGCGCGCTCGCCGTGACCGGCGCGACGCGCTCTTCGCAGCTCCCCGACGTCCCAACGGTCGGCGAAGCAGGCGTTCCGGGCTACGAAGCCTACGTCTGGATGGGGCTCCTCGCACCGAAGGGAACGCCGGATTCGGTCGTCGACCGGGTTCAGCGCGAAGTCGTCGCGGCGCTCGCCGTGCCGCACGTGAGGAGCTCTCTCTCCGCAGCCGGGATCGAGATCGTCGGCTCGACGCCCGCGGAGTTCGGCGCGTTCTTCCGCGAGGAGAAGGCGCGCTGGGCGAAGGTCATCCGCGAGACCGGTGCGAAGGTCGACTGAGCGAAGCGCCGTAGGAATGCAATGCGACGGGAGCCACGATCGATGAACGACCGCGCAGTGATCGCCGATGCCGCCGTTACCGGCATCGAGCATTGGACGACGAAGGCCACCGCGGATGAGAGCGTGCGGCTCTTCCTCTGGGAGAAGTTCGTGGATTCACCCGAAGGGAAGCCGGCGATCCTCTTCGTCCACGGCTCGTCGATGGCCTCGCAGCCAACGTTCGACCTCACCGTTCCGGGGCGCCGCGATTCCTCCGCCATGGACTGGTTCGCGCGGCACGGCTTCGTCTGCTGGTGCGTCGACATGGAGGGCTACGGACGCTCCGACAAGAAGCGAGACATCTATTGCGACATCGCCAACGGCGCCGATGATCTCGCTGCGGCGACGGGGTACATCATGAAGGAGCGCGGCGTGCGCGCGTTCATGGCTTACGGAATTTCGTCGGGGGCGCTCCGTGCCGCGCTCTTCGCCGAGCGCTATCCCGAGCGTGTGGCCCGGCTCGCGCTCGACGCCTACGTCTGGACCGGCGACGGAGCGCCGACGCTCGTCGAGCGGCGGAAGAAGCTGCCCCAGTTCCTCGCGACCAAGCGCCGGCCCATCGACCGCGCGTTCGTCCATTCGATCTTCGCGCGCGACCACCCGGACTGCGCCGACAAGCGGGTTGTCGACGCCTTCGCCGACGCGATCCTCGCGCTCGACGACTCGATGCCGAACGGCACGTATGTCGACATGTGCTCGAAGCTGCCGATCAACGATCCTTCGCGCCTCACGATGCCGACGCTCGTCCTGCGCGGCCAGTACGACGGCATCGCGGGGTTCGACGATCTGGTGGAGTTCTTCAAGCGGCTGCCGCATCCCGACAAGCAGTTCTCGGTGCTCGCAGGCATCTCGCACGCGAGCTTTCAGCAAAAGAACTACCTGATGGTCTACGACATCCTGCACGCGTTCTTCGCGCGGCCGGCCCCGGTGTACGTCGGACAACGCGAGGCCGGCGCGTGAGCGCGCAGGGCCGCTCCCAAGCGCGAACTGCCCCGAAGCGCGAAGCGCGGAGGGTCGTCCTTTGGCGCGCGCAGGGCCGCTCCCAAGCGCGAACTGCCCCGAAGCGCGAAGCGCGGAGGTAGTCCAATGACCTGGTCGCTCGTCGCGCGCGACGACTCCGGCGCGCTCGGCGTCGCTGTGGCGAGCCGGTTCTTCGCGGTGGGCGCGCTCTGCCCGCACGCGGCGAGCGGAATCGGAGCGCTGTCGACACAGGCGCTCGTCAATCCGCTCTACGCGCCGGCGGCGCTCGAGGCGATGGCGCGGAACGAGGCTCCGGAGGACATCGTTCGCCTGTTGACCCGGGCGGACGGCGGGCGCGAGCACCGGCAACTGCACCTGATCGACCGCGCGGGCCGCATCGCCGCGCACACCGGCGCGGCGTGCATCGACTGGTGCGGCCATCGCGCGGGTGACGGCTACTCGGTTGCGGGGAACATGCTCGCGGGTGCGCAGGTGCTCCAGGACACGGCGGCGGCATACGACCGGAATGGCGCTTTGCCGTTCGCGGAGCGCCTCATCGCCGCGATGGAAGCCGGCGAGGCCGCGGGCGGCGACAAGCGCGGCAAGCAGGCCGCGGCACTCGTCGTGTATACGACGGAGGCCTATCCAGCTCTCGACCTCCGGGTCGACGATCACGCGGAGCCGCTTGGGGAGTTGCGCCGCTTATACGAGGTCAGCCTCGAGCGCTTCCAGCCCTTCGTCGCTTGCCTGCCTTCCGCGCGCAACCCGCAGGGGATCACCGACCGCGCCATGATCGAAGCGGAAATCGCGCGCTTCCAGGCATCGCGCAGGGGGCGATCCGAGACCGGCTGACAGCGAGGTCGCGTGCTATGCTGATTTTCGCTCGTCGCGAGATCGCTGGCGCAGAGGCACGACACAGGATTGGAGGAGCACAGGATGCGCACAGTTCGTTCGATCGCTCGGAGAGCGGCAGCGCTTGCGCTCGGCGCGGGCCTAGCGCTCGGCGCGCAGGCGCAGACGCTGCGGGTCGGCCTCGCCGAAGACCCGGACGTACTCGATCCCACGCTCGCGCGCACGTTCGTCGGCCGCATCGTGTTCGCTTCGCTCTGCGACAAGCTGTTCGACATCGACGAGAAGCTGAACATCGTTCCGCAGCTCGCGACGTCGTACGACTGGTCGCCCGACAGCAAGGCGCTCACGCTGAAGATCCGTCCGGGCGTCACGTTCCACGACGGCGAGAAGCTCGATGCCGCCGCCGTCAAGTACAACATCGAGCGCCACAAGAACATGCCGGGATCGAACCGGCGCGGCGAGCTCGCGCCGGTCGCGAGCGTGGACGTCGTCGATCCGATGACGGTGCGGCTCAACCTGTCGGCGCCCTTCGCGCCGCTGCTCGCCCAGCTCGCCGACCGCGCCGGGATGATGGTCTCGCCGAAGGCCGCACAGGCGGAGGGCGACAAGTTCGGCGCGAAGCCCGTCTGCTCGGGGCCGTTCCGCTTCGTCGAGCGCATCGCGCAGGACAGGATCGTCGTCGAGCGTTACCCGAACTACTGGAACAAGGGCGAGATCCACGTCGAGCGGATCGTCTATCTGCCGATCGTCGACTCGACGGTCCGCCTCGCCAACCTCAAATCCGGCCAGCTCGACTTCATCGAGCGAATGGCGACCTCCGACGTCCCGGCGCTCAAGAACGACGCACGGTTCAAGATCTCGACGATCACCGAGATCGGCTACCAGGGCATCACGATCAACGTCGGCAAGAGCGACCTCGCGCAGAAGAACCCGCTCGGCAAGGATCAGCGTGTGCGCGAAGCCTTCGAGCTCGCGCTCGATCGCGACGGCATCGTCCAGGTCGTGATGGATGGAGAAGGCACCGTCGGCAACCAGTGGGTCGCGCCGAACAACGCGTTCTACGCGAAGAACGTGCCGGTGCCCAGGCGCGACGTCGCCAGGGCGAAGGCGTTGCTCAAGGAAGCGGGCGTGCCGAATCCGAGCTTCACGCTGATGACGCCGACCACTTCCGACGCGCAGAAGGTCGCCCAGGTCATCCAGGCGATGGTCAAGGAGGCCGGCTTCGACGTGAAGATCCAGTCGACCGAATTTGCGACCTCGCTCGACCTGGCGGACAAAGGCCAGTACGACGCCTACGTCCTCGCGTGGAGCGGGCGCGCCGATCCCGACGGTAACATCTACAGCTTCGACGCCTGCAAGCAACCGCTCAACTACGCCGGTTACTGCAAGCCCGAGGTCGACGAGATCCTAAACAAATCGCGGACGACGCGCGATCCCGCCGAGCGCCGCAAGCTCTTCGAGCAGCTCGCGGCAATCGCACTCGCCGACCGGCCCATCGTCTACCTCTATCACCGCAACTGGATCTGGGCGTACACGAACAAGCTGTCCGGGTTGCGCACCGTTCCCGACGGCCTGGTTCGCGTGCAGGGACTGAAGTTCAACTGATCGCGCGGGCGTGGGGCAATGTGCAGCACTGGCGAGGGCGCCGCGGAACCACGCTTCGGGCGATGTGCCGGCGCCTCGCGGGCGCATGCCTCACAATGAGCCCGCGAGGCGCCGGCGCCCCGCCAGGCATTAGGCACCGGACGAAGCGCCATGTTCGCCTACGTGGTCCGCCGCGTCGCGCAGATCGTCCCGACGCTCGTCTTCGTCTCGATGCTGATCTTCGGGCTGCAGCAGCTGCTCCCCGGCGATCCGGCGGTCGTGTTGGCGGGCGAAGAGCGCGACCCGAACGTCGTCGCCTACCTGCACAAGAAACTCCACCTCGACGAGCCGTTGCCGGCCCGCTACTTGTACTGGATCGACGGCGTCGCGCACGGCGATCTCGGCGAATCGCTGCGGCTGCAGAAACCCGTGTTGTCGCTGATTCTCGAGAAGCTTCCGGTGACGCTCGAGCTCGCGTTCCTCGCTATGCTGATCGCGCTCGCGATCGGGATACCGGCGGGTATCGTGTCCGCGGTCCGGCGCGACACCGCCTGGGACTATGCGGCGAACGTCGTCGCGCTCTGGGGTCTGTCGACGCCCAATTTCTGGCTCGGCATCATGCTGATCCTGCTCTTCTCGGTGACGCTCGGCTGGTTGCCTGCTTCAGGCTTCGTCAGCCCGCTCGAGAACCTGAAGGCGAACCTCGCCGCGCTCGTCATGCCGGCGTTCGTGCTGGGAAACGCGATCGCCGCGGTGCTGATGCGCCACACGCGCAGCGCGATGCTGCAGGTGCTCTCCTCCGACTACGTGCGCACCGCGCGCGCCAAAGGCCTGCCCGAGCGCGGCGTGATCCTCAAGCACGCGCTGCGCAATGCGCTGATCCCCGTCATCACGCTGGGCGCGCTCGAGCTCGGCACGCTCCTTTCGGGCGCAGTGCTGACCGAGCAGGTCTTCACCATCCCCGGCTTCGGCAAGCTGATCGTCGACGCGGTGTTCAACCGCGACTATGCGGTCGTGCAGGGGGTGGTGTTGTTCACCGCGACCGCCTATATCACGCTCAACTTGATCGCCGACATCGCGTACGTGATCGTCAATCCGCAGATCCGATTCCACTGATGGCCGCGATCGCCGATGCGCTGGGTGTCGCGCCGCCGGCGGCGCGCAGCGGTCCACGGTCCCACCCCCTGCGGCGACTGCTGCGACGCCCAGCCGCGGCTGCGGGCCTCGTCATGATCGTCTCCTTCGTCGCGCTCGCGCTCCTGGCGCCGCTCGTCTCGCCGTACGATCCGCTCGCGACGAGCTGGACGGCCGTGCGCAAGGCGCCCAGCGCAGCGCATTGGTTCGGCACCGACGAGATCGGCCGCGATGTGCTCTCACGCGTCATCTGGGGCGCGCGCGCGTCGCTGCTCGCGGGCGTCGTGTCGGTGCTCATCTCGCTCACGATCGGCGTGCCGATCGGACTCCTCGCCGGTTACGCGGGAGGCAAGGTCGACGTGCTGATCTCGCGCCTGACCGATGCCGTTCTGGCGTGCCCGTTTCTCATTCTCGCGATCGCGCTCGCCGCGTTTCTCGGGCCGAGCCTCACCAACGCGATGGTCGCGATCGGCGTATCGGCCACGCCCGTGTTCATCCGTCTCACCCGCGGCCAGACGCTCGCGATCAAGGCCGAGGAGTTCGTCCTCGCCGCACGCGCGATCGGCAACCCGCCGTGGCGTGTCGCGCTCGCTCACGTGCTGCCGAACGTCGTTCCTGCGCTGGTCGTCCAGGGAACGCTGGCGATCGCCGCCGCAGTGATCGCGGAAGCGAGCCTGTCGTTTCTCGGGCTGGGTCAGCAGCCCCCGGCTCCGAGCTGGGGCAGCATGCTCAACACGGCGAAGAATTACATCGACAACGCGCCGTGGATGGCGATCTGGCCGGGCTTGTGGATCTTCGTGCTCGTGCTGTCGTTCAACCTCGTGGGTGACGGCCTGCGCGACGCGCTGGACCCGCGCCACGTCTAGCCCGAAGCTCGCGCGCTCCCATCGGGCCACGGGCGTCTTGCGGGGACCGGGGCGCGATCGCGTTGGCGTACCCGATCGCGATGCACCGAAACGCCGCGCCGCGTCACCCCGGGGTGACGCGGGATCGCACGGCCGAGCGGGCAATCCGACCGACCCGATCGGTCGCGCAAGCGCACGTCCGGATCCCGGCGGCATCGGTCGCGCTGTCCTGCCGTAAACAGGTACCCAGCGACGCCCGTTCGTCGGTCGCCGGCGATCTGTGCACCCACGAACGGTCGGGCGAGGCCCGGGTTGCGCGCCCGAGCCGCGCAGTCTCCGCCCCTGGCGCACGGTTTGCTTCCGCGAGAGAACACCTCTGGACGAGCGTCCCACGGGGTCCGCTCGCCGAAGGAGATGCCTGCAATGAAATCGAGACCGTCGTCCGCAGGGACGGCCGGCAACCCGCGGCGGTGGCTGCTCATCATCTGGCCGTTCCTCGCGACGGTTGGGCTGCTCCTGCTGCTGAGTCACGTGAGCCTGGACGTGATGTCGGGGCTGCGGGCGTTCGTCAGTGCGGAGAGCCTTTGGTCGAAGGCGCAGAAGACTGCGGTCGGCAACCTCGAGGAGTACGCGATCACCCGCAGCGAGGACGCCTACCAGCGCTATCTCAGCGAGATGGCAGTGATCGCAGGCATGCGGACGGCGCGCACCGAGCTCGACAAGGCCGAGCCGGACCTCGACGCCGTTCGTGCCGGATTCCGCGATGCACGCAGTCATCCGGCCGATATCGAGAGCATGATCGACCTCTTCCGGCGGTTCCGAAACGTCGGCTTCATGGCGACGGCGATCACGATCTGGACCCGAGCCGATGCGCAGATCGCCGAGCTCGAGTCGACCGCCGAGGCGCTGCATGACGCAATCGCGACGGGCAGGACGCCGCCTGGGGAGCTGGAGGCGCTCGCCAACCGCGTGCGGGCGATCGATCGTCAGCTCACCCCTTGGGAGGAAGCGTTCTCGGCGACGCTCGAAGACGCGTCGCGACAAACGACGACGCTGCTGTCGTACGGAATCGTCGCCGTGGCCGTCGCGCTCGTGCTGATCGTCGTGCTGCGCACGCGCGGCCTGGTCCGGCAAGGCGCAGATCTCGAAGGCCAGCTGCGCACGAGCGAGGAGCGGCTCGAGTACGCGCTCGTCGCCAGCAACGACGGATTCTGGGACTGGGAGCTCGGCCGCCCGGAGCTCCATTTCTCGCCGCGCTTCGAGCAGCTGCTCGGCTACCAACCGGGCACGCTGCGCGAGAGCGCGGGGTCGTTCCTGTGGAAGATTCATCCGCACGACCGCAGGTCGACGGCGGAACGCCTGCGCCAGCACCTGCGGCGCGGCGAAGCGTTCGACGTCGAGTTCCGGATCCGCGTCCAGGATGGCGCGTACCGCTGGTTCCGCACGCGCGGGTGCGCGCTGCTCGGTCCGGCAGGCAAGCCGGAGCGGATGGCAGGCTCGCTTGCGGACATCACGGACCGCAAAAACGCCGAAGCGCAGATCTTCGAGAAGAACGAGAGTGCCCGGGTGACGATCGCTTCGATCACCGCCTAGCGGCACAGGCATCGCCATCGTAGGCGCACGGGCTCGGTGCGCCGGCGCGCGGGGCCCGCGGCGAGTGCGCACCCGCGCCGTCCGGCGCTGTCCAAGCTTGGTACAATCGCCCCGGCGTGAAGCGGGGGCTTTTCGCCGCCACATGCTCGAGGCACCGGCACCCTGTTCCCGCGCAACTCAACGATGGCCGCAAACCCAGCCAAAGGGGCCGAGCCGCCCCGGCGGCGTCGTCGCCACGAACACACGGTACTCGTGCTCCAGGGCGGCGGCGCGCTCGGCGCGTATCAGGCAGGCGCGTACGAAGGCCTCGCCGAGGCGGGGATCGTTCCCGATTGGGTCACGGGTGTGTCGATCGGCGCGATCAACGCGGCGCTGATCGCCGGCAATCCGCCCGGGCGGCGCGTCGAGCGGCTGCGCGCGTTCTGGGATCGCGTCTCCTCGGCAGCGCCCGTCGTGCTGCCACCGATGCTCGATCCGCTGCGCCTCACCTTCAACCGCATCAGCGCGTTCGGCGCGGTCGCCTTCGGCATCAACGGATTCTTCACCCCGCGCGTCCCCCCGCCGTACTTCGCGGCCGACGGCACGCCGGAGGCGCTGAGTTTCTACGACACCGAGCCGCTCAGGCGCACCCTCGAAGAGCTCGTGGATTTTCGGCTGATCAACAATCATTCGATGCGGCTCTCGGTGGGCGCCACGAAGGTGCGCACCGGAGACTCGGTCTACTTCGACAACCGGCACCGCAGCGTCACCACCGAGCACATCCGTGCAAGCGGCGCGCTGCCGCCCGGCTTTCCGCCGGTCACGATCGAGGGCGAAGAGTACTGGGACGGCGGGATCGTCTCCAACTCGCCGCTGTGGTACGTGCTCGACGATTCGCCCCGGTTGAACGCGCTGATCATCCAGGTCGATCTCTTCAGCGCGAAAGGCGAGCTGCCGACGAACCTGAACGAGGTTCTCGAGCGGGCGAAGGACATCCAGTACTCGAGCAAGACGCGGTTCAACACGAAACGCGTCAAGGAGCTGAACGACCTGCACGACGTCCTCGGCCGCCTGCTCGAACAGCTGCCCCCCGATCTGAAAAACTCTCCGGACGGACGCGAGCTCTACCGCCTTTGCGATCAGGGCGACATCACGATCGCGCATCTCATCAACCGGCGCCTCCAGTACTCGGCGCAGTCGAAGGACTACGAGTTCTCGCGCACCACGGTGAACCAACTGTGGGAGGCGGGACTCGAAGACGTGCGCCAGGCTGTTGCCAAATTCGACCTGCTGCAGCCGGCGGATTCCGCGCCCGGAATGCGCGTCTACGATCTCACGCTCTGATGCCCGGTCGACCCGACAGGAGAGTCCCGTGACCGAAGCCGAAGTCAAGAAGCGCGCCTTTGCGATGCCTCTCACGAGCCCGGCGTTTCCGCCGGGGCCCTACCGCTTCGTCGATCGCGAGTTCTTCATCGTCACCTACCGCACCGACCCGGACGTGCTGCGCGGCGTGATCCCCGCGCCACTCGAGTTCATCGACCCGATCGTCAAGTATGAGTTCATCCGGATGCCGGACTCGACGGGATTCGGCGACTACACGGAGACGGGCCAGGTGATCCCCGTGTCGTTCCGCGGCGAGCGCGGCGGCTACGTCCATGCGATGTATCTCGACGACGAGTCGCCGATCGCCGGCGGCCGCGAGCTCTGGGGCTTCCCGAAGAAGCTCGCCGCGCCGAAGCTCACCGTCGAGAAAGACACGCTGCTCGGCGTGCTCCGCTACGGTCCCGTGCCCGTCGCGGTGGCGACGATGGGATTCAAGCATCGCGCGCTGCCGACCGACAAGGTGCTGGCCACGCTCAAGGCGCCGAATTATCTGCTGAAGATCATTCCTCACGTCGACGGCAGCGCGCGGATCTGCGAGCTCGTCCGCTACTTCTGCGAAGACATCACGGTGAAGGGCGCGTGGGAGGGACCCGCCGCGATCGAGCTCTTTCAGCATGCGCTGGCTCCCGTGGCCGCGCTGCCGGTGCTCGAGGTCATCTCGGGCCTGCACATCCAGACCGACCTGACGCTCGGACTGGGTACCGTCGTTCACGACTATCTCGCCAAATGATTGGAGCGACCATGCGACTCAAGGACAAATCCGCGATCATCACCGGTGCCGCAAGCGGGATCGGCAAGGATATTGCGCTCGTGTTCGCCGCCGAAGGCGCGAAAGTCGCGATCGCCGACCTCAACAGGGATGCCGCCGAGGCTACCGCGGCAGAGCTCCGCGCGAGTGGCGGCACCGCGCTCGGCGTCGCCATGGACGTGACCGACGAGAAGGCCGTCAACGACGGCGTCGCGGCCACGGCGTCTGCGTTCGGCGGCGTCGACATCCTCGTCAGCAACGCCGGCATCCAGATCGTGCATCCACTCGAGGAGTTCACGTACGCCGAATGGAAGAAGCTCATGACGATCCACGTCGACGGCGCCTTCCTCACGACGAAGGCGTGCCTGCCGCTCATGTACAAGTCCGGCCGCGGCGGCTCGGTCATCTACATGGGCTCCGTCCATTCGAAGGAAGCCTCGATGCTGAAGGCTCCGTACGTGACGGCGAAGCACGGGCTCATCGGGCTCGCGAAGGTCGTCGCGAAGGAAGGCGCGAAGCACGGCGTGCGGGCGAACGTCATCTGCCCCGGATTCGTGCGCACCCCTCTCGTCGACAAGCAGATTCCCGAGCAGGCGAAGGAGCTCGGCATCACGGAGGCCGAGGTGATCAAGAACGTGATGCTAAAGGATACCGTCGACGGCGAGTTCACGACGGTCGACGACGTCGCGCAGGTGGCGCTCTTCTTCGCGTCGTTCCCCACGAACGCGCTCACCGGCCAGTCGCTGGTCGTGAGCCACGGCTGGTTCATGCAGTAGAATCCGGCGCAAGCCGCGGGAGGTCGCCGCGGGTCGCGTGCGCCGAAGGGCGCCCGGGGCTGGCGAAGCCCGGAGGCATATGCGACCCGCGGCCGAGTCGCGCCGACAGCCAAGCTGGGCCCCGGGCGGACGACATGCCCAAGCACTATTCGATGGGCGGCCGGGTTCCGAGTGCCGCGGGGCCGGGCGGCGCTCCAGGTCCGATGCCGCAATCGCTGCGCGAGCGGATCGGCGCGTTGCGCAACCTGCCACCGTTCCTGCGGCTCGTGTGGCAGACGAGCCGGACGCTCACGCTCGGGCAATGCGCACTCCGGCTCCTGCGCGCTGTGCTGCCGGTGGCGGCTCTCTACGTCGGCAAGCTGATCATCGACGAGGTCGTCGCGCTGACGCGTGCGGCCGGCGCGCCGGAAGAGCTCGGCGAGTGGCTCGCCCGCGGCCTCCTCGATCGAATCCTCTGGCTCCTCGCTTTCGAATTCGCGCTGGCCGTGCTCTCGGACGTGCTCGGACGCACGGTGTCCTTCCTCGATTCGCTCCTCTCCGAGCAGGTCACGAACGCGGCGAGCCTCCGCGTGATGGAACACGCGGCAACGCTCGATCTCGAGGATTTCGAGGACAGCGAGCTGCAGGACAAGCTGGAGCGCGCGCGCAGGCAGGCCGCCGGGCGCATGACGCTGATCGGGCAGCTCCTCGCACAGGCGCAGGACGTCGTGACGATCGTCACTTTCGCCGCCGGCCTCGTCGCGTATGCGCCGTGGCTGATCGTGCTGCTCGCAATCGCCCTCGTCCCCGCGTTCGTCGGCGAGGCGCACTTCAACGCGCTTTCCTACGCGCTCAACTACACGCGCACGCCCGAGCGGCGCGAGATCGACTACGTGCGGCAGACGGCGGCGAGCGCCGAGACCGCGAAGGAAGTGAAGATCTTCGGACTGAACGCATTCCTGATCGAGCGCTACCGCGCGCTCGCGGCGAGCTTCTACGCGGCGAACCGCAAGCTCGCGCGGCAGCGCGCGACGATCGGCAGCGCGCTCACCGCGATCGGCACCGTCGCCTATTACGTCGCCTACGCGTACATCGTGTGGCGCACGCTGCACCGCGATTTCACGATCGGCGACCTCACGTTCCTCGCCGGCTCGTTCCGCCGTCTGCGCACACTGCTCGAGAGCCTGCTGATCGGGTTCTCGCAGGTCGCAGGACAGGCGCTCTACCTCGACGACCTCTTCTCGTTCTTCGAGATCGAGCCCGAGATCGTGTCGCCGCCCGATCCGCGCCCGTTCCCTTCACCGATCCGCAAGGGGTTCACGTTCGAGGATGTCGGGTTTCGCTATCCGGGCGCCGAGCGCTGGGCGGTGCGCCACCTGAGCTTCTCGCTGCCCGCAGGCGAAGTGCTCGCGCTGGTCGGCGAGAACGGCGCCGGCAAGACCACGCTCGTCAAGCTGATCGCGCGTCTCTACGATCCCGACGAGGGACGCATCCTGCTCGACGGCCACGATCTGCGCGAATACGACCTCTTCGCGCTTCGTGGAAACATAGGCGTCATCTTCCAGGACTTCGTTCGCTACCACCTCACTGCTGCGGAGAACATCGCGGTCGGCAGGATCGACGCGCGCGAGGATCGCCCGCGGATCGTCGCCGCAGCGAAGCGCAGCCTCGCCGACGAGGTCGTGGCGAAGCTGCCGCAAGGCTACGATCAGGTGATCGGCAAGCGCTTCCGGACCGGCGTCGACCTGTCGGGCGGCGAGTGGCAGAAGATCGCGATCGCTCGCGCGTACATGCGCAATGCCCAGGTGCTGATCCTCGACGAGCCCACCGCAGCTCTCGACGCTCGCGCCGAGTTCGAGGTGTTCCAGCGCTTCAAGGAGCTCTCGCGCGGCAAGACGGCCGTGCTGATCTCGCACCGCTTCTCGAGCGTGCGGATGGCCGATCGCATCGTCGTGCTCGCCGACGGCGGGATCGAGGCGAGCGGAACCCACGACGAGCTGATCGCGCAGGGCGGGCGCTACGCCGAGCTCTTCGAGCTGCAGGCGGCGGGCTACCGCTGACAGGATCGGAGGCGAATCTCGTCGCGCTTCTCCGGTCGTCTTCGATCAGGTCCGGACCGTTAGTCTCCGACCCCATCAATTTGCGCCCGCTATTGATCCGCCTTCATGTTCGCCTTCTTGGCGAGCCTGCCGAGGCGATCGCGCTCCTTGGCGATGAACGCGACGAAGTTCGCCGTCGTACCGGGTTCGGGCTCGATCCCCGACGGCACCATCCTGTCGCGAAAGTCCGCTGACCTGACCGCCGCTTCGAGCTCCTTGCTCATCTTTTCGACGATCGCGGCCGGCGTGCCCTTCGGCGCGAAGAGGCCCGCCCAATGGCCGATCTCGACACCCGGGAAGCCCTGCTCTTTCGCCGTGGCGAGCTGGTCGTAGGCCGTGATGCGCTTCGTATATGTCGTCGCGATCGCCTTCAGCTTGCCGCCCTTCACCTGCGGCAGCACGACGATGCTCGCCTCGGAAGTCGCCTGCACGTTGTTCGCGATCACCGCGGTGACGCTTTCCTGGCCGCTCTTGTACGGAACGACGTTGATCGCCACGCCGGCCTCGCGCAGCATTTCCGCGACGAAGTGCGGCGTGCTTCCGCTGCCCGCGGTCGCCCAGTTGATGCCCCCCGGCTGCGTCTTCGACCAGGCGACGAGCTCCTTCAGATTGGACACCGGGACGCTCGGATTCACCACGATCACCGATGGCGCGACGGCGATCATGCCCACGGGAACGAGATCGCTGTCGGGGTACGGCATGTCGGAGCGGATCATGCTGTTCGTCACAACGCCGGCGGCGCCGATCAACCAGGTGTAGCCGTCAGGCTTCGCCTTTGCGACGAAGTCGGCGCCAACGATTGCGCCGGCGCCGGGCTTGTTGTCGATGATGACGGGCTTGCCGAGCCGCTTGGAGACCGCTTCGGCAGCGGCGCGCGCGATCAGATCGTTGGCGCCTCCGGGGCCGAACGGCACGACCCACTTGATCGCGTGGTCGGGCCACTCTGCGACCGCCGCTGCGGAGTGGACGAGTGCCGCGAACGACAGGAGCACGGCGCCGATCGTAACGAGCCGGCGACGGGCTTTCATCCGGGTCTCCTCCCGACTCTTCCCGATTTCGCGCGCGAGCGCCACGCCTGGGTCCCGGTCAGTCGTCGCGCGTCAGAATGCCGGCGAGCGTATTCGGCGTACCCATCAGGTAGAGCGTGTACGTTCGCCCCGCTCCCGCAGTGAGGTCGACCGAGGGCATGCTCAGGACGACCGTCGTCGTTCCGGCAAGATCGAAGTTGATCGTGTACGTGTCGGCGGGAAGCTCGAAGTAGCTCGACGCCGCGTTGGTGGCGAGATTGGACACCTTGGTCGCGAAATTGACCAGCACGTCGACGGCCCCCAGCCCCGGAGCGACGTTGATGACGCGCATCCGCGCGTTGCCGATGCTGCCTGGAATGTTGTTGTCGGCGAACACCAGCGCAGTCTGCGCGCCCGGGAGGCCGGTGACGACGAGCGACGTGTCGGTCGCCGGGCTGAACGGCGGCTGGGCGGTAGCGATGACCGCGCCCGGGGTTGCCGAAGGTTCGATCGTGACTGTCTGAGTGCCCGCGGCCTGGACGCCGTAACTGGTGACGCCTTGGTACGGGACGTTGGAGAACGCGACGGTGCCGTTCACCAGCGTGTTGATCGATCCCGTGAGCGGTGCTGCTTGAGCGACCTTCAGATCGGCGAGCGAGCTGTTGACGACCGCACCGCTGCCGGTCGTATCCATCACGAGCAGCGCTGCGTTGACGAGCGTGCCGCTCCCCTTCGAATATGCGACGAACGCATACGAGACACCGCTGGCGAACGGAACCATGCCGCCGTCGTAGATGACCTGCTTGCTGTTATGCAGCGTAAACCGTACCTGGAACGTTCCCGACGTTATCAACGCGAATGCCGACGTCGAGCCCAGCGTCACGTTACTGATGTTCGGAGTCACGCCATCGAGCGGGACGCCGGACGCCGTGAAGTACACGTCGAGCGACGCGTTGCCGACGGCCGCGTTGCTGATGCGCACGCCGAACTGGCCGGTCGTGAGGCCCGCAGCGGGGCCGTCCTGGATCAGCAGCGCGAGCGGCGTCGACGCGGTGCCGTAGAGCACGTACGAGTACTGCGCGTTCCCGGCGAGGCTTACCGTCGTGTCGACGATCGGCGACGCATTGCCGGCCGCCGCCACCTTGAGCTCCTGCGAACCATTGGGGACCTGCTTGTAGACCGTCAGACCTTCGAACGGAAGCGCGGTGGCGGCAGCCGTCGCTCCGATCGTCACCGTGATCGGAGTGCCGCCGTACACGGCGTTGAACACCCGCATCAGCGTCGTTCCGCCGCCGCCGCCGCCGCTCCCGCAACTCGCGACGAAAAGGCCGAGAACGACAACGAAAACCAACCGCGCGGCGCGGCGAGCGTAGCGTCCGACGCCCCGAATATCAGCAAATGTCTTCATCGTTTTCCCAAGGTCCGTAGTGATGGAGCAGAAATCGAGGGGCTCGGCTTCAATCGTCGCGAGTGAGTACTGCGCCGTATTGGCCTGCCGTCCCGACCAGATACATCGAATACGTCCGCCCCGCGGTCAGCGAGACTGGCGCGGCCAAGAGCTGGTTCGTCGATCCCGCAGCGACGAACGTGATCGTGTAGGTGTCCTCGAGCTCCTCGAGGTACGTGGAAGCGGTGGTAGCGCCGACCCCGGAGAAGACATTCGCGAAGTTCACCAGGATATCGACCGGCACCAGGTCCGAGCCCGCATTGACGAAGCGAATGCGCGCGCGCCCGACCGTGGGTGGCAGGTTGAGGTCGCTCACGGCGAACGCCGATTGCGCGCCGGGGTGCCCGAAAAGGACGACCGAAGTGTCGGTTGCCGCGGCGAAGGGTGGCTGCACGGTTGCGATTGCCGCTCCCGGAACACGCGTCGCTTCGATGGTTACCGTGTGCGCCCCGGTGAGAACGCTGTCGTAGATCGACGCGCTCTGGTAGGGCACGTTGGAGAAGCTCACCAGGCCGTCGGTGAAGACGTTGACCGTTCCGGTGTTCGGCGCGCCGTGCACGAACTTCAGCTGCGCGAGCAGGCTGTCGACGATCGAGCTCGTTCCCGTGGAGTCGACGACGAACAGCGCGCCGTTGACGAGCGTGCCGCTGCCGCGCGAGTAGCCGGCGATCTCGTAGGTGACGTTCTGGCTGAACGTCAACGTGCCGCCGTCGTAGATCACCTGCTTGCTGCCGGGCAGCGTGAAGCGGACCTGATACATGCCGCCCGGAATCTGCGTGTACGCGGTCGAGGACCCGTAGGTAAGGCCCGAGAACGTCGGCGACATGTTGTCGAGCAGCTCGCCGGGCGGGCTCACGTAGACGTCGAACGCGTCGCTCGTGATCGCCGCGTTGCTGATGCGCAGCTTGAACATGCCGGCCGCTGGCGGCTGATCCTGCACGATCTGGTCGACGAGAATCTGCACCGACGGCGCCGCGGTGGTGCCGGAGACGATGTACGTGTACTTCGCGCCGTCGAGGATCAGCGCGGTCTGCTGGTAGATCGTCGACGTGCCACCGGCAAGCTGCACCGTGACCTGCCGCTGGCCGGCGTCGACGCTCTGGTAGGTCGTGACGCCCTCGAACGGAAGATCGGTGACGACCGGCTCGACGTACACGATGAGGTCGATCGATCCGGCGTCGAGGAGCGCGTTGAAGACGCGCACGCTCGCGGGGAGGGTCCCGAAGAAGCTGCTGCCGCTGCCGCACGAGGCGAGCATGACGGCAGCGAACGCGAGCGCCAGCACGCGCAGCTTGGCGGCAAGAGCATGCGCGAGGCGCGCGAGGATCATGGATGGACTGCGCCGGAGCGGTCAGATTGCCGCCGGCTCATTGTACTTGTAGTCGCGCGAATCCACGCGGGATCGGCGCGGCGCGGAGAACTCCGCGACGCTCGCGGGAACGTTTGAAACAATCGGTTACGAATTGCGGAAGGTTTGCTCGGGGAGGCGCGAAACCGAACGCCGCTAAGGCGTCGTGCAATGCGCGTTGCCGCTATTTTACAGCTTTTGGCGAGCGAAGCGCCCGCGTCAATCGACGTGCGGCTTCTTCGTGCACTGGGGAACCTGTCCCCACTTTCCTTCGCAAAAACGCAGACGCACCTTCTGCTCGCAGATCACGCCCGCCAGGAATTTCTCCTCGCCGCATTTTTCGAGCATCCCGGCGAGTGCTTGGTCGTCGTCGACCGCGGCCGGGCTCGGAGCGATGTTCGCGCGCGCCGTTTGCACCGGAGGCTCGATCGCCGGCTG
The DNA here is from genome assembly GCA_035541655.1 of Casimicrobiaceae bacterium. GTDB lineage: Bacteria > Pseudomonadota > Gammaproteobacteria > Burkholderiales > Casimicrobiaceae > CAIWHR01. Next base: position 27,786 of record DATKMY010000103.1, on the reverse strand, counting down.
CGGCAGGACCACGGCGCTCGTATGCGACGCATCCCCCGCCTTGGCGTCGGCGGCGGCGCGGACCGGCGGAGCGCCCCGCACGGGGCGATGGACAGACGCCGGCGCCGAGTCCTGCGACGGCAACGCCGTATCTGCAGCCATCTTCGCCGAGACGGCAGACGACTCGGCGTCGGCGGGCTCGCCTTCGGTCGCCGATTCGACGAGCCGCGGCAGCACGCGCGCCGGACGCTCGCCGACCTTGACGTCCGCCGGACGCGGCAGCGAGAAGTTCGCCGCGGCGGCGAGCACGACGACCACCGCGACCACGCCGACCGTCGCCCACAGCGCGGCGCCCGCCTTCTTCGACGAACGCGCCGGTTCGGGGTCCACCGGTGAGGTGAGGACGATGCGCTCGACCATCCGCTGCCTGTGCGCGGCGCCGGCCGATCCGCTGCGCGACGACGCGGGCCCCTGGCGCGCGCGAGCGAGCGCGCGACTGCAGTCGCTGCAAAGGCCGCCCCGGCCGCCCGGCGGCTGGCCGCAGAGGCGGCATTTCGTCACACGTAGTGCGGCAAACGTCATGGAACCTCGCCTCCCGGGGCGAGGCTGTCAGTTGTCCGCAGGCGAGCAGATCGTGATCCGCGAGCCTCGTCGATCCGGGCACCGCTGGGGAAGCAATTTTCGCGCCCGTCGGCGGCAGCCCGGGACAAACGCGCCCCTGCGAGGGGCGGAGGCCCGCTCAATCGACGCAGGAGAAGACCAGAACCTCGTCCTCGTCGCTGCCGTGCGCGTGGCCGAACGAGACGCGCCCGCGACCGCGGAGCATCATCTCCTCGCGCCGTACCTGGATCTCGGGCTCGCCTTCGATCCGGACATACGTGCCGTTGCTGCTCTGGTCGACGAGCACGAACTTGTCGCGCCGCCGCTCGATGCGGGCGTGCATTCTCGAAGCCATCTTGTCGGCGATCACCACGTCGTTCTGCTGATCGCGCCCGAGCGTCACCGACGAGCGCGACTCGCCGAGCTCGATCTCGAGCGCACCGTAGCGCAGCCGCAGGTGCGCCTCGCGGTGGCGTATCGGACGGGTCGACAGCGCGGTGAGATCGGCCTCCGACGACTGCCAGATCAGCTCGCAGATGCCGATGTCCTGCTGCTTCCCCTTCACGGTGAGGAGGTCGATCTGCCGCGTGCGTGCGCGAATCAGCGGCGAGAGCGCCGCGGCCGTGTCCGCGGAGAGAATCACCTGCTGCGCCTTGGCGAGCGCCGTCATGCGTGCGGCGACGTTGACCGAGTCGCCGAAGACGTCGCCGCTCACTTCGATCGCCGGTCCTACGTGGAAGCCGACGCGAATCGCGAGGCGGGCACCGCCGACCGGCTCGAGCTCGCAGATCCGCGCCTGCATCTCGGCGGCGGCCATCGCCGCCTGGTCGACCAACGCGAAGACGGCCATCACTTCGTCGCCGATCGTCTTCACGACTCGTCCGCCGTGACCCGCGCAGGTCGCGCCGACGAGATCCAGGCAACGTCCGATGGACGTGAGCGCCAGCGCATCGCCTACCGTCTCGTAGAGGCGGGTGCTTCCGCTGACGTCGGCGAAGAGCACGGCGAGGTTTTGGGTGTCGCTAGAGGCGTCGGTAGCCATGCATAGTCATGAATATCGGGCGCCCGCCGGCGAAAGAATGCGAGCGGCGCACCCGATCGCTCGTATTCTACGCCGCGCGCCGCGACGGAACGCGGAGAACCGGCGGCGGTCCAACCGCGCGCTTCGCGGCTTCCCGGGAGGCGCTGCCTGCGTGGCGGCAGGCCGAAAGGCGAGCGGGTCTCGCGAAGCCCGGGAGTCCCATGCGGCGCACGGCCCGCACGCGAACGGCGTCGGCCCCGAGCCACCCCGATGGGCTATCTATAGAATCGGACTTTTGGCCGTATGTCTCGCGCCGGCTTGCGCCTTGCGGGCCGGCAGCGAGCGGAGGAGTACGTCCTTTGAGCATCTCGAAGATCAGCCGTGCCGCGGTCGAGGCGCTGCCCGTCGTCGCCGGCGCCGCGTTGATACTCGCCGCAGTAGCCGCTCTCACCGGCTGCAAGGAAGTGTCCAACAATCCGCACCCGCCCGGTTCCGAGAGGACGAACACGATGTTCTTCCCGTTTCGGGAGCGCTCGCCCAAGTACCTCGATCCGACGAGCTCCTATTCGAACGACGAGACACCCTTCACCTACCAGGTCTACGAGCCGCCGTACGGCTACCACTATCTGAAGCGCCCGTACGAGTTGAACGGGCGCACCGCCCGGGAAGTGGCGCGGCCGCGCTATCTCGACAAGGACGGCAACGTGCTCGCCGAGGACGCGCCCGGTGATCAGGTCGCGGAGACGGTGTTCGACATCACGCTGAAGCCCGGGATCATGTACGCGCCGCACCCGGCGTTCGCGAAGAAGCCGAACGGCGAGTACCTCTATCACGACATGAAGCGCGAAGACGTCGCCGACAAGTACAAGATCACCGACTTCAAGGCGACCGGAACGCGCGAGCTCGTCGCCGACGACTACGTCTACGCGATCCGCCGGCTTGCGACGCCGCGCGTGAAGTCGCCGGCCTTTTCCCCGATGTCCGACTACGTCGTCGGCCTCAAGGAATACGGCGAGAAGATCGTCGAGATCGACAAGGCACTGCGGAGGGATCTCGCACCGACCGACCGCGACCTGCCGATGCTCGACTTCCGCAAGTATCCGTTCGCGGGCGCAGAGGCACTCGATCCGCACACGCTCCGGATCCGCGTGATCGGGAAGTACCCGCAGTTCAAGTACTGGCTCGCGATGACGTTCTTCGCGCCCATTCCCTGGGAAGCCGAGAAGTTCTACGCGCAGCCGGGGATGGCCGAGAAGAACCTCACGCTCAACTACTGGCCGGTCGGTACGGGGCCGTACATGCTGACGGTCTACGAGGAGAACCGGCGGCATGTGCTCGAGCGCAACCCGAACTTTCACGGCGAGACCTATCCGTGCGACGGCGAGCCCGGCGACAAGGAGAAGGGGTATCTCGACGACTGCGGCAAGGCGCTTCCGTTCGCCGACAAGGTCGTGTTCGACATCGAGAAGGAGGCGGTTCCGCTGCAGGCGAAATTCCTGCAGGGCTATTACGATTCGCCGGCGGTCGAGCGGCTGGATTACGGGACGGGGATGATCGTCGCGATGGGCGATTCGAAGGACAAGGAGAAGGAATACCGTGAGAAGGGCATCAAGCTGCCGACGACTATCGAGGCGAACAACTGGTACATCGGATTCAACTGGATCGACCCGGTCGTCGGCAAGGGCGACACGCCGGAGCAGATGGAAAAGAACCGCAAGCTGCGGCAGGCGCTGTCGATCGCGCTCGACTGGGAGGAGCACATCGCGATCTTCGAGCGCGGCCAGGGCGTCGCCGCCCAGGGGCCGCTGCCGCCGTCGCTCTTCGGCTACCGCGACGACGGGCCTTCGGCGTTCGATCCCTACGTCTACGACAGGGGACCGGACGGCCAGCCGGTGCGCAAGGGGATCGACGAGGCGAAGCGGCTCCTCGCGGAGGCGGGCTATCCGGACGGGCGCGACGCGAAGACGGGCAGGCCGCTCGTGCTCAATTTCGACTATCAGCAATCGCCGACGCCCGGCGTCAAGGCGCTGCTCGACTGGTACCAGAAGCAGTTCGCGAAGCTCGGCGTGCAGCTCGAGATCCGCGCGACCGACTACAACCGCTTCCAGGACAAGGTCAACAAGGGCACGGTGCAGATCTTCTTCTGGGGCTGGCTCGCCGACTACCCGGACGCCGAGAACTTTCTGTTCCTGCTCTTCGGTCCCAATTCGAAGTCGCTCACCAACGGCAACGGCGAGAACAACGCGAATTACCAGAATCCCGAGTTCGACAAGCTGTTCACACAGATGAAGTTCCTGGACGACGGGCCGGAGAAGCAGAAGCTGATCGACCGGATGATCGAGATCGTCCAGAAGGATGCCGTCTGGAGCTTCGGCTATTTCCCGACGTCTGCCGCCGCCTACCAGCAGTGGATCTACAACGGCAAACCCACGCAGATCGTCCGCAACCATATCGGCTACCTGCGCCTAGACCCCGAGCTTCGCGCCCGCAAGCTCGCCGAATGGAACAAGCCGGTCTGGTGGCCGATCCCGCTTCTCGTGATTGCGCTGCTCGCCGCCACGGTGCCCGCATGGTTCGCCTGGCGCCGGCGCGAGCGCGAAACGGCGGCGCGCACGCTCGCGCAAGCGAGCCCCTAGCCGCGCCCCGTCTTCCGCCATGGTCAACTACATCATCCGGCGCGTCGGCTACGGTGTGCTGATCCTGATCGGCGTGAACGTCTTCACGTTCATGCTGTTCTTCACCGTGAACACGCCCGACGACATGGCGCGGATGAACATCGGCGGAAAGCGCGTCTCGCAGGACGCGATCGAGAAGTGGAAGGTCGAGCGCGGCTACGACAAGCCGCTGTTCTGGAACGGTGCTGCGGCGGGCACGCAGAAGCTGACGAAGACGATCTTCTACGAGCGATCCGTCCAGCTCTTCGCGTTCGACTTCGGCGCGTCCGACAGCGGCCGCGACATCGGTTACGAGATCAGGACCCGCGTCGGACCGTCGGTCGCGCTCGCGGTCCCGACGTTCATTCTCGGGATCGTCGTGGTAATCGCATTCTCGGTGCTGCTCGTCTTCTTCCGCAACACCTACCTCGAGTTCTGGGGATTCACCGTCGCAGTGTTCATGATGGCGATCTCGGCGCTGTTCTACATCCTGCTCGGGCAGTTCCTCTTCAGTCGAGTGCTCAAGCTCGTGCCGATCTCGGGATTCGCAGGCGGCTGGGATCTCGTGGTCTTTCTCGCGCTGCCCGTCCTGATCGGCATCGTCTCCCGGCTGGGGAGCGAAGCGCTGTTCTACCGTACGATGTTTCTCGAGGAAATCGGCAAGGACTACGTCCGCACCGCGCGCTCGAAGGGACTCTCGGAGACCGTCGTGCTCTTCCGCCACGTGCTGCGCAATGCGATGCTGCCGATCCTGACGAGCACCGTCGCCATCCTCCCGCTCCTCTTCCTCGGCGCGCTGATCATGGAGTCGTTCTTCGGGATCCCGGGTCTGGGCAGCTACACGATCGACGCGATCAACGCGCAGGATTTCGCCGTCGTACGCTCGATGGTTTTCGTCGGCTCCGTGCTCTACATCGTCGGCCTGATCCTGACCGACATCTCGTACACCGTCGCCGACCCCCGGATCCGACTGAGCTAGCCCCCGCCGAATCGAGGATCCGACCCCATGCCGAAATTCGTCTTTCTCGCGACCGACATCGTTCTCTTCCTGCTGCTCGTCGCGATCGCCTTCTACGCGCGGCACGCGCTGCGCACGCCGACGCTGCGGCAGACGTGGCGGGTGGTCGTCCGTGATCCCGCCGCGATGTCGGCGGCAGTCGTGCTCGGCCTCTTCCTCGTGGCATCGATTCTCGATTCGATCCACTTCCGCTCGCTGCTGCCGCCGGCGCCCGGCGCGGAGGCGAACGCGGCGCCCGCGTACTCGACGCGGACGCTGTCGGTGCTCGACGCGCTGCTCGCGGCGCCGCGCGAGGCGCGCGAGAAGACCTACTCGATCCCGCTCGGTACGCACTCGTACTCGAAGGAGTCGCTGCTGGTCGGCGGCAAGACGGTCCGCGAGTACCCGCGACTGCAGTTCGGCGGCAGCCATCTCCGGGACCCGGAGCACGAATGGATGGGCGACGTCGTCAAGCGCTCGCTCGCCGGGCTCGCCGGGGGCGCGGTCGCAGCGGTGCTCGTCTGGCTGATCGTCGGGGCACTTCGCGCGCGCAGCGTGCGTACGTCCGTGGGCGAATCGCTGCGCGCGATCGCGACGCGCGCCACCGACGTCCCGTGGCGCGCGATGCTCGCCACCGCGTCGTTGCTCCTCCTCTTCGCCGGATGGGTCGCAGCGCTCTGGCCGTGGTACCACGTGTTCGGGACCGATCAGACCGGCAACGACATTCTCTACCAGGCGATCAAGTCGATCCGCACCGCGGTCGTCATCGGCTCGCTCGCGACGCTGGCGACGCTGCCGTTCGCAATCGTGTTCGGGATCCTCGCGGGCTACTACAAGGGCAAGGTCGACGACGCGATCCAGTACCTGTACACGGTGCTCTCCTCGATCCCGTCCGTCCTGCTGATCGCCGCGTTCGTGCTGATGATCCAGGTCTACATCGACAAGAATCCGCAGATGTTCGAAACGGGCCTCGAGCGCGCCGACATCCGCCTGTTCCTCCTCGCAGCTATCCTCGGGATCACCGGTTGGGCCGGGCTCGCACGGCTGCTTCGCGCCGAGACCCTCAAGCTTTCCGAGCTCGACTACGTGCAGGCCGCGCGCGCGTTCGGAGTCTCGGATCGCGGAATCATGCGCAGGCACATCCTGCCGAACGTGATGCACGTCGTGCTGATCGTCGCGGTGCTGGACTTCTCGAGCCTCGTCCTCTACGAAGCGGTGCTCTCCTACGTCGGAGTCGGCGTCGACCCGACGACCAACAGCTTCGGAACGATGATCAACAGCGCGCGCACCGAGCTCTCGCGCGACCCGGTGGTCTGGTGGAACCTGCTGGCGGCGTTCGCGTTCATGGTCGCCTTCGTGCTGTCGATGCAGCTCTTCGCGAGCGCCGTGCGCGAGGCGTTCGATCCGCGTGCACGGGCGTTCCGGCCGCACCGGACGAAGAGCGCCGCGAATGCGGCAGCGGCGCCGCCGCCCACGGGTGCGGCCGCTGCGGCAACTCCCGCCGCGTAGCGCCGCCCACGCCATGCTTACGATCGCCGACCTCACGACCGATCTCGATTCCGAAGCCGGGCTCGTGCGCGCCGTCGACGCGCTGACGCTGACGATCGAGCGCGGCGAGACGTTCGCGCTCGTCGGCGAGTCGGGCTGCGGCAAGTCGATGACGGCGCTCTCGATCCTGCGCCTCCTGCCCGACAGCGGACGAGTGAGCGCGGGCAGCGTCGCCATCGAGGGGGTCGACGTCGTCCAGCTTCCCGAGGCGCGGATGCGCGACATCCGTGGACGGCGGATCAGCATCATCTTTCAGGAGCCCTCCACGAGCCTCAACCCGGTGATGACGGTCGGCCGCCAGATTACCGAGGTGATCGAGCGGCACACGCCGCTGCGCGGCGATGCGGCGGTCGCGAAAGCCGTCGACTGGCTGAAGCGCGTCGGCATTCCCGACCCCGAGCGCCGCGTCAACGACTATCCGTTCCAGATGTCCGGCGGCCAGAAGCAGCGGGTGATGATCGCGATCGCGCTCGCCGCCGATCCGGACCTGGTGATCGCCGACGAGCCGACGACCGCGCTCGACGTGACCATCCAGGCGCAGATCCTCGACTTACTGAAGGAGCTGCAGGCCTCGCAGAAGATGGCGATGCTGCTGATCACGCACGATCTCGCGATCGTCGCGCAAATGGCGCACCGGGTCGCGCTGATGTACGCGGGCCAGATCGTCGAAGTGGCCGATGCAAAAGACTTCTTCGACCAGCCGCTGCATCCGTACGCGGTCAACCTCTTCGAGTCGCTGCCGGACACGAGCAAGCGCGGCCGCAAGCTCGCGTCGATCCCGGGCACGGTTCCGCCGCTCAACCAGGCGTTCACCGGCTGCCGTTTCGCCGACCGCTGCGGCAACGCGATGGAGCGCTGCCGCGCGGCGCCGCCGAAGCTCGTCACGTTCCGGCCGAATCATGCGGTGCGCTGCGTGCTCTACGACGGGGTGCGCGCCGAAGAGCCCGTCGTACGCGTCTTCGCCAAGGACCCCGAGCTGCCGAAGGACGCGGCGCCGGGCGGCACACTGCTAGAGGTCCGCGACTACCGGGTCTGGTTCCCGATCCGCAGAGGTCTCTTCAAGCGAACCGTCGGCTACGTGAAGGCCGTCGACGGCGTGTCGTTCGCGATCCCGGCCGGACGCACGCTCGCGCTGGTCGGCGAATCCGGAAGCGGCAAGACCACCGTAGGCAAGGCGGTGCTGCAGCTGCTGCGCGACAGCGCGCAGATCACGGGCACCGCGCTGCTGCAGGGATCGGCGCTCGAAGCGTTGAGCGGCGAAGCGCTGCGCACGGCACGCCGCTCCGCGCAGATCGTATTCCAGGATCCGTTCGCCTCGCTCGATCCCAGGATGCGCGTCAACGAGATCCTCGAGGAAGGCGTCGCGTCGCTGCGCAGCGATATCCCGCGCGCCGAGCGCGCCGAACGCGTGGCGTCGCTGCTCGAGCGAGTCGGCCTGCGCCGCGACGCGCTCGCTCGCTATCCCCACGAATTCTCGGGCGGCCAGCGGCAGCGGCTCGCGATCGCCCGGGCGCTCGCCGTCGAGCCGCGGTTGATCGTCGCCGACGAGCCGACGTCCGCGCTCGATGTGTCGGTGCAGGCGCAGATCCTCAATCTGCTGAAGACGCTGCAGCACGAGCTCGGCGTCGCCTACCTCTTCATCACGCACAATTTCGGGGTCGTCGAATACCTCGCGCACGAGATCGCCGTGATGAAGAACGGCAAGCTCGTGGAGATCGGCGCCGCCGACACGATCCTCGAGCATCCGCAGCACGAATACACCCGCACCCTGCTCGCTGCGGTGCCGCGGCTCAGGCGCGAAGCGGCGTAGCGGCGCCTCGCGGCGCGGGCGCGTCACGCTCGTCGGCTTCCCGGCGTCGGCGCGATCCGAAAGGTCCCGGCCACGGTTTCGACGAACGTCCGCTCCTCGGTTCGAATCAACCGGCGCTCGTGCGCGAACGCAAAGTTCGACCGTCCTTCGGGATCGCCCTTAATCCGAGCCCGATACGCTTCGCAGTCGGCCAGCGACTCGAACGCGATCAGTCCCCACGCGACGTGGCTCGTGCCTTCGTGCGGGAGGAAATACCCGACGAGATCGCCGCCGCAGCGCGGGATGATGCGGTCCCAGGCGGCCGCGTATTCGGCGAACGCCGGTCGCTGGTACGGGGGTACGGGTCGATCTCGTAGCGGATGAAGCAGGTGATCGTCATCGGCAACTCCCGTCTTGCGGCCGAGTCTCGAGACTACGCCGTTGCGTCGTCACGATGGTTCGTCTAAGATCGAACAATGAAGGATGGCCCGAGCATCGTCCGCGTCGCCGCGCTGGTCGGCGACCACGCGCGCGCCGAGATACTCACCGCGCTGATGGGAGGCGAGGCGTTGACGGCGACCGAGCTCGCCGGGGTCGCCGGCGTCACCAAGCAAACGGTCAGCACGCATCTCGCCAAGCTCGTCGCCGGGGAGCTTCTAGCCGTCGAGCGCCAGGGACGGCACCGCTACTTCCGCCTCGCGGATCGCGATGTCGCCGATCTCCTCGAGAGCCTGATGGGCGTGGCTTACCGCGCGGGTGCCGTACGCCTGCGCTCGAGCCCGCGCGAGCCCGCGCTGCGCAAGGCGCGGGTCTGCTACGACCATCTCGCCGGCGATCTCGGCGTGCTGGTGTTCGACGGCCTCGATCGAAGGCGCTGGTTGCGCTCACGCGGCGCCGCGCTCGAGCTGACGCCCGACGGCAAGCGCTTCTGCCGGAAGTTCGGCATCGACGTCGACGCGCTTGCAGGGCAGAGGCGACCGCTCGCCCGCGCCTGTCTCGACTGGAGCGCGCGCCGCCACCACCTCGCCGGCGCCGTCGGCGCGGCGTTGCTCGACCGCTGTCTGGCGCTCGGATGGGCGCGGCGCGCCAAGGGCTCGCGCGTTGTCATTTTCTCGGACGCGGGCGAGCGTGCGCTGCGAGAGCACTTCGGCCTGCCCACGCGATGAGAATGCGCCCGCCCCGGTCTTCGCCCTCCCGTCGCGGATGACGTAGCGCCGCAGCGGCAGCAGGTGACGATGCCGCGCAATGGCCGGCAGGCACGTCTGGTTTCAGCAGCGCGACTGACGCGGCATACGGGAACAAAGCGGGCCGCAAGCTCGTAGGCAAAAGGAGGAAAACCATGGACCCTGCCCTGTTGCGCCTGATCTCGGCGTGCACGGCGCTCGTCGCGTCGATCGCGGGTCCCTTCGTCACGCTCGCGGTGGCGAAACGCAACTTCAACACGACGGTCATTTCGGCAACCCGGCAGAAGTGGATCGAGGCGCTGCGCGAAACGCTCGCCGAGCTGATCTCGCTGTTCGTCGCGGCGCTGCTCATCAAGGTCAAGTGGAAGCACCGGTGGGAGCAAAACGTATGGGACGAGGGACGCGGCGCGCTGATGGCCGAGCCCGCGCTGCTCGCAAAGGTCCAGCGCCTCGTGCTCGCCGAGGCGAAGATCGGGCTGCTGCTCAACCCGAACGAAGCTTGACCATCAGCGTCTCTGTCACGCGATCGAAGCGGCCGCGAAGCACCTGCGATCCGAGGAGGCCGAGGAATGCGCAACCGAGGCCGACGTCGAGACCATCACGAAGCTCGCGCAGGCGATCCTCAAGCGCGAGTGGCTGCGCGTCAAGCACGGATCCCAGAGCCGCAACCGCAGACGGAGGCGGCAGCCTCGGGCGGCGCGCGTGGAGTAGAATCGCGGCGCACCTTCCAGCGACGATCGCTTTCCCATGTCCATCGAGCTCTGGCTGGCATTCGTCGCCGCTTCCGCGGTTCTGCTCGTCATTCCCGGCCCGACGATTCTCACGGTGATCAGCTATTCGCTGTCGCACGGCGGTCGAGCCAACGTTGCCCTCGTAGCCGCCGTCGCGCTCGGCGATTCGACAGCGCTCGTCCTTTCGCTGCTCGGCCTCGGCGCGCTGCTCGCCGCTTCGGCGTTCTGGTTCACGGTCGTCAAGTGGATCGGCGGCCTCTACCTGCTCTTTCTCGGCATCCGGCTCTTTCGCTCGGCGGCGACCCTGACCGAGGCCGCGACGCCGCTCGCCGCGACGCAATCGCGCTGGCGGTTGTTCGCGAACACCTGGCTCGTCACGGCGCTCAACCCGAAGGGAATGATTTTCTTCGTCGCGTTCCTTCCGCAGTTCATCAACCCCGGCGCCGACATGGCGCCGCAGCTTTGGATCCTTGCGATCACGTTCGTCGTCATGGCGACGATCAACGCGACGCTCTATGCGCTGTTTGCCGCATCGGCGGCGAAGCTCCTCGCGTCGCCGCGCGCGCAGCGGGGGTTCCGCTTTGCCGGCGGCTCGCTGCTCTCGGCGGCAGGCGTCTGGGCGTTGCTCGCACGGCGCGCTGCGTGAACCCCGCGGGACGCCTCTAGCTCGCAGCGAACAGCGCGCGTCCGACCTCCGGATTCCTGGCGAAGTCGACGATATCGCCGTGGGCGGCGATCATCCACGTCGGCGGCGCCCTGCGGAACTCCTCGCAAAGCCAGCGCCGCAGCGCCGCCCTGTCGCGCATCATGAACAGCGGCGCGATGTTGTTGAACCGCGGACCCGGGGCGCTGCCGCTCGCGCGGAAGACGAGCTTCGCGATCGGGTGCCGCGGCAGCTCCGGCATGTTCATGATCACGTCGGTCACGTACCAGACGATGCCGCGCTCCGTCGTGATGCGCACCAGCACTTCGCCCGTCTTGTAATGCGGCATGTCGATCAATTCCAGCGCCGGTCCGGTGATCGACCCGGCTTCCGCGACCGGGTGAATCCCGGCGAGCGACGTTTGCCTCTCGACGCGGGCGATCGACTGTGCGGGCGCGAAGATCGCGGCGTCCGGAAAGCGCGCCTTCCATTCCGGGATTCCCAGGTGATGGAAGGCGTTGGGCGCGACGAGCGCACGCACCGGACCGTATCGGGCGAGGTCGCCGAAGACGCTCTCCGCGACGCGGCAGGGCGGACTCACGACGACGACGCCCGCCTCTCCGCCGACGGCGAGCGCATTGGCGAGCCCCGGACCGAACGAATACTCGTACGCGAGGATCGGCGTTCGAGCGTCGAAGATCTTCCAGCCGTGCACCGTCGTTTCCACTGCGCGAGTGTAGTCGGCGAAGGTCAGTCGGTCACCATCCGATACAGGCGGCGCTGCAGCGCGAGTACGGCGTCGGCGGCGGGCGCGCGCACGGCGTACCAGTGCGGCGCGCCCCTCGCGCCCGACAACGCCGGAAACTTCCTGCGGAATCGCTCGGCATCCCGATGCCACGCGATGTCGAATCGCCCCTTCGACGCATGCACGAGGCCCAGGTCGCAGGCAACGGCAAGCCGGCGCCCGTCCAGGAATGCGCGATACGTGAAATCGAGATCGTAGAGATGAAAGCCGTCGAACGTCCGCGCGTCGAACCCGATGCGCTCCACGACTTCGCGGCGGCAGGCGATGAAGACGCCGTCGAGCGCCTGCGCTCCGGGCACGACGGGCGCCTCGAGGCTCAGGAACGACGGCTCGTAGTCGGCTTCTCCCGGCAACCGGTGTGTCACCCATCCGTGAATCCAGGGGTGCCCGGACCAGAGCACCGCCGGACCCGAGACGCGCGTCGTCCCTGCGGCGCCGACGAGCTCGTGACTGGTCAGGTGCAAGGCGACGCGCTCCGCCACGTCGGGCGCCAGAAGATCGATGTCGTCGTGGCAGAACACGACGGCGTCGCCACGACTCTTCGCGAGTCCCCGCAGATAGCCCTCGCACAGCGACCGGGCGTCGGTGATCGGAACGACCTCGTGCGCCCGCCCCGCCCAGCGCTGCGCCACCATGCTCGAGAAGGCAGCGAGCTTCACTGCATCGATGCTGCAGACCACGAAGGACAGCAGACTCGGCGGCGCGAAACTTCCCGCCTGCGGCAGCGGAAGTGCGGGTGCAGGCTCGGCGTCTTCCGCGTCGGCAAGCGTCACGATCGCCTGGACGGCATCGTAGGCGGTCGCGTCACGCTGGGCGATCTCGCGATAGGTGCGTACTGCTGCGCGCAGGTCGCCGGCAGCGACGAACGCCCGCGCAAGCGGCGTCGCGGCCGCAGCGACGCCTGCGCGCCACGCGCGCGTCCAGGCTTCGATCGCACGCGGGTGATCGCCTGCGGCGCTCCATGCGTTGCCGGCATTGAACGCACACGCTACGCCCCCGCCCACGCGTTCCGCAGCTTCGAACGCGGTCGCCGCCAGGCGGTGGTCGTGCAGGCGGAACGCCGACTGCGCCAGCAGGCGATGCGCATCCGGGTCCGCGGGTTGCGCGGACACCCAGCGGCGGGCACTCGCCAGGGAATCCGCGTAACGGCCCTCGCGATACGCCGCGAGCGCGTCCTTCATCTCGGCGGCAGCCGACATGGGATCGGCATGCGAGCGCCTGGGATCATCGCGCCGTGCGCAGTCGCGTCCATGGTGTTAACGTAGTCGAATCCGGCAGGGCGAACAAGAACCGCCGCGGAGCGACGCACCGCGGCGAGAGACCGCGAGAACGATCGACGCACGATGAACGACATCGCCACGCGAGCCGAGAGATTCAGCCGCCTGCACACGCGTCCCGGAATCTTCGCGATTCCCAACCCCTGGGACGCGGGCTCCGCGCGAGTGCTCGCCGCGCTCGGGTTCGAGGCGCTCGCGACGACGAGCGCCGGTTTCGCCTTCTCGTTGGGCAGGCCCGACGCCGAGGGCGCGATCACCCGCGAGGAGACGCTCGCGAACGCGCGCACGATCGTCGACGCGACCGCGCTGCCCGTGTCGGCCGACCTCGAGAACGGCTTCGCCGACGACCCCGCCGCTTGCGCGGAAACGATCGAGCTCGCAGCGAAGGTCGGCCTGGCCGGCGGATCGATCGAGGACGCGACGGGCCGCGCCAGCGATCCGATCTACCCGTTCGCGCTTGCGGTCGAACGCGTCGCCGCGGCGGTGAAGGCTGCCCGCGGCCTGCCCTTCCCGTTCACGCTGACCGCCCGCGCGGAGAACCTCATCAACGGCCGCCCCGACCTCGGCGACACGATCAGGCGTCTCGAAGCGTTCGCGGCGGCAGGTGCCGACGTCCTCTACGCCCCTGGCCTCAAGTCGCGGGCCGACATCGAGACCGTCGTCAAGGCGGTGGCGCCCAGGCCCGTCAACGTCGTGATGGGCCTGTCTGGCGCGGCGCTCTCGCTCGACGAATTGGGTGCGATCGGCGTGAAGCGCGTCAGCCTGGGATCCTCGCTCGCTCGAGCGGCCTACGGCGCTTTCGTCCGAGCCGCGCGGGAGGTTCGCAGCGGCGGAACTTTCACGTTCGCCGACGCGGCGATCCCCTACGCTGACATCAACGCGATGTTCAGGTGAGGGGGAATTCGGCCATCCGGCCGCGGCGCCCTTGACGCCCGCGACCGTCGACGCCAACAATCGGCGCTAGCCGCACCCCGTTGGCGCTGCCCCAGCCCCGCAAACTCCATGTCGCTGACAACTTCGGCCGCGCGCCGCGACCTCGCCTACCATCTGCATCCGACGACGAATCTACGCTCGGTGCAGGCCGACGGACCGCTCGTCATCACGCGCGGCGAGGGCGTCTACGTTTACGACGACGAGGGCCGCCGCTATCTCGAGGGGCTCGCGGGCCTCTGGTGCGCCTCCCTCGGCTTCTCCGAGGCGCGGCTCGCAGAGGCAGCCTATCGGCAGATGCTGGAGCTCCCGTTCTACCACAGCTTCTCCGGCCGGGTACCGGCCGTCACCACGCTGCTCGCCGAAGCGCTGGTTCGCGTCGCGCCCGCAGGCATGACCCGCGCGCTCTTCGCCAATTCCGGATCGGAGGCGAACGACACCGCCGTGAAGCTCGCGTGGTATGTGAACAACGCGCTCGGTCGGCCGCAGAAGAAGAAGATCATCTCGCGGCGGCGCGCCTACCACGGGATGACGATCGCCGCGGCGAGCCTGACCGGCCTGCCGTTCGCACAGACCGATTTCGACCTGCCGATCGCCCGCTTCCTCCACACGGACTGCCCGCATCATTATCGCGACGGGCTGCCGGGAGAGTCCGAGGAGGCCTACGCCGCACGGCTCGCCGACAATCTCGAGCGACTGATCCTGCGCGAAGGACCCGACACCGTCGCCGCCTTTTTCGCCGAGCCCGTGATGGGCGCGGGCGGCGTGATCATCCCTCCGGCGACGTATTTCGATCGCGTGCAGCGGATCCTCAGGAAATACGAGATCCTGTTCGTCGTCGACGAGGTGATCTGCGGCTTCGGCCGCACCGGCAACATGTTCGGCACGCAGACGTTCCAGCTCGATCCGGACATCATGACGCTCGCCAAGGCGCTCTCCGCCGGCTACCTGCCGATCTCGGCGAACCTCGTCAAGGGCAGCGTCTACGACATCCTCGTCGCGCAAAGCGACAAGCTCGGCATCTTCGGGCACGGCTACACTTACTCCGCGCATCCGGTGCCGGCCGCGGTCGCGCTCGAAACGCTGAAGATCTACGAGGAGCGCGATATCGTCGGCATGGTGCGCCGTGTCGGGCCGCGGCTGCAGGCGGCGATCCGCAGCTACAAGGATCATCCGCTCGTCGGCGACGCGCGTGGGCTAGGCCTGATCGGTGCCATCGAGCTCGTTCGCGACAAGGCGACGAAGGAGAGCTTCGACGCGAAGGCGGGCGTCGGCGCGTTCCTTGTCAAGCGCGCGCAGCACCACGGCGCAATCCTGCGCAACATGCCGGGCGACATCATCGCGTTCAGTCCGCCGCTCGTCATCTCGGAGGCCGAGATCGACGAGCTGATGGGCTGCTTCGCGAGAGCGCTCGACGACGCCTGGGCGATGGTCCGGGAACGAGGGCTCGCGTGACTATGCGCCCCGCACGGCGGCGGCCGGCGCGCGGCGGCTGAAGCGCTCGCGATGGAAAAGACGATCATCGTCACCGGCGCGAGCCGAGGAATCGGTCACGCGACGGCGCTGCGCTTCCACGAGAGCGGCTGGCGCGTGATCACGGTGTCGCGCGAGCCTCCCCCGGGCGCGTGTCCGTGGAGCATCGGGCGCTCGCACATCCTCCTCGACCTCTCCGACCTCGACACGATCGGGCGCTGCGTGGAACTGATGCGCGAAATGCTCGACGAAGGCGAGCTGCACGCGCTCGTCAACAACGCCGGGACCTCGCCCAAAGGACCCGGCGGATCGCGTCTCAACTCGCTGGACACCGACATCGCGACGTGGCAGTCGATGTACAACACGAACTTCTACGCACCGCTGCTGCTCACCCGCGGCTTCGCGCGGGAGCTCGCGAAGGCGCGCGGGGCCGTCGTCAATCTCACGTCGATCGCGGGCTCGCGCGTGCACCCCTTCGCGGGCTCGGCGTACGCTACGTCGAAGGCGGCGCTCGCGGCGCTCACGCGGGAGCTCGCGTTCGACCTCGCGCCAGCCGGCGTGCGCGTCAATGCGATCGCCCCGGGCGAGATCGACACGGCGATCCTCTCGCCCGGCACGCCGCAGATCGTCGAGCGCGACGTCCCGATGCACCGCCTCGGCACGACGGCCGAGGTCGCGGACCTGATCTGGTTCCTCTGCTCGCCGCAGGCTTCCTACATCACGGGTGCGGAGATTCCGATCAATGGAGGGCAGCACGTATGAAGGCGGACACATGATAGAAACCGGTCGCGTGGCCGCGTCCGATCCGATCGTCCGCTTCGCCGGCATCGGCAAGACCTACGACGGCGTCAATCGCGTCGTCGACGATCTCCACCTCGACATCGTCCGTGGCGAGTTCCTGACGCTGCTCGGGCCTTCGGGGTCGGGCAAGACGACGACGCTGATGATGCTCGCCGGCTTCGAGACGCCCACGTTCGGCGAAATCACTTTCGAGGGCAAGCCGCTGTCGCGCCTGCCGCCCTACCAGCGGCAGATCGGCATGGTGTTCCAGAACTACGCGTTGTTCCCGCACATGAGCGTCGCCGACAACATCGGATTTCCTCTGTCGGTGCGCCGCGTCCCGCGCGACGAGACCGCGCGGCGTGTCGAGCGCGCGCTCGAGATGGTCCGACTCGCCGGCTTCGGCGGACGCCGCCCCGCGCAACTCTCGGGCGGGCAGCAGCAGCGCGTGGCGGTCGCGCGCGCGCTGGTCTTCGAGCCGAAGCTCGTGCTCATGGACGAGCCGCTCGGCGCGCTCGACAAGCAGCTCCGCGAGCAGATGCAGCTCGAGATCCGCCGGCTCCATGCGGCCCTCGGCGTGACGATGGTCTACGTCACGCACGACCAGGGCGAGGCGCTGACGATGTCGGACCGGATCGCAGTCTTCCATCGCGGCAAGATCCAGCAGCTCGATCGCCCGGAGCAGCTCTACGAGCGGCCGATCAACGCGTTCGTCGCCCGCTTCATCGGCGAGAACAACCGCTTCGACGGAACGTTGCAAGCGGTCGACGGCGAGCGGTGCTCGATCCGGATCGCCGGCGACGTCGCGATCCAAGGCTCGCTCGCCTCGCCGCTGGCTGCCGGCACGGCGGCCACGGTTTCGCTGCGGCCGGAGCGGGTGCAAATCGGCGCGCCCGGGGCTACAATCGCCGCGACCGCCGGATGCAGCCTCCGGGGAACGCTGCGCGAGGTGATCTACCTGGGCGATCACGTCCGGGCGCGAGTTGCGTTGCCAGGTAACGACGATTTCACGGTGAAGCGACCGATCGACGAAGTGGGGAGGTTGCCGGCGATCGGCGGTGCGGTCGAGCTCTCATGGATGCCCGAGCACTGCCGCGCATTCGCACGGGAAGACACCGCGGTGTAACCCTCGAGGAGAAGATGATGCGTAACCCGATGTGGAAACTGGGAGTGTTGGCGGCGCTCGCCGCCGTGGCGGCCGGGAGCGCGGCAGCGCGCGACCTGACTGTGGTGTCCTGGGGCGGCGCGTACCAGGACGCGCAGCGCGAGGTCTATTTCAAGCCGTTCATCGCGAGCGGCACGAAGATGGCCGAAGAGAGCTGGGATGGCGGCGTCGGCACGCTCCGCGCGAAGATCCAGGGCGGCAACAACAACTGGGACGTCGTGCAGGTCGAGTCGGAAGAGCTCCTGCTCGGCTGCGAGGAGGGGCTGTACGAGAAGCTCGACTGGCAGAAGATCGGCGGCAAGGACAAGTACCTGGCCGACGCCGTCAACGATTGCGGCGTGGGCGCGATCGTCTATAGCTTCATCCTCGCCTACGACGGCGACAAGATCAAAGGCGACGCCCCGAAGTCGTGGGCGGATTTCTGGAACACGCAGAAGTGGCCGGGCAAGCGCGCGCTGCGCAAGGGTCCGAAGACCACCCTCGAGATCGCGCTGATGGCCGACGGCGTCGCGCCGGGCGACGTTTACAAGGTGCTCGCCACGCCGGCCGGCGTCGACCGGGCATTCAAGAAGCTCGATGAGCTGAAGGCAAACCTCGTCTGGTGGGAAAAGGGGTCGCAGCCGCCGCAGCTTCTCGCCTCGGGCGAGGTCGCGATGACGAACGCCTACAACGGCCGGATCGCCGCGGCGAACGACAAGGACAAGAAGAACTTCAAGATCGCGTGGACGAACAACCTGTACACGATCGATTCGTGGGTGATCATGAAGGGCACCCCGAACAAGGACGACGCGTACAAGTATCTGGTCTTCGTCAACGATCCCAACAACCAGAAGAACCTGCCGCCGAAGATCCCGTACGGCCCGACGGCGAAGGCCACGACGCCGCTCATCGACAAGAACGTGCTGCCGAACCTGGCGACCGCGCCGGAGAACATCAAGAGCGCTCTCTACATCAACGACAAGTTCTGGCTCGAGAATCTCGACAAGCTCAACCAGCGGTTCAACGCATGGGTGGCGAAGTAGCCTTCGCGTGACGTCCGATGGATAGCGCCGTCGCGGCCACCGGCGCACAGGACGCTTCCGTCCTGCTGCGCCGGGCGCTGCGCAGAAGCGAGCGGCGCGAGCAGCTGCGAGCGGCAGCCCTGGTGCTGCCGCTTTTCCTTTTCCTGCTGGCGAGCTTCATCGTCCCGATCGGCAGCATGCTCGCGCGGGGTGTCGCCGACACCGACGTCGCGCACACGCTGCCGCGCGTGACCGCGGCGCTCGCGCGCTGGGACGGCCGCGGCCTGCCCGACGAGAGCGCGTATGCCGCGCTCGTCGCCGACATTCGCGCCGCACGCGAAGCCGGCACGCTCGCCAGCGCGGCGACGCGGCTCAACTACGACGTCGCCGGCTTCCGCTCGCTGCTGTTCACGACCGGTCGGCAGCTTCCCGACCCGCTCGAGGGCTCGGCCCGCGATGCGCTCGTCGCGATCGATCCGAAGTGGGGCGAGCGCGAGACCTGGGCGGCAATCCGCCGCGCCGGCGGCCCCGTGACCGACTTCTACCTTCTCGCCGCGCTCGATCTTCGCCGCGACTCCGACAACGCGATCGTCGGTGCGCCGGCCGAGCAGGCGGTCTTCCGCAACGTGCTGGGCCGCACGCTGTGGATCTCCGGCGTCGTCATGCTCACGTGCCTGCTGATAGGCTATCCGGTCGCGTACTACATCTCCCGGCAGAAACCGGCGAAGGCCGGGCTGCTGCTCTTCCTCGTGCTGCTGCCGTTCTGGACGTCACTGCTCGTGCGCACGGTGGCGTGGGTCGTGCTGCTGCAGCGCGAGGGCATCCTCAACAATCTCTTCATCTCGCTCGGCCTGATCGAAGGGCCGATCCGGATGATCTTCAACCGCTTCGCCGTCTACGTGGCGATGGTGCACGTGCTGCTGCCGTTCATGGTGCTGCCGCTCTTCGCGGTTATGAAGGGCATTTCGCCCACGTACGCGCGCGCGGCCTCGTCGCTCGGCGCGCCGCCGCTCACCGCGTTCGTGCGCGTCTACTTTCCGCAGACGCTGCCCGGCGTCGGCGCCGGCTGCCTGATGGTGTTCATCCAGGCGCTCGGCTACTACATCACGCCGGCGCTGGTCGGCGGCGCTGACGACCAGATGATCAGCTACTTCATCGCGTTCTACGCGAGCAAGACGGTGAACTGGGGGATGGCGGCCGCGCTGTCGGTCATGCTGCTCGCGGCCACCCTCGCGCTCTACGCGGTGTACGACCGCCTGATCGGCATCGACAAGATGCGCCTCGGCTAGGCCGCCGCGCGAGATCCGGCCACGCAGACGGCACAAGCGGACCTCATGACGACCGCCTCCGGCGAATCGCTTTCACAACGCATCGCGAGCCTCGGGCTCGCGGCGCTGACCGCGCTCGTCCTGACGTTCCTCGTCGCGCCGATCCTGATCATCGTTCCGCTGTCGTTCTCGTCGGGGTCGTTCTTCTACTACCCGCTGCCCGGATTCAGCCTGCGCTGGTACCAGGACTTCTTCACGTCGCAGTTCTGGCTGCCGTCGGTCTGGAACAGCCTGATCGTCGGCGTCTCGGCGACGCTGCTCGCCACGGCGCTCGGCACGCTCGCCGCGCTGGGGATCTGGCGCGCGCGCTTCCCCGGACAGGCGCTTCTGCTCGCGCTCCTGATCTCGCCGATGGTCGTGCCGGTGATCATCGTCGCCGTCGGCGTGTATTTCGCGTTCGCGCCGCTCGGCCTGAACGACGGCTATGCAGGGCTGATCCTCGCGCACACGACGCTCGCGGTGCCGTTCGTCGTCGTCACCGTGCTCGCCACGCTCTCCGGCTTCGACCGCACGCTCTTGCGCGCAGCGTCTTCGCTGGGCGCGGCGCCGCTCACGACGTTTCGCCGCGTGACACTGCCGCTGATCCTGCCCGGCGTTCTGTCGGGCGCCGTGTTCGCCTTCGCCGCGTCGTTCGACGAGGTCGTCGTCGCGCTGCTGATCGCCGGCCCGGGTCAGCGCACGCTGCCGCGGCAGATGTTCGCCGGCATCAACGACAACATCAGCCTCACGATCGCCGCAGCGGCGACGATGCTGATCGCGATCTCGCTGCTGCTGATGGCACTCGTCGGCTGGCTGCAGCGCAGAAGCAGCCGCGCCGGTTGACTGGCGTTCCCGCCATCAATCGGCTAATCTGTCCTGCGCGCGTTCTCGCACCGGCGCAGCGACAGCCGGGTCTGTCCGCGCCGGTCCTACACGACAGCACGGTACAGTACAGGCTTCGCGATGCGTCCGACATCCGCCCTCGCGCTCGTCGCTCTCTGCGCGTCGTTCGCCGCCGGTCCGCTGGCTGCACAGGGGTTCAGCTTTTCGCGCGACGCCGCGCAGCAGCAGGCCCAGGAACAAGCTACCGAAGCCGCGAAGCAGCAGCGCATCTCGGAGCTGCTCTCCACGCCCTGCCGCAACGACCTCAAGGGCAAGAAGATCGCCGTGGTGATAGGGGAGGTGCAGTCGAACGGGTGGATCGTCGCGCACTGGGAGAACTACGGACGGCACTACCAGGCGATCAACACGCGGCTGCGCGCGCTCGGCCTTACCACCTTCACCCCGGAGGAAATCCGCCGACAGATCGCCCAGGCCGAGATCGACGCGTACTTCCGCAACGACCCCGACGCCGCGCTCTCCGCCGCGAGGCGTCTCGGCGCGAGCTTCATGCTGCGCGGGCTGATCACCGCGCAGTCCTCGTTCAACCCGCTGGTCCGGGTGAACCAGGTGTCGGTGAACATGGGCTTCACGCTCACCGGCGCCAATGGCAGAATCATCTCGAATACCGAGGCGAGCTCCGCGTCCTACGCGGGCGCCGACGTTGCGAGCATGGCGCTCACCCTCGTCAACGAACAGGCGGACGAGGTCGTGGCCAAGCTTTATTCCGACTACTGCCGGAATGCCGGATTGAACGCGGGAGCGAAGCCGGCGCCGAAGTGAGCGGACTCTTTTGGACAATCTAACGGGGGAAGGAGACGCGTCATGCACATTCGCAGCCTGAATTTCGTCCGGTTCGCGCTCGGGGTGTCGCTGCTCGCAGGCGCCGCGGCCGCGATCGCGCAGCCCACGTTCGGCAATCCGTCACCCACCGCCGGCGGCTCGACGTCGCAGAAGGCGAACGCATCGGCCGACCAGGCGCTCTACCAGCCGGTCACCTACACCAACGCGAACAAGCCGGGCCCCCAGATCATCGTCCTTCCCGGCGAGATCAAGAGCAACAACGCGACCTTCCTGCAAAAGTTCACGCCCAACAACATCGCGGATTTCGGTGAAGTCGAGCTCTCGGCCGCCAACTTCAAGGTGCTCGAGCGCTCGAACCTCGGACCCGTCCTCAATGAATTCACGCTCGCGTACAACCTCGGCGACCCCCAGGCCGCGCGCAAGTACCTCGGGATGGGCAAGCTCAAGTCGACGAAGTACGTGATCAAGTTCGACATCCTCAAGACCGAGCAGATCGCCGCCGCGCAGGAGGGATTCGACGGGCGGACGATCGGACAGATGGCGGGGCTGCTGGGCGCGTGGGGCTCGCGCGGCGGCGCGGCCGCGACGGTCGGCGTCGGTTCCGTGCATAGCAATGAAGCGAGCAGCGTCTGGATCATCGGGATGCGCTACAAGATCATCAATGCCGAGACGACCGAGCAGCTCGCGAACGGCTATACCGAGGAGAAGATGGAGATCGGCGCGAAGTCGTCAGGGGCGCTCGGCGTGTCGTCATCGCAGCAGGGCGGCGTCGGACTCGATACGATGGTGCAGCGGCTGGTGCAGAAGTCGGTGTGGGAAATCGACAACAAGTACAAGTGATGCGGTGACGCCGCGCGACGACCGCGACGCCGGCCGAAGCGCCGGCGTCGCCGTTTTCGGATGCGGTCGCCCGTCCTGACGCACGAACTCCGGAGGACGCCCATGGCAGAGCTCGAAACCCTCGGCAAATACGAGATCCGTCGGGAACTCGGCCGCGGTGCGATGGGCGTCGTCTACGAGGGCTTCGACCCGATGATCAAGCGGGTCGTCGCACTGAAGACGATTCGCGCCGACCAGCTCGCGGGTGAGAACGCCGAGGAGATGGTCGCCCGCTTCCGCCGCGAGGCGCAGGCCGCCGGGCGGCTCAACCATCCGAACATCGTCGGGATCTACGACTTCGGCGAAGACCAGGGCGTCTGGTACATCGCGATGGAGTACATCAAGGGGCGCGAGCTCAAGGAGTACTTCCAGGCGAACGAGCGCTTCGCGCCGGCTGACATCGTGCGGATCATGACGCAGATGCTCTCCGCGCTCGGCTATTCGCACCGCGCGGGCGTCGTCCACCGCGACGTGAAGCCCGCGAACATCTTTCTCCTCGACGACGGCACGGTGAAGGTCACTGACTTCGGCATCGCGCACATCGACTCGTCGACGATGACCCAGCTCGGCAGCGTGCTCGGCACGCCGAGCTACATGTCGCCGGAGCAAATCCTTGGGCTGCCGATCGACGGTCGCTCGGACCTCTTTTCGGCGGGCGTCATCCTCTATCAGTTCCTGACCGGCGAGCGGCCGTTCACCGGGTCGTCGACGGCGACCATGCACAAAGTGCTCGAGGAAGATCCGCTGCCGCCCTCGAGGTTCAACGTCCAGGTGCCGGGCGCGATGGACACCGTCATGAAGAAGGCGCTCGCGAAGCGCCCGGACGATCGCTACCAGAGCGCCGAGGAATTCGCCGACGCGTTGCGCGCCGCGGCTCAGCGCGAATCTGCGCTCGGCCCCCAGCCCGGATCGGCGCCCGGCGCCCGGGGCGCCTCGACGTCGAGCTCCGACGCCACCGTGATCGCATCGAGCGATCCGACCGTGATCCGCCCGGCCGAACCCAGGGCGGGCGCGCAACCGGGCACCGCGGCCGCGGCGTCTCCCGCGCCGCCAAGCGCGGCGCCGCCGAGCCGCTCGCCGTGGAAATCGCAAGCGACCGTCATCGCGATCATCGTGGCCGGGGTGGTGGTCGCCATCGCGTCGCGCCCCTGGATGTGGTTCAAGCCCTCGGCGGAAACCGCGAAGGCGCCCGAGGCGGCGAAGGTCGCGCAAGCGCCCGCGCAGCGGGGCGAGGCGCCCGGCGCGTCATCGCCGCCGTCCGCACCGATTCCGAAGACCGACCCCGGCTCGATGCTGATATCCGCAACGGGATTCGTCGATCCCAACGACCCGCGCTACGCGAGCGACAAGGCCCAGCTCAACGCGGATCTGCGCGCAGACGCGAAGGGACAGCTCGTCGCGAAGGCGCTCGGCCTGATGGTCGACTCGGGCTCGCTCGCGTCGAACTACGACGTGCTGCGCGACCGGCTGATGATGAAGAGCGCGAACTACGTGACCTCGGTCGTCGAGGAAGGCGCGCCGCGGATGGGGAAGGACGGGTTGATGTCGATGACGACGCAAGCGGTCGTCAACGTCAACGCGCTGCAGAAGGCGCTCAACCAGATGTCGCGCGACGAGCGTATCCAGTTGATCCGGGCCGGCGGGGACCCGAAGGTCGCCGTACGCATCGCGGTCACCGACGCCGATCAGCCCGGCGCGCCGCCGCTGCCCTCGCAACTCGCCGAGAACCTGCTGAAGGAGCGCATCAAGGCGTTCGGCTTCCGCACGTGGTCGGAGGGCGCCCCCGACGCGCAGCAGGGCGCCGACTTCATCGTGCAGGGCGAAGCGCAGTTGAAGCGATTGTCGATGAAGCTTGCCGCTTCCGGCGTCGTCGTCACCAAGTACGCGCTCAACTCATGGACGATCAAGTGCATCGATCGCGCGAGCGGCGAGGAAATCTACTTCGACACCGCGCTGCCGCAGGGGCTCGGGAGCTGGCCGACCGAAGGCGACGCGCTGAAGGCGATCGGCGCGAAAGTCGCCGACGAATTCTCGCGCGACTTCTTCCTCCAGCACGTCGCGCCCACCGGCCGGCGCATCACGCTGACCGTCGACGGCCTGCCGCCGCCGGCGGCGGAGGACAACCTGTGGCGCGAGCTGATCGGCCTGCCGGCGGTGATCAACGCGGTGGCGCGCCCGGCCGCAGGCGCGCGCGCCTACGATATCGGGATCTCGGGGAGCGGCGCCGCCGGCGACCTCGTCGCGGCCGGCGTGCTGAAGCCGCTCAACGCGAAGCTCGGCCAGGCGTGCTTCGCGCTCGGACCGATCGCGGGCGACGCGGTAACCATCGTCTTCGACAAGAGCTGCGCGGACCCGGCGGTCATGGCGCGGATGGAGACCAACCCGCCGGCAGGTCTCTATGCCGAGCCGGCGGTCCGGCAAAAGGCGGTGATCCGCAATCCCGAACTTCTGCGCAAGCTCTCGATCTAGCGGCGATCCCGGCGGTCCGCCGGAACTCCGATGCGGCTTGCGGCGCCGAGATTGTAAACAAGGTTGACAATCGGCGCGGGCCCGTCAGGCGGCCCGGCGCTTCGCAACTTCCGCCCAGCGGCCGGTGCGCTGCGACTCGATGCACGCTTCGATGAAGGCCATCGTGTGCACGCCGTCGTCGATCCGCGGATACGGCGCGGCGGGAGCCACGACATCGAGCGACAGTGCCATGCGCTCCTGCGCGACCTCGGCGTAGAGGTTCGCGAACGCTTCGCGCAATCCTTCCGGGTGTCCGCGCGGCGTGCGCCCGAGCGCGACGGTTTCCGGCGCGAGGAACGGATCGCCGCGGCCGATCGCCTGCGCCGGCTGCCCAGTGAGCGCGAGCCTCAGATACGAGAGCTCGCGATGCGACCAGTCGAGCATCCCCTTCTCGCCGTAGACGCGCAGCCGGATATCGTTCTCCGCCCCGGCGGCCGCCTGCGTCACCGTGAACGTCCCGCGCGCGCCGCCTTCGAACCCGATCAAGGCGGACGCGTAATCGACGACGCTGCGCCCGGGCATCAGCGCACCGACGTCGGCGAAGACCCGCGTGATCGCGAGGCCCGAGACGAACGACGCGAGATGCTGCGCGTGGCAGCCGATCGCGCTCATCACGAGCGCCTGCCCGCTGCGCTGCGGGTCGAGCACCCAGCGCAACCGCCTGCTCTGCGCGCCGTCCTCGACGCGCGTCGCGAGGCCGCTCTGGATGTACTCGACCTGGACGAGCCGGACCGCGCCGAGCGCGCCGCCGGCGACGAGCGCCCGTGCGTGCCGCGTCATCGGATAGGCCGAATACGCGTGCGCGATCGCGAACAGGCGCTTCCCCTCACGCACCCGCGCCGCGAGATCCGAGGCTTCCGCGCTGGTCTCCGTGACGGGCTTGTCGCAGACGACGTCGCGACCCGCAGCGAGCGCCGCGACGCAGTAGCGGTAGTGGGTGTCGTTCGGCGTCACGATCGCGACCGCGTCGACGCCGTCCGCGCGGCCGGCTTCACGCTCGAGGAGCTCGTCAACGCTCCCGTAGCTCCTCTCGGCCTCGAAGCCCATCGCCGGCCCCGCCGCGCGGGAGCGCGCCGGGTCGCTGGAGAAGACGCCCGCGACGGCCCGCCACCAGCCGTCCATCTCGGCTGCGCTCCGGTGCATCCGACCGATCCATGCGTCGGGACCGCCGCCGACGATCGCGAGCCGCAGCGGCCGCCCGAACCTTTCCCGCAACGATGTCATGTTTCCTCCCGGCGAACGTCTTCGGTCCGTCCGAAAGCGCGCCCCGTTCGTATGTTCGCGTGTCGGTTCCCCGACCCGCCCCGAAAAAGGAGAATGCCATGGATAACGTCGAGAAGCCGTAGCGGCGCAGCGCCCCGCTCTCCGCTGCACCGAACCCCGGCCGCGTCGAGCGAGTCATAATGCGGCGATGCGCCGCATTGCCCTCCTCGCCGGCGCGACCGGGCTTGTCGGTCGCCAATTGCTGCCGCTGTTGCTCGACGACTCCGATATCGAGGAGGTCGTCGTCCTCGCGCGGCGCCCGCTCGCGACACCCCACCCGAAGCTCCAGCAGGGGATCGTCGCGTTCGATCAGCTGCGCAACTTCGTCCTGCCGCCGGTCGACGATTTCTATTGCTGCCTCGGCACTACGATGCGCGAGGCCGGGTCGCGCGAGGCGTTCCGCGAAGTCGACCTCGTCTATCCGGTCAGGATCGCGCGGATGGCGCTCGCCGCCGGCGCGACGCGCTGCTTCTTCGTCTCGGCGATGGGCGCCGATCCTAACTCGCGCGTCTTCTACAACCGGGTGAAAGGCGAGCTCGAGCAGGAGCTCGCGCGCCTCGAGCTGCGGACGGTCTACGCGTTCCGTCCGTCGCTCCTTTCCGGCAACCGAGCGCAGTTTCGGCTCGGCGAGCGGGCGGCGCTCGCATTGATGCTGCCGATCTCGCTGCTGCTGCCGGCACGCGTCCGCCCGATCGCCGCGCTCGACGTCGCACGCGCGATGCACGGCTGCGGCAGGCACGCCGGCGCCGGGCGGTTCGTGATCGAGTCCGACGAAATCCGGCAGATCGCGTCGAAGGCACAGTTCACGAAACTCGCCGCATCGACGCAACCCCACACGTGAGGCAGCGGCGACGCCGACAGGCAGCACGGCCGGAGCGGATCCCTTACCGCGCCGGCACCATCACCAGCCGCTCCGTTCCCGACTCCGCGCCCCAGGCTTCGCCGCTGCGTCCGAGCATCTGGCGCACCTCCGCCCCGGAACGATTCGAGGGGAAGCTCTCGAACCTTTCGGTGACCGGATCGAAACGGACGATCGCATTCGTCGTCCATTCGGTGAGCCACACCTTGTCCCTGTCGTCGACCCACACCGCGTACGCCCGCGGGTGGTTGCCGGGAAGCGTCCACTCGCGCCACGCTTTCGTCGCGGGGTCGTACATTCCGACCTGGCCTGTGTTCCAGTAGCTCACCCAGATCCGCCCGCGCGAATCGGCCCACACGCGGCGCGCGCCCTGCTTCGGTGTCGGCGGTTCGATGATCGTCGCTTCGCCGCTTTCGACATCGATCCGGGCGATATGGCTACCGGCGAGCGAGGCGTAGTAGATCTCGCCGTTGGGCGTCGTCGTGATCCCGTACGGACCGCTGCCGCGCGGCGCCTTCCACACCTTCATGTCGCCGGTCTCGGGCACCAGCCTTCCGTAATATCCGCTCTGCCCGGTAAACCAGAGGCGACCCTTGCGATCGAACGTGAGGGTGTTCAGGTTCGCGTACTCGGCGTCCTTCGGCAGCGGCCAGGCGCGGATTGAGTGTGTCTTGGGATCGACGCGAACGATCGCGTTCTGGCCGCCGTCG
>DATKMY010000102.1:0-4602 GCA_035541655.1 Casimicrobiaceae bacterium | reverse complement strand
CTCGGCGCCGACGAGCGTGGCCTGCCGGATGATCTCGATCGGCGACAGCACTTCGCGGCGCAGGATGAATTCGCGACTCTGGTCGACCTGCAGCGCTCCGAGGAGATCGCTGCCGTAGCCGACCTTGATGCCCTGACGCTTGCAGATCTCGAGCGACTTGAGGCCGCCGTCGATCACGAGGTCGTTCTTCGCGAGCATCTCGGGCGTCATCCCGAATTCCTTCGCGCGCTCCCGCATCGCGTAATAGGCGACGAGGTTTGCGACGAGGTATGCGCCCTTCTCCTTCATCGCCTTCGCCGATTTCTCGTCGATCAGGTTGCCGTGCTCGATCGTGCGCACGCCCTTGGTGACCGCGCGAGTGATCGCGTCCGGCGTGTAGGCGTGCGCCTGCGCATAGCGGCCGAAGGCCTCGGCCTCCTCGACGGCAGCGCCGATCTCGTCGAGGGAGAATTGGCGGCTGTCGAGAGGATCGTAGGGGCTCGCGACGCCGCCCGAGACCATGATCTTGATCTGATCGGCGCCCTGGCGAAGCTGCTCGCGCGCCGCGGCGCGGACGGCATCGGCGCCGTCGGCGACCTCGAGGCAGAAGCGCATCGCATTGCAGCAGTGGCAATCGCCGTGGTCGTGATCGGTCCGGCGGCGCGCGTCCGAATGCCCGCCGGTAGGACCGATCGCCCGCCCGGCGATGAACATCCGCGGGCCGGGGAGAAGGCCCTGTGCGATGCCGTCGCGAAGACCCCAGTCGGAGCCGCCGGTATCGCGGACCGTCGTGAATCCGCGGTCGAGCATCGCCCGGACGAGGCTCGCAGCGCGCACCGTCATCAGCGTCAGCGGAATCGCCTCCAGGTAGCGGAGGTTCACTTCCGAGAGCATCGCATGCACGTGGCAGTCGATGAGGCCGGGCATCAGCGTGCGGCCCTTGCAGTCGACGACGTCGGCCTTCGGCGCCTTGATCGGCTTTGCCGAGACTTCGCGGATCGTGTCGCCTTCGACGAGCAGCGAGTGTCCGCCCTGCAGCGCCTCGGCGCGAGGATCGAGCAGCTTGGCGTTCTTGAACAGGACCTGCGCCATGCGCCTCCTCCTCCGCGAGCGTCGCGGAGGACGAGTCCCCGCGAGCGCGGCGATCATGCCATGGGGTCGCGAAGCGGCGCAACACGAGAGCGGCTGGCGGGTCGTGGGTCGGCCCAGCATCGCGGCGGTACCGCGTCGGCTCGAAAGCGGACCTCCACCTCGGCGGTCGACGAGACCCCTCGCGCGGATCGAGTCGCATTAGAATCCGTTCGGGGGCGGGCCATCCGTGCCGGCGACCGTGGACTTTGCGATTGCCCGGCGCGATCCAGCAGGGAGGAAGCGTGACGCATCGCACCAATGCGCGCACGCGCGCTATCGGCATCGCCGCGTGGCTCCTGGTCGCCATGGCGCCGCCCGCGGCGATGGCCGTGCGCGACGGGCCGCCGATAGAAGTCGAGGTCTCCTCGATGCGGGAGTTCAGGGCCGCGGCGGAGCGCGCCACCCCGGGCAGCGTGATTCGCATCGCGCCCGGCGTTTTCTCGATGACTGCCGACGATCTGCTCGTGAGGATCAAGGGACTTCAGGGATCACCCGACCGGCCGATCGTCATCCAAGGGGCGCGCGGCGCCGCAGGCTCGCGGCCGACGATCATCGACGGGGGTCGCAGCCTCGACGCGACGCTCGGGCTGATCGAACGGTTTCGAGAACCGGGCGGGCGCTCGCCCGAACTCGACGCGCTGATCAAGGAAAACCAGTACCGAACGCGAGCCGCCGTCAACTGCCTCGTTCTCGAGGATGCGGCGTATCTCGTGATCGAGGATTTCACGATCCGCAACTGCTGGCCGACGGCGGTCATCTTCCTGTCGAGCCATCACATCACGCTGCGCGCCAACACCATCGTCGGGTCGACGTACGCGTTCTTCGTCGCGCAGGGATCGGATCACTTCGTCGTCGAGGACAGCGTCTGGACGCAGGACGACTCCGGCTACGCGCCCGACGAATCCGGCTACTCGGGTCGCTACGATCTCAAGCCCAAGCCCGGGCGCATGTGGGATACCGTTCCCTGGGGTGTTTCGCACCACGGCTCGCGCGCGTATCTCAACGGCGGCCTGATCAGCAGCTTCGGCACGCGCGGCGACATCGTCGTCCGCCACAACATCATCCGCAATGCCTACAACGGCGTTCGCATACGCGCCAATCGCTGCACGGATCCGCCGTGCAACGTCAACGTCGAGATCTACGACAACGACTTCCAGTTCGTCCGCGACAACCCCGTCGAGCCCGAGGACCAGGCGATCAACTGGTGGATCCACCACAACCGGATCTACAACGCGCACGGCTGGTTCTCGCTCGACGGCGTCGGCGGCGGCCCCGTCTACATCTTCGGCAACACGGGCTGGTTCGACGACAAGCCGGCGCGGCGCTGCATTCCGGCCGAATGGGCTGCCGATCGGACGCTGCAGACGGACGGAACCTGGGCTCCGACCGAGGACAACGAATGCAGCCGCAGCCGAACGGGCAAGGTGATCAAGCTCGGCCCTGGCGAGATCAAGCTCGACGAGCCGATCTACATCTTCAACAACAGCTGGTACGTGCGGGCGCCGGTCGTCGCCGGCGGCCGCTCGGAGTTTCGCGGATGGAACAACGCGACGCTGTTCTGCGATCCCAACGTCATCGCTCCGGGAATGTGCGTCGCCGATTTCGAGATCGAGACGGATTGCGTGCGGTCGGCGCCCGGCATGACGGACGCGGCGCCCAACAAGTTTCCGCTGGATCTCGATCGCGTGCCGTTCATCGATTGCTACGCGCCGAGTCCAGGGGACACGTCGACGCACAGCATCAGCAACCATCCCGACTATCCCGACAAGCTCCGCGAGGTCGGCTACCCGGCGGAGGGCATCCACGGCGATCCTGGATTCGTCAACGGGCCGATCGGCGACTTCCGTTTGCGTCCCGAAAGCCTCGCCCGCGGGCAGGGTTGCGCGGTGCTTCGCGCGGCCGACGGTTCGCTCGCGTGCCTCGATCCGCCGCCAGGGTCCGCGCCGGACATCGGAGCGTATCAGGGCAACGTGCTCGTCGAGGGCCCCGACTATCTCCATCGCGGCGACGAGCGGCCGCGCGTGATGAAAGCGACATGGCACGCGAACCCGGGCGCGACGTCGGTCGAGATAGCGTTCTCGACGCCGCTGCGGATTCCGCCGGACGGCACGCGGATCGGCGTTCGGCTCGACGACGGCGCCACTGCGTATTCGGAATCTTGCCGGATCGCACGCGAGGCTGCGCTCGACTGCCGTTTTCCGGCGCTGCGCGTCCAGCCCGCGACGAGCGCGACTCTGCTTCTTCCGGGCTCGCTCGCGAGTGCCACGGGTCAGCGTGTGACGCTTTGGGCATCCGGCGTGCCGCACGTCGAGCTCCAGCCCTGATCGCCGCAGCCGTTGCCACGGCGCTCACGCTCGCGGAGACTTCGGGTTCACCCTGACAGGAGGATGTCACGATGGAACAGCACATGTACCCGCCCGCATCGAAGGAGCTCGCCGAAAAGCGGCGCGAGCTCGCGCCCGAGATCGAAGAGTCGTTTCGCGCGTTCAGCAAGAAAGCGTTTGCCGACGGTGCGCTGCCGTCGAAGATGAAGGAGCTGATCGCCGTCGCGGTCGCGCACACGACGCAGTGTCCGTACTGCATTCGCGGCCACACGCTGCTCGCCCTGAGGAAAGGCGCGACGGAGCAGGAGCTGATGGAAGCGATCTGGGTCGCGGCGGAGATACGCGCGGGCGGCGCCTATGCGCACTCGAACATTGCGCTCGACGTGATGAATCAGGCGCGGGCGAAAGCCGGCGGCTCGTGATCCGCGGCTCGCGCTGTCCGACGGTCAATACTAGGCGGCGCGCGAACGGCGCCTATGTCAGAATGAACTTCCGCGTTCCCGAGTCGCGGGACCGCGGCTTCAGAATGCAGCGGGGGCGTCCACTCTGGAGGCGAGCAAGAAGATGAAACCATTGATCCTTACCGCCGCGGCGACGCTGGTTGGCGCCAGCGCCATGGTGTCCGCGAGCGCCGCGGCGCAGGACCTCTCCGATGAGTGGCGGTTCCGCGCGGTCATCTACATGTGGGGAGCGCAGATAAAAGGCGGCGCGACGTTTCCCGGCGGCAACACTGCCGACTTCGACCTCAAGTTCCACACCATCCTCGACAACCTCAAGATGGCGGGCATGGGCTCGATCGAGGCGCAGAAGGGTCCCTGGGGCCTGTTCACCGACGTCATTTACATGAATATCGGGGCCACGGATACGAAAACCCGTGACGGCACGATCGATGGCGTGCCGTTGCCGGTCGGAGTGACCGCGAACACGGGGGTCGGCATCAAGTCGTGGGTCTGGACGCTCGCCGGGAGCTACCGCGTGCAATCCAGCGACAACGTGGAAATGGATGTCTTCGCGGGCGCGCGGCTGCTCTGGCTGCAGCCGCTCCTCACCTACAATTTCAACGTGGATGTGGGGCCATTCAAAGGGCCCTCCCGCGTGGGGAGCCGCTCAGTCACCGAGCAGGATTGGGATGCGATCATCGGGGTCAAGGGTCGCCTCGGCATCGGCG
>DATKMY010000101.1:0-9758 GCA_035541655.1 Casimicrobiaceae bacterium | reverse complement strand
TCCTCCGCGTAGCGCGACGACGAGGCGCCGTAGCCGACGGCGAGGTCCTGCAGCTGGCACTCGCCGCCCTGGTCGCAAATCGGGCAATCGAGCGGATGGTTGATCAGCAGGAACTCCATCACGGATTTCTGCGCCTGGACCGCGAGCGCGGACGCCGTGTGCACCTTCATGCCCTCGGTGGCGGGGGTCGCGCACGCAGGCAGCGGCTTCGGCGCCTTCTCGACCTGGACCAGGCACATCCGGCAGTTGGCGGCGATCGAGAGCTTCCTGTGATAGCAGAAGTGCGGGACGTAGATGTCGAGCGCGTTCGCTGCGTCCATCACCGTGCTTCCCGGCGCCACCTGCACTTCCCTGCCGTCGATTTCGAGGTTCAGCATGCCTTGGTCAAACGTAATCCGGAACCATGCACCGCTTGTGGTCGATGTGGTGCTGGAACTCGTCGCGGAAGTGGTGGACGAAGCTCTTCACCGGCAGCGCCGCGGCGTCGCCCAGCGCGCAGATCGTGCGGCCGGCGATGTTGTCGGAGACCGAAACGAGAAGGTCGAGGTCTTCGTTGCGCCCTTTGCCGTGCTCGATGCGCTCGACGACGCGCCACAGCCACCCGGTTCCCTCGCGGCACGGCGTGCACTGCCCGCAGGATTCCTCGAAGTAGAAGTACGACAGACGCAGCAGCGAGCGCACCATGCAACGGGTGTCGTTCATCACGATAACCGCCCCCGAGCCGAGCATCGATCCCGCCTTGGCGATCGAGTCGTAGTCCATGTCGGTCGCCATCATCACGTCGCCGGGCAGCACCGGCATCGACGAGCCGCCGGGGATGCACGCCTTCAGCGGACGCCCGTCGCGCATCCCGCCCGCCATCTCCAGGAGCTTGGCGAACGGCGTGCCGAGCTTCACCTCGAAATTGCCGGGCCGCGCGCAGTCGCCCGACACCGAGAAGATCTTCGTGCCGCCGTTGTTCGGACGTCCGAGGTTGAGGAACGCTTCGCCGCCGTTCCGGATGATCCACGGCGTCGCGGCGAAGGTCTCGGTGTTGTTGATCGTCGTCGGTTTGCCGTAGAGACCGTAGCTCGCCGGGAACGGCGGCTTGAATCGCGGCTGCCCTTTCTTGCCTTCGAGCGATTCGAGGAGGGCGGTCTCCTCACCGCAGATGTACGCGCCGTAGCCGTGGTGGTTGAAGAGATCGAACGTGAAGTCGGAGCCGAGAATCCGCTCGCCGAGGAAGCCGGCGGCCCGGGCCTCTGCGACGGCCTCCTCGCAGCGTTGATACACGTCCCAGATCTCACCGTGCACGTAGTTGTAGCCGCGCGTGCAGCCCATCGCGTAGGCGGCGATCGCCATTCCTTCGATCAGCGCATGCGGGTTGTAGCGCAGGATGTCGCGATCCTTGAACGTGCCCGGCTCGCCTTCGTCGGAGTTGCAGACGAGGTACTTTTGGCCCTTGAACTGCTGCGGCATGAAGCTCCACTTGAGCCCCGTCGGGAAACCCGCTCCGCCGCGCCCGCGCAACGCGGACTTCTTCACCTCGGCGATCACGGTCGTCGGTGGAATCTTCTCGGCGAGGATCTTCTTGAGCGCCTCGTAGCCACCGCGCTCGACGTAGTCGGCGAGCCGCCAGTTCTTGCCCGTTAGGCCCGCCATGATGATCGCGTCGGGGCCGTAGTCCAGGAATTCGGACGGCGCGTTCACCGGTCGCCTTTCGCCGTTTCGCCTCGGAGCGCTGCGAGCAGCGCATCGAGCTTGTCGGGATTCATCCAGCTGCACATCCGCTTGTTGTTGACGAGCAGCACCGGCGCGTCGCCGCAGGCGCCGAAGCACTCGCCCTCCTTCAGCGTGAAGAGGCCGTCGGCCGTCGTCTCGCCAAAGCCGATCCCGAGCTTCGCCTTCAGGTGCTCGGCGGCCTTGACGGCGTCCTGCAGCGCGCACGGAAGATTGGTGCAGATCGTTATCTTGTAGCGGCCGGTCGGCTCGCGGTTGTACATCTCGTAGAAGCTCGCGACCTCGTAGACCGCGACTGCCGGCATCCCGAGGTAATTGGCGACGAAGTCCATCGTCTCGGGTGCGAGCCAGCCTTTCTCCTCCTGCGCGATCGCGAGCGCCGACATCACAGCCGACTGCTTCTGGTCGGGCGGGTACTTCGCGATCTCGCGGTCGATTCCCCGCAGCGCGTCTTCGCTCAGCATGGAGGGAGCCTCACCGGTTGGCCTCCACGAAGAGCGCCGCGATGTCCGGGTCCGAGCGCCCGCCAAGACGACTCGCCGGCCGGCCGCGCGCTTCGGGCCCGGGCTCGCGAAGCCGCCTCATCGATCTATCTCCCCGAACACGATGTCGAGCGTCCCGATGATCGCGACCGCGTCGGCGATCATGTGCCCCCGCGACATCTCGTCGAGCGCGGAGAGGTGGACGAACCCCGGCGCGCGCAGCTTGACGCGGTAGGGTTTGTTCGCGCCGTCGGACACGATGTAGACGCCGAACTCGCCCTTCGGGTGCTCGACCGCCGCGTAGGATTCCCCCGGCGGAACGTGCATCCCTTCGGTGAAGAGCTTGAAGTGATGGATCAGGTCCTCCATCGCGAGCTTCATCTCTTCGCGGGGCGGCGGCGCAATCTTGTGGTTGTCGATGATGACGGGGCCCGGATTCGCGCGCAGCCAGTCTACGCACTGCTTGACGATCCCGTTCGACTGCCGCATCTCCTCGACGCGGACGAGATAGCGGTCGTAGCAGTCGCCGTTGGTGCCAACCGGAATGTCGAACTGCATCCGGTCGTAAACCTCGTAGGGCTGCTTGCGCCGCAGGTCCCAGGGCACGCCGGAGCCCCGCAGCATCGGACCGGTGAAGCCGAGCGCGATCGCGCGCTCCGGCGGAACGACGCCGATGCCCACGGTGCGCTGCTTCCAGATGCGGTTCTCGGTGAGCAGCGTCTCGTAGTCGTCGACGTAGCCGGGGAAGCGTCGCGCGAAGTCCTCGATGAAGTCGAGCAGCGACCCCTGGCGGTTCGCGTTCATCTGCTCCAGCGCGCGCGCGCTGCGCGTGTGCTGCGCCTCGTACTGAGGCATCTTGTCGGGCAGATCGCGATAGACGCCGCCGGGACGGTAATACGCCGCGTGCATCCGCGCGCCCGACACCGCCTCGTAGCAGTCGAACAAATCCTCACGCTCGCGAAATGCGTAGAGAAACGTCGTCATCCCGCCGACGTCGAGCGAATGCGAGCCGATCCACAGCAGGTGATTCAGGATCCGCGTGATCTCGTCGAACATCACGCGGATGTACTGCGCGCGAATCGGGACCTCGATGCCGAGCAGCTTTTCGATCGCTAGGCAGTACGCGTGCTCATTGCACATCATCGACACGTAGTCGAGACGGTCCATGTAGGGCAGCGTCTGGAGGTACGTGCGGGTCTCGGCAAGCTTCTCGGTCGCGCGATGCAGCAGGCCGATGTGCGGATCGGCGCGCTGGATCACTTCGCCGTCGAGCTCGAGCACGAGGCGCAATACGCCGTGGGCCGCCGGGTGTTGCGGCCCGAAATTCATCGTGTAGTTGCGGATCTCAGCCATGAAGGCAAGCGGCGATGCCCAGCGCGCGCACGGCCGCCCGAAGCGCGCTGGTGCGCCCCCTCGGGGGGCAGCGAACGACGTGAGCGTGGGGGTCGTTCATTCCCAGCGCGCGCACGGCCGCCCGAAGCGCGCCGGTGCGCCCCCTCGGGGGGCAGCGAACGACGTGAGCGTGGGGGTCGCTCATTTGGCGTACGTGTCCTCGCGGATCACGCGCGGCACGATCTCGCGCGGCTCGATCGTCACCGGCTGGTAGACGACGCGCCCCTGCTCGGGGTCGTAGCGCATCTCGACGTAGCCCGACACCGGGAAGTCCTTACGGAACGGATGGCCGATGAAGCCGTAGTCGGTGAGGATCCGGCGCAGATCGGGGTGCCCCGCGAACATGATCCCGAAGAGGTCGAAAGCCTCGCGCTCGAACCAATTGGCGTTCGGCCACACTTCGACGGCACTCGCCACGACGGGGAAGCCGTCGTCAGGCGCGAAGCAGCGCACCCGGACGCGGTGATTGTTGGCGAGCGACAGCAGGTGGTAGACGACGGCGAACCGCGGCCCCTCGTGCGTGCAGCCGCCGTACGCCGAATAGTCGACGCCGCAGAGATCGACGAGGATCTCGAAGCGGAGCTCGGGGCGGTCGCGGAGCGTGCGCAGCGCGCCCGAGAGGCGATCGTGCGGGACGATCGCGGTCACTTCGCCCAGCGCGATCTTCACCTCTCCCAGCGCATCGCCGAGCGCCGCGGGCAACGCCGCGGCCAGGGCTTCCGGATTCGTTGCCATCAGCGCGCGATCGTGTTGGTCCGCCAGATCTTGTTCTGGAGCTGCAGGATGCCGTACAGCAGCGCCTCGGCGGTCGGCGGACAGCCCGGAACGTAGATGTCGACGGGAACGATGCGGTCGCAGCCGCGCACGACCGAGTACGAGTAGTGGTAGTAGCCGCCGCCGTTCGCGCAGGAACCCATCGAGATCACCCAACGCGGCTCGGCCATCTGGTCGTAGACCTTCCGCAGCGCCGGCGCCATCTTGTTGCACAGCGTTCCGGCGACGATCATCACGTCGGACTGGCGCGGGCTCGGACGAAAGACGACGCCGAAGCGGTCGAGGTCGTAGCGCGATGCGCCAGCGTGCATCATTTCCACCGCGCAGCAGGCGAGGCCGAACGACATCGGCCACATCGAGCCGTTGCGCGCCCAATTGATCACGCTGTCGAGCGACGTCGTGACGAAACCCTTCTCGAGGACGCCTTCAATCGCCATGGACACGCCTCCTCGCTACTCCCATTCGAGCGCACCCTTCTTCCATTCGTAAATGAAGCCGACGACGAGAACCGCAAGGAAGATCATCATCGCCGCGAAGCCGAAGAAGCCGATGTCGGGCAGAACCACCGCCCAGGGGAAGAGAAACGCGATCTCCAGGTCGAACAGGATGAACAGGATCGCGACGAGGTAATAGCGGACATCGAACTTCATCCGCGCGTCCTCGAACGCCTCGAACCCGCACTCGTACGGCGAGAGCTTCTCGGGATCGGGACGGTCCGGCGAGACCGCGACCCCGACTGTGAGAAGCACGACCCCGACCGCGAGGCCGAACAGGATGAAGAGCAGGATCGGAAAGTACTGTTCCAGCATGGTTATCGACCCCGTGCCGCATCCTCTGTCGGTTCAGAACCGCGATCGATCGCAAACCTGGTGCCGACGGGGAGACTCGAACTCCCACGGCTTACGCCACTGCCCCCTCAAGACAGCGTGTCTACCAATTTCACCACGTCGGCCTGTCTCGTTCCAAGCGAGCCGCTTCGCTCGCTCGGCGTGTATTTTCGTCTCGAATCCGGTCGCTGCCAATCGGCGCCCCGCCCCGCCGCTATTTCGGCACCTCGCTCGCCTTCGACCCGTCAGGCGCCGGTGCGGCCGGCAACTTCGAACCGTCGGCTGCCGGGAGCGCGCCGGAGCTCGCCCCGGCCGGCGACCCTGGTGCCGCGCCCGGCGCAGCGGGCACGTCGGACGCCTTCGGCGCGAGCTTTTCCATCACGCCCCTGGGCGCGCCCGAGTCGCCCGAGCGCGCC
This sequence comes from Casimicrobiaceae bacterium, assembly GCA_035541655.1. Taxonomy (GTDB): domain Bacteria; phylum Pseudomonadota; class Gammaproteobacteria; order Burkholderiales; family Casimicrobiaceae; genus CAIWHR01. The sequence continues at coordinate 4,148 of DATKMY010000101.1, read as the reverse complement.
GTCGCGAGCCAGGTGAGCCCGAGGCTCGACGCGAAGAAGACCGCCGCGAGAATAGCGGTGGTCCGCGACAGGAAGTTGGCGGAACCCGCCGCACCGAACAGGCTGCCCGACGAGCCGCTGCCGAAGGCTGCGCCCATGTCGGCGCCCTTGCCGTGCTGGAGGAGCACGAAGCCGCAGATCGCCGCAGCGACCAGCACGTGAATGATCAACAACCCCGTTTCCAACATGTTCATCGTCGCACTCCGGCGCCGCCCGATTAGGCCCGCGCAATCGCCAAAAATTCCGCGGCTTTGAGCGATGCGCCGCCGATCAATCCACCGTCGATGTCCGCCATCGCGAACAGCGCCGCGGCGTTGTCCGACTTGACGCTTCCCCCGTAGAGCACCGGGATATCGACCGCACCTGCTTGCCCGAGCCGCGCACGAACCGTCGCGTGCACCGCCTGCGCTTCGGCCGGCGACGCCGTTCGACCCGTACCGATCGCCCACACGGGTTCGTAAGCGATCACGAGCCGCGTTGCCGCGCTCCCCAACGCGGCGAGGACGGCATCGAGCTGGCGCAGCACGACGGCCTCGGTCACGCGCTGCTCGCGTTCGGCGAGCGTCTCGCCGATGCACGCGATGGGCGTGATCCCCGCCGCGAGCGCCGCGCTCGCCTTGGCCGCGACGACCGCATCGGTGTCGCCGAAGTACTGGCGGCGCTCCGAATGTCCGACGATCGCGAACCGGCAGCCGAACTCCGCAAGCATCCGGGCGGACACTTCGCCAGTGTAAGCGCCGGCCTCGTGCTCGCTCACGTCCTGCGCTCCCCACGCGATGGGCGTTCCCGCGAGCGCCCCTTGCACCTGGGGCAGATACGGATAGGGAACGGACACCGCGAGTTCACGGCCCGGCGAGGGCCTCCATCCCGCCGCGATCTCCGCGAGCAACGCGGCATTCGCCGCGAGCCCGCCGTTCATCTTCCAGTTGCCGACGACGAGTTTGCCGCGCATTCCCGGTTCGCTTTTACTCGTTTCTCGTTTCGCACGCGCGATTTCAGCATGCATGCCGGCCGGCGCTGCTTCGGTTGCGGCGGCAAAACCTTGTAATTGTACCGCAAAGCAACAACCTGCGGCAAAAGCGATCGCTCGGCGCCGATTGCGGACCTGCGGGATGACGCGTCCGTCAGATCCGGGTTCGCAGGTACGCGGCAACCGCGGCAACGAGCCGCTCGAGGTCCGCCTCGAGCTTCGCGTAGCCGCGCGTGGGCTCGAGCGTGGCTTCGTCCATGTACAGGCGGCGATTGAGCTCGATCTGCAGGCTGTGTCGACGCTCGCCCGGTCGACCGTAGCGGCGCACGATTTCGACGCCCTTGTAAGGATCGTTGATCGCGACGCTATAGCCCAGTCCTTCGAGCGTCCGCGCGACGAGCGCCGTGAATTCCGGGGCGCATGTCGTGCCGTCGCGATCGCCGAGAACGAAATCCTTGCGCGGACGGCCGGCGTCGTCCGAATACGCGTCCCCGACCGCCGGCATCGAATGGCAGTTCACGTGCCAGACGGCGCCGAATCGGCGATGCAGCGTGTCGAGTTCGGCGGCGAGCGCCGCGTGGTATGGCCGGTACCAGCGGTCGATCCGCCGCTCGACTTCGGCCGCACTCAGCTTGCGGTCGTACATCGGCGCGCCGTCGCGGGCGATGCGCCACAGGAGTCCGATGCCCTTCGCGCTCTTGGACGATGCGGCAAGCGTCGTCGGCCAGGCGTCGGCGAGCATTGCCGGATCGATGTCGTTCAGGCTGCGGTTCGCATCGATATAAGCGCGCGGAAACGTCGCTTCGATCAACGCCGCACCGAACTGCGGCGCGAAACCGTAGAGGCGAGCGACGTGCGTGTCCTCGGCCTGGCGGACCACCTCGCGCGGCGGTGCGTGGTCGAAGTCATCGGGATAGTGCTCGCCCGAATGCGGCGAATCGAGGACGAGCGGCAGCGCCGTCGTCGCCGGCGCGTGAAGGAGGAAAGCGGGCACGGCGGTCATGCGGTCACGTCTCCCGGCTCGGGGGGTCGTCGTTCAGATGGCACGCCGAGAAGCGCCACGGCGTGATCCTCTTGAGCGCCGGCACGTCGGTCATGCACCTCGCCATCGCATGCGGGCAGCGCGGATGGAAATGGCAGCCGCGTGGCGGCGCGAGCGGCGACGGAATCTCGCCCTTGATGGGCGCGAACTTGCGCTTGCGCGGTTCGACCTTGCCGACTTCCGCGAGCAGCGCCTGCGTGTACGGGTGATTCGGCGCCGTGAACACCTCGGGCGTCGGGCCGGATTCGACGACGCGCCCGAGATACATGACGACGATCCGGTCGCTGATGTGCTCGACCACCCCCAGGTCGTGGCTGATGAAGAGGTACGTCAGATCGAGCGCCGACTTGAGGTCCATGAAGAGGTTCAGCACCTGCGCCTGGATCGACACGTCCAGCGCGGCCACCGATTCGTCGCAGACGAGGAATTCAGGCTTCACGGCGAGCGCACGGGCAATGCCGATCCGCGCGCGCTGACCTCCGGAGAACTGATGCGGAAACCGGCGCATCAGCATCGGATCGAGGCCGACTCGATTGAGCTGCATGCCGACGTATTCGATCTTCTGCCTCGGCAAGACGATACCGTGCGCGATCGGCGCTTCGCCGACGATGTCGATCACCCGCATCCGCGGATTGAGCGATGCGTAGGGGTCCTGGAAGATCATCTGCATCTTGAGCTGCTGTTCCCGCCGGGCCTCGGGAGCGAGGTCGACGAGCGGCCTTCCCCTCCAGAATCGCGCGCCGGAAGAAAGGGGCAGCAGGCCGACGGCGAGTCGCCCGAGCGTCGACTTGCCGCAGCCGGATTCGCCGACGAGCCCGACGACCTCGCCGGCGTCGATCTTCAAGTCGACCGAATCGACGGCGCGCACGACTTCTTCCTTCACGTCCGCCCCCAGCAGATTGGCGATCCGCGTCGCGACGTCGAGCGGCTTCACGAATCGTTTAGATGCGCCACGCAGTTCCACGAGAGGCGGGACGGCGCCGCCGGACTTCGTCGCCGTTCGGGTGACCGTTTTCACGGTTGCGCTCGCGTGCCCAGCGGATGGTGACATCGCCCCGACTGGCCGCTTGCGCCCATCGGCCGCATCTCCGGCGGCGTGGCGCAGACGTCGGTCGCATACGCGCAACGCGCGCGAAACGCGCAACCCGTCGGAAGTTCGAGCGCCGAAGGTGCCATTCCCGGGATCTGCCGAAGACGGGTGGCACGCGGGCTTCGCGAGGGCACCGAATCGAGGAGGCCCTGCGTGTACGGGTGCTGCGGCTCGGTGAGGACGTCCTCGACGGCGCCCTGCTCGACGATCCGTCCCGCGTACATCACGCAGATGCGGTCGGCAAGACCGGCGACGACCGAGAGGTCGTGCGTGATCCAGATCAGCGCCGCGCCGGTCTCGCGGGTGAGCTTCTGCATCTCGAACAGGATCTGGCCCTGAATCGTTACGTCGAGCGCGGTGGTCGGCTCGTCGGCGATGATCAGATCCGGATTGTTGAGCAGCGCAATTGCGATTGCGACGCGCTGGCGCATTCCACCCGAGAACTGATGCGGATACGCCTCGAGTCGTTCGTCCGGCGAAGGGATCCCGACCTTGACCAGCGCCTCGCGCGCGCGCGCGAGCGCCGCTTCGCGCGACACCTTGTCGTGCGCGAGGATCGTCTCGACCATCTGCGTCGCGATCGACAGGACCGGGTTGAGCGTCATCATCGGATCCTGGAAGATCATCGCGATCCGATTGCCGCGGAGCTCCCGCATCTGCTCGGCGGAGAGCTTGCGCAGGTCGCGACCGTTCAGGCGGATGCCGCCCAGCACGATGCGGCCCGGCGGCTCGACGAGGCCCATGATCGAATAGCCGGTGATCGACTTGCCCGAGCCCGATTCGCCGACCAGGCCCAGAACCTCGCCGCCGCGGACTTCGAAGCTCACGTCGTCGACCGCCTTCACCACGCCGGCACGGGTGAAGAAGTGCGTGCGCAGGTTGCGCACTTCGAGGGTGGCAGTGGTCACCGTTTCAGTCGCGGGTTCAGCACGTCGCGCAAGTGATCGCCCACCAGGTTGATGGCGACGATGGTGACCAGCAGCGCAATCCCTGGATAGAAGCTGATC
>DATKMY010000100.1:0-3622 GCA_035541655.1 Casimicrobiaceae bacterium | reverse complement strand
CGATGCGCTCCCGGTTGAAGTCCGGCGCCGCGCTCAAGATCGGCGTCGAGCATCCGAGCTATACGCGCGAGGTCGTCGTCGCTCCCGACGTCGCGCGCACGCTCGCGGCCGATCTCGCATAGATTCTTCGCTCGCGCCCGCGCGCGAACGCGCTACAATCCGGCTCAGGCTCCGCGAGGAGCTCGGACAATGCGGCCGTCCGAGCGCGGGTCCGGACAATGAGCAACGATTACCGCGCTGCGGACATCGAAGTCCTGAGCGGGCTCGAGCCCGTTCGCCGTCGTCCCGGGATGTACACCGACACGACGCGCCCGAACCACCTCGCCCACGAGGTCATCGACAACAGCGTCGACGAGGCGCTGTCCGGCCACGCGAAAAAGATCGACGTGATGCTGCACGCCGACGGCTCGCTCGAGGTGGCCGACGACGGCCGCGGGATGCCGGTCGATATCCACCCGCAAGAGAAGCTGTCCGGCGTCGAGCTGATCCTCACGCGGCTGCATGCCGGCGGCAAGTTCAACGACAAGAACTACCAGTTCGCGGGCGGCCTGCACGGCGTCGGCGTGTCGGTCGTGAACGCGCTCTCGAAGAACCTCGAGGTCTGGATCCGGCGCGACGGCAAGGAATACAACATGAGCTTTGCGAACGGCAACCGCCGCAGCAAGCTCGAGGTCGTCGGCAAGGTCGGCAAAGGCAACACCGGCACGACCGTACGCTTCTGGCCCGATCCGAAGTACTTCGACAGCGCGCAGTTCTCGCTACCGAAGCTGAAGCACGTGCTGCGCGCGAAGGCGGTGCTGTGCCCCGGCCTCGAGGTTACGCTCGAGGTCGAGAAGCCGAAGGAGAAAGAGCGCTGGGTTTACACTGGCGGTCTCGAGCAGTATTTGAAGGAAGCGGTGGGCGGCGGCGATTGGCTTCCCGACCCGCCGTTCTCCGGCAAGCTCGAGGGCAAGCGCGAGGCGGTCGAGTGGGCGCTCGTCTGGCGTCGCGACGGCGGCGAGGCCGTGCTCGAGAGCTACGTGAACCTGATCCCGACGCCGCAGGGCGGTACGCACGTGAACGGCCTACGCTCCGGTCTCTGCGACGCGCTGCGCGAGTTCTGCGAGTTCCGCAATCTATTGCCGCGTGGCATCAAGCTCGCGCCCGAGGACGTTTGGGAAGGCGTGAGCTTCGTGCTGTCGGTGAAGATCGCCGAGCCGCAGTTCTCGGGCCAGACGAAGGAGCGCCTCGCGTCGCGCGAGTGCGCTGCGTTCGTCGGCGGCGTGATCAAGGACCACTTCGCGCTTTGGCTCAACCAGCATCCCGAGAGCGGCGACGAGATCGCCGCGTTCGCGATCGAGAACGCGCAGCACCGGCTCAAGCAAGCGAAGCAGGTGGTGCGCAAGCGGATCGTCGCGGGCCCCGCGCTGCCGGGCAAGCTCGCCGACTGCACGATCCAGGAGCCCGAGGTTGCCGAGCTGTTCCTCGTCGAGGGCGACTCCGCCGGCGGCTCCGCGAAGCAGGCGCGCGAGCGCGAGACGCAGGCGATCATGCCGTTGCGAGGCAAGATCTTGAACACCTGGGAGGTCGATCCGGCGGAGTTGCTCGCATCGCAGGAGGTGCACAACATCGCGATCGCGCTCGGCGTCGATCCCGGCTCTTCGAACCTCGAAGGGTTGCGCTACCACAAGATCTGCATTCTCGCGGACGCGGACTCCGATGGTCAGCACATCGCGACGCTGCTCTGCGCGCTGTTCTTGAAGCACTTCCGTCCGCTCGTCGAGGCCGGCCACGTGTTCGTCGCGATGCCGCCGCTGTTTCGAGTGGACGTCGGCAAGGAAGTGCACTACGCGCTCGACGAGGCCGAGCGGGACCTACTGCTCGACCGAATCGAGGCCGAGAAGAAGACCGGCAAGGTCACCGTCACGCGCTTCAAGGGCCTCGGCGAGATGAACCCGTCTCAGCTTCGCGAGACCACGATGGCGAGGGAGACGCGGCGCCTCGTGCAGCTCACGGCCGAGGGCAAGGCCGTCGACGCGGCGGTCGAGGTCATGGACATGCTGCTCGCGAAAAAGCGCGCCTCCGACCGCCGCGACTGGTTGCAGGAAAAAGGCAACCTCGCCGAGATTTGACGCCGTAATCGACGCTGGGGCTCGGCGCGCGCGACAACCGCACAAAACGGCGTCAAATCTCGGCGAGATTGCCTTAGCGGGTGGTGATCGAGGTGAAGCGGCCGTTCACGATCGGGTTGCGGTCGGTCGTCTGGTCGCACTCCGTTTCGTCGATCATGCGCGTTGCGTCTGTCACGCGCTTGAACACGAACGTGATCTCGAACGGCTTGGTCAGCGCGACCGGATCTTCGAGAGTGAACTCGTCGTGCAGCTCGTCGGCGTTGACCATACGGAATCGCTCGACGAAGTGCAGTTGGTCGCTCATCTTGAGCATGAGTTGCGGGGTCAAGAGAACGTCGGGCTTGATCGCGATCGTGTCGACGACGAGCGTGTCGCCCTCCCAGCGGCCGATCGAGTCGCCCGCCTTCGTCGGCCAGATCTCGTCAGGAGCCGGATGCGACCGCCCGTCGGTATAGATGTGGCGGATCCCGTTGATCGTGTCGACGATCGTCGTCTCCTCGGGCGTGACGCGCCACTCGAAGATCGCGGGCGAGGCCATGTTCATGATGAACGGCGGCGAAGCGCAGTTGTTGTACGTCGGCGCGGGCGGATGATTCGGATCCGCGGCGACGGCGGCCGCCTGCGCGGCTTTGGCCGCGTCGAACTTCGCCTGCCACTCGGGCGTGAACGGGAAAGTGACGTTCATGATCGACGCCCCGGCCTTCAGTCCCTCGGCGCTCAGGCCCTGGCCGATTCCCTCGCCGACGAACACGTTCGGCTCCCAGAGACCGGACCAATCCGGCAGCTTTGCGAACGCGGCGACGCGCGGCGGGAGTTGCGGCGCGGGCGGGCCGGCGCACGCGGCGAGCGCCGCTGCCGGGACCATCGAGCGGACCATGAGCGCTAGTCGTCTCATTCATTTCTCCGCGCGGCTACTGCGCCGTCGACTCGGCGGCCTTGCCGATCAGCTTGCCGTCCTTCGACACCGACACGACCTGCGCGCCGCTCGTGCCGTCGCGCAGCGGATGCGCGACGACGACGACGCGATCACCGGCCTTCAGGCTGCCTGGCTTCCACCCATGCCGCGAAAGACCGGTCGGGTTGTCCATCTCGATGCCCCATTCGACGGGCGCCGCGTCGGGGTGCGCCTCGTCGGGCACGAGCAGCTGAATCCAGCAGTGCGGGCTCATCCACTGAAATTCCTTCACCGTGCCGGTCAGCGTGATCTCCTTGCCCGCGTCGAACATCGCGGCCGAGTGATGCGCGGCCGCGAGGCCCGCGACGAGCAGAGCCGAGAGGCCGAGTACGCGAGCGGCTGTGACGGTTCGTCTCATGGCAGTCGAGAAATCGGTTGGGGCAAGGATGTTGCCATTTCGCGGGGATGCGTGTCATCCGCGCCGCCGGCGAATTCAAGCGCGAGGCGCGTGACGGCCGGACCGCGACGATGCGAAGATGTGGCGTCGTCAATGGGGGACCCAGCATGCGCACATTCTCTTTCGCTCTCGCGGTACCGCTGCTCGCCGCGACCTTCG
>DATKMY010000099.1:0-48949 GCA_035541655.1 Casimicrobiaceae bacterium | reverse complement strand
ATTTCAATTCGCACGAGGCGCGAGGCGACGTGCCCCAAGAGCGCTACGTCGATGCGCTGGTCAGGGATCTCGAGCTCGCGCTGCCGTCGATCTGGGGACGCAAGGTCGTCGCGGTATTCATCGGCGGCGGAACGCCGAGCCTCTTCTCCGCCGATGCGATCGATGCGCTGCTCGCGGCGATACGTGCGCGCGTGCCGCTGATCCCCGATGCCGAGATAACGCTCGAAGCGAATCCCGGAACGTTCGAGCGCGCCAAGTTCGCCGGCTTCTTCGGCGCAGGCGTCAACCGGCTTTCGCTCGGCGTCCAGAGCTTCGATGCGAAGCACCTGACCGCGCTCGGCCGCGTCCACGACGCCATCGAGGCGCGCCGCGCCGCCGAAGCCGCGCTTTCGATCTTCGGCAACGTCAACTTCGATCTGATGTACGCGTTGCCGCGGCAGAGCGTCGCCGAGGCGGAAGCCGACGTTGCCGCGGCGCTTGCTTTCTCGCCGCAGCACCTTTCGTTCTACCACCTGACGCTCGAGCCCAACACGCTGTTCCATCGCTATCCGCCGCCGCTTCCCGACGACGAAACGGCGGCCGACATCGAAGAGGCGATTCATGCGAAGCTCGGCGCGGCGGGCTACGGCCATTACGAGACGTCCGCATACGCGCAAGCGGGGCGCGAATGCCGGCACAATCTCAACTACTGGCGCTTCGGCGACTACCTGGGCATTGGCGCCGGCGCGCATTCGAAGCTCTCGTTCGCCGACCGCATCGTCCGGCAGGTGCGCTACAAGCAGCCGAAGCAGTACATGGACGAAACCGCGGCCGGTGCGCCGATGCTCGAACAAAATGCAGTCACGCGGGCGGACATCGGATTCGAGTTCATGCTGAATGCGCTGCGCCTGACCGGGGGCGTTCCGAAGACGCTCTTCGCCGAGCGCACCGGCTATCCGCTCGCGCTCGTGCAGGGCGAGCTCGCCGAGGCTCAGGGACGCGGACTGATCGAGCACGATCCGACGGCCATCAGGCCGACGCAGCTCGGGCGGCGATTCCTCAACGACCTGCAGCAGATCTTCCTGAAAGCGTGACGGGAATGTCGATGAGCGTCGAACGTTCGCAGGTTGGGCCATGAGGGACGCCGAGCTGTTTCGCTGGCCGCTTGCGAGCGCGGCTGAAGCGATCGTCGGCGGGACGCTCAGTGCGAGAGCGCTCGCCGAAGCGCAGCTCGCGCGCGTGGCGGCGAGCGACGCCGCGATCGACGCGTGGGCGCATCTCGATCCGCTGCGCGTGCGTGCGGAGGCGGTCGTGTGCGACGCGCGCAAGGGCGTGGGCCGCGGACTGCTCGAGGGGATCGGCATCGGCGTGAAGGACATCATTCCGACGATCGACGAACCGATGCAGCTCGGGTCGCCGATCTACGCCGGACACCGACCGCAGCGCGACGCCGCGTGCATCGTGCGCTTGAAACGAGCGGGCGGGTTCGTGTTCGGCAAGACGGTGACCACCGCGTTCGCCTTCCTCGATCCGTCGAAGACCCGGAATCCCTGGAACCCGGAGCGCACGCCCGGAGGGTCGTCGGCGGGTTCGGCAGCGGCAGTGGCCGCGGGCCACGTCGGCGGCGCGATCGGCACGCAGACGAACGGATCCGTGATCAGGCCTGCCGCCTACTGCGGCGTCGTGGGCTTCAAGCCGACGAAGGATGCGCTTCCGTTTTCAGGTGTCCACGTCTTCAGCGATACGCTCGATCAGCTCGGCACGTTCACGCGCACCGTCACTGACGCGGCGAGGCTCGCCGCGGCGCTCGCCGAGCCAGGTCGCATCGCAGCCGCACCCGCGAGGAGCGAAACGCCGCCGCGCTTCGCCCTGCTCGATCGCTTCCCATGGACCCAGCGGAACGACGCCGACGCCCGCGCGAAGCTCGACGCCGCAGCGACACGCCTGCGACAGCACGGCGCCGAGGTTCTCGCCGTCGACTTTCCGCCCTCGTGGCGCGAAGCCAACCTCGTACATCGCACCGTCATGCTCTTTGAAGCCGCGCGCAATCTCGGCGAGCTGCAGGAGCGCGAGCGCGCGCGCCTCTCGCCGAAAGTGAACGCCGCGCTCGACGAGGGCCGTGCAATCTCCACGGACGACTACAAGGTAGCGATGGTCTTGCGGGACGCGGCGATCGTTTCGTTCAACGAATGGCTCGATGGCTTCGACGCCGTCATCTGTCCTCCGGCGCCGGGGCCGGCGCCGGAGGGGCTGGGGTCGACCGGCGATCCGTCGTGCTGCACGCTATGGTCGCTCACCGGCTTCCCCGCGCTCGCGCTGCCGATCGGACTGGCGGAAAACGGGATGCCGCTGGGCATGCAACTCGCCGCTGCCTCGGGCAACGACGACGGGCTGCTCGCCGCCGCTGCATGGTGCGAAGCGCGGCTGCCGTTCAAGGGACTCCTCGAAAGGTGAAGCGAGCGAAGAAGCACCGACTGCCGCCGCTGCCCGCGGTGCGCGATCCGGTCGCGCGCTCGCCGCTGCTGCGCAAGGGCGGGGCGCACGGCAAGTCGACCGGGGCGAAGCGCCGCGCGGGGAAGATTGCGCTCGCGAAGGGGCTCCGCGACGAAGGTGGCGAGCCGTGAGCGCGCCAGGCGAAGCCGGGACAACGAAGATGCGGGGCCGCGAATGACGCTCTCGCGGCGCGACCTCGAGCAGCACCGGATGCGCGACATCTACGCGTCCGAGCTCGGTCCTGCGCACGCGCTCTCCGACGTCGAGCTTTCCGAATCGCTGACGACGACGCTCGCAGCGAAGCCGGCGGGCGCAGGCTGGTGGGTGTTCGCGTACGGCTCGCTGCTCTGGAACCCGATCTTTCCCGTCGCGGAAATGCGCCCGGGCACGCTCGCGGGATTGCACCGTCGCTTTTGCCTGTGGTCGCTCGCTTCGCGCGGGACGCGCGATTTCCCCGGGCTCGTGCTGGGTCTGGAGCGAGGCGGCGCGTGCTGCGGCGTCGCGATGCGGCTGCCCGCGATGCTGGCGGTCGACGAGCTCCATCTGCTTTGGCGGCGTGAAATGGTCACCGGATCGTACCGTCCGAGCTGGGTCAAGGTTCGCACCGACGGACGGGAGGTCACGGCGCTCGCGTTCGTCGTCCGCCGCGATCATCCGCAGTACGCGCGCGGGCTGTCCCTCGACGCGCAGGTCGCCGTGCTTGCCAGGGCGTCGGGCGCGTTCGGGTCGTCGCTCGATTACCTGGAGCGCACGCGCGTCGCGCTCGTCGCTCACGGCATCGTCGACCCCTATCTCGAAAGACTCGCCGAAAGAATCGCCGGGTGCCGCGCTGACGGTGGCGCATAGCGGGGGGATCCGCCTCGGCCTCGCCGCATGTTCCACGGTCGGCGCCAGCCTGGCGGCGCTCGCCCGCGACCTCAAATCGCGATGTGCCGCCCGCCGTCGACGCTGATCGTATCGCCGGTCACGTAGGTCGCTTCCGCGATCAGGTAGTGGACGGCCTTCGCGATGTCGTCCGGGTCGCCCTCGCGCCTGAGCGGCGTGTGCGACACGATGCGCTGCCGCGAGAGCTCGTCGAACGACGAATCGTCCGGCCAGAGGATCGGCCCCGGAGCGACCGCATTCACGCGCACTTCAGGCGCAAGCTCGCGGGCGAGCGAGCGCGTAACGGCGACCAATCCCGCCTTCGCGACCGAATAGACGACGAAATTCTTGAGCGGGCGCTCCGCGTGGATGTCAACAATGTTGACGATCGCGCCCTGCGCCTTCCTCAGGGCGGGAGCGGCGGCCTGCGCGAGGAAGAGCGGCGCGCGCAGGTTCGTTCCGATCAGGTCGTCCCAGGCCTGCGGCGTGATGTCGCCGACAGGCGTCGGAAAGAACGACGACGCGTTGTTGACGAGCGCATCGAGACGGCCGAACGTCTGCAGCGTCCGGTCGACGATCGCGGGAAGCTTGTTGAGATCAAGCAGGTCGGCCTGGATCAGCGCGACCGAGTCGGCGCGCGCGTGATTCAACTCGGCCTGCAGCAAGCGCGCCTCGCCGGCGGACCGGCGGTAATGGAGCATCAGGCTCGCCCCCGCTGCATGGAGGCGGCGGCAGATCGCTGCGCCGACACGCTTGGCGCCGCCGGTGATCAGGACGATCCTGCCTTGCACGCCGAATCCTCGGTGTTCCACGCTAGACTGCGGCAGAATCTAGCACATCGACCTCGATGCCGCACTGGCGACGAATGCCCCTGCGGAGCGCCGTGACGAGACTTCCCGAACCGGACCCCGACGCGCGCGCGCACAGCGCGCGCGTTGCGAGCGCCGTGCACGCGGAGATCGCCGCCGGCGGCGGCTACATTCCGTTTTCGCGCTACATGGATCTCGTCCTGCACGCGCCCGGACTCGGCTACTACGCGGCGGGGGCGGCCAAGCTCGGCGCGGGCGGCGATTTCGTGACCGCGCCCGAGATGACGCCGCTCTTCGGCGCGGCGCTGGCGACACAGCTGCAGCGGATCCTCGCAGCGACCGGCTGCCGCGAGATCGTCGAGCTCGGCGGCGGCAGCGGGCGGCTCGCTGCCGACCTGCTGAACGCGCTTGCCGAGCGCGATGCGCTGCCGTCGCGCTACGCGATTCTCGAGCCGAGCCCGGATCTCGCGCAACGCCAGCGAGCGACGCTCGAGCGCGATGCGCGAGCCCATTGCGGGCGCGTTTCGTGGCTCGCTGCGCTGCCCGACGCGATCGACGGCGCGGTGATCGCGAACGAGGTTCTCGACGCGATCGCGGTCAGCATCGTCGAGAGGCGCAGCGGTGAATACTTCGAGCGCGGTGTGGCCTGGGACGAGGCGCGTTGGAAACCGACGTGGGCCGAGAGGGGCGCCGATGCCCGGCTCGCGAGGCTCGCCGCGTCGCGCTTTCCCGAAGCGGGCGACTACCTGAGCGAGGTCAACGAAGCCGCGGAAGCGCTCGTGCATGCGATCGGAGCGCGGATCGTCGGCGGTGCTGCGCTTTTCATCGACTACGGCTTCCCCGCTGCGGAGTACTACCATCCGCAGCGCAGCGAAGGCACGCTGATGTGTCACTACCGGCATCGCGCGCATAGCGATCCGTTCGCCTGGCCGGGATTGAACGACATCACCGCGCACGTCGATTTCACCGCGATGGCGGCGGCCGGCGAGCGGGCGGGCCTCGAAGTCGCGGGATTCACGGCACAGGCGCCGTTTCTGCTGGGCTGCGGAATCCTCGATGCGCTCGCGGCGAGCGGCGCGCCGGAGACGCTCGATTACATTCATGCCGCGGCTTCGGTGCAGAAGCTGATCTCTCCCTCGGAGATGGGTGAGCTGTTCAAAGTGATGGCGCTCGCGAAGCCCGGCGCGATCGAATGGCCCGGGTTCGCGATCGCCGATCGGCGGCACCGCCTTTAGCGCAGGCGCCGTCGTCAGCGTTCGCCGCCGCGCTCCTGCGGCGGATAGGCCCCCGCGAGCCGTGCGATCAGAACCGCTCGGGACTCTGCGAAAGGCCGGAAGGCGCCGCCCGGGCGCGGGCAGGCCGACGGGTTGTCGACAGCATGATGGCATCGCCGGACGGCTCTCTCCGGACGCCGTCACGAGCGGGCCGGCGGGGCCCCCGCAGACGGCGTTCCGGCGTATATTCTCGGACTTCGGACGAGGCACGACCAACCTTTCCGCCCCGAGAGATGCGCCGCGAAGGCGCACGAAGGCGGGCGTGAAGACGAGGAGGAGACGCGATGATTCCGCGTGAGTTCCAGTATCACGCCCCGAAGACGCTGCCCGACGCGCTCGGTCTTTTGCAGCAGCTCGGTGACGACGCGAAAGTGCTCGCCGGTGGCCACAGCCTGCTGCCGATGATGAAGCTCAGATTCGCGCAGCCCGCGCATCTGGTCGATCTCGGCAAGATCCCGGAGTTGCGCGGCATCCGCGAAGACGGCGGCACGATCCGCATCGGTGCGATGACCACGGAGAGCGATCTGATCGCCTCGAAGCTCCTGCAGGAGGCGTGCCCGCTGCTGGTCGAAGGCGCGAGGCAGATCTCCGATCCGCAGGTGCGCTACAAGGGAACGATCGGCGGCGACATCGCGCACGGCGATCCCGGCAACGACCATCCGGCGCTCGCGCTGGCGCTCAATGCATCGTTCGTTCTCGAGGGTACGCGCGGCAAGCGCGTCGTCGCGGCCGACGGTTTCTTCCGCGGCACCTACGACACCCTGCTGGAGGTGGGCGAGATCATCAGCGAGATTCGCATACCGATTCCGGCGAAGGGGACGGGCTGGTGCTACGCGAAGCTGAAGCGCAAGACGGGAGACTTCGCGACGGCCGCCGCGGCAGTGACGATCCGGATGCAGGGCTCATCGGTCGCCGCCGTCTCGATCGCGCTCACGAACGTCGGCGCGACTGCGCTCAAGGCGAAGGCGGCCGAGGCCGGGCTCATCGGCAAGACGTTCGACGACGCCGGCGTGGAGGATGCGGCACGGCTTGCGATGAGCATCTGCGATCCGGTTGCCGATTTGCGCGGCGATCCGGCGTACAAGACGGCGATGGCCGGCGAGATGACCAGGACGGCGCTGCGCACCGCGCATTCGCGCGCAGCCCGCTAGGCAACGCGATCGGCGGAGATCATCATGGCGCAGAAACAGCTGGTGTCTTTCAGGCTGAACGGCAACGAGGTCGACGTCGCGGTCGAGCCGCGCGAGCTGCTGATCCACACGCTGCGCGAGAAGCTGCAGCACACGGGGCCTCACATCGGTTGCGAAACCTCGCACTGCGGCGCGTGCACCGTCGACCTCGACGGGATGTCGGTGAAGTCCTGCACGGTGCTTACCGTCCAGTGCGACGGCGCCGAGGTGATGACGATCGAGGGCTTCGCGAAGGGCGGTGACCTGCACGTGCTGCAGGAAGCCTTCACGCAGGAGCACGCGCTGCAATGCGGCTACTGCACGCCGGGGATGATTACCCGAGCGTATCGATTGCTGAAGGAGAATCCCAATCCGTCGGAAGAGGAGATCCGCTACGGGATGGCGGGGAACCTCTGCCGTTGCACCGGGTACCAGAACATCGTCAAGGCCGTTCAGTACGCTGCGGCCAAGATGGCGGCGAAAACCGCCTGACCGCGAGCAACCGGAGGACGCGAGAAATGCCAGATTCCGATACGCGCGAACGCGAGGAAAGCCTGCAGGGAATGGGAGTCGCGCGCAAGCGCAAGGAAGACGCGCGCTTCATCCGCGGCCAGGGAAGCTACGTCGACGACATCAAGCTTCCCGGGATGCTGTTCGGTGCGATCGTGCGCAGCCCTTACGCGCACGCCCGCATCAAGTCGATCGACAAATCGAAGGCGCTCCAAGTGCCGGGCGTCGTCGCCGTGCTCACCGCCGATGACCTGAAGCCCGTGAAGCTTCACTGGATGCCGACGCTCGGCGGCGACGTGCAGGCCGTGCTCGCCGACCAGAAGGTCTGCTTCCAGCTGCAGGAAGTCGCGATGGTTCTGGCGAGCGACCGCTACGCGGCCGCCGACGGCGCCGAGGCCGTCGAAGTCGACTACGAGGAGCTTCCCGCGATCGTCGACCCGCACAAGTCGACGGCGAAGGACGCGCCGATCATCCGCGAGGACATCGCCGACAAGAAGGAAGTCGGACATGGTCCGCGCACGCATCCGAACCACATTTTCACGTGGGATGCCGGCGACAAGGACGGCACCGACGCGGTGTTCGCCAACGCCGCGGTCACCGTCCGCGAGGAAATCCTCAATCCGCGCGTCCACCCCTGCCCGCTCGAGACCTGCGGCTGCGTCGCGTCGTTCGACAAGGTTCGCGGGCAGCTGACCGTCTACATGACGTCGCAGGCGCCGCATCTCGTGCGCACGGTGGTGGCGATGCTCTCCGGCATTCCCGAGAGCAAGATCCGCATCATCGGCGGCGACATCGGCGGCGGCTTCGGCAACAAGGTCCCCGTCTATCCGGGTTACGTCGTCGCGATCGTCGCGTCGATCGTTACCGGCGTGCCGGTCAAGTGGATCGAGTCGCGGATGGACAACATCGGGACGACGGGCTTCGCGCGCGACTACCACGGCGTCGGCGAGCTCGCCGCCGACCGCGACGGCCGGATCAAGGCGCTGCGCTTCACCGCGCTCGCCGACCACGGCGCGTTCAATTCGCACGTATCGGCGACCAAGTTCCCGGCGGGGCTGTTCAGCATCTGCACGGGTTCCTATGCGATCCCGAAGGCTTATTGCCGCGTCGATGCCGTCTACACGAACAAGGCCCCGGGAGGCGTTGCGTACCGCTGCTCGCTCCGCGTCACCGAGGCAGTTTATCTGATCGAGCGGATGATCGATGTACTCGCGCAGAAGCTCGATATCGACAAGGCGGAGATTCGCCGGCGCAACTTCGTGCGTGCCGAGCAGTTCCCGTACACGACGGCGTTCGGCTGGACGCTCGATTCCGGCAACTACCATCCGGCGCTCGAGAAAGTGCTGAAGGCGGTCGATTACGAGGGCTTGCGCCGCGAGCAGGCGGAAAAGCGCAAGAACGGCCAGCTGATGGGCATCGGCATCTCGACGTTCACGGAGATCGTCGGCGCCGGTCCGAACAAGGTCTGCGACATTCTCGGCATCTCGCTGTTCGACAGTTGCGACATCCGCGTGAACCCGACGGGGAGCGCGATCGCGCGCCTCGGCACGATGAGCCAGGGACAGGGGCACGCGACGACCTATGCGCAGATCATTGCGACCGAGTTGGGGCTTTCGTCCGAGGAAATCCAGATCGAGGAGGGCGACACCGACAAGGCGCCCTATGGCGCCGGCACGTGGGGATCGCGCTCTACCCCGGTGGGCGGCGCTGCGGCCGCGCGCGCCGCGCGCAAGATCAGGGACAAGGCGAAGAAGATCGCCGCGCATCTGCTCGAAGTGGGCGAGGGCGATCTCGAATGGGAGATCGACCGCTTCAAGGTCGTCGGCAATCCGGGGAAGTTCAAGACGATGAAAGACGTCGCGATGGCCGCGCACACGAGCAACATCCCCGACGGGATGGAGAAGGGCCTGGACGCGACCGAGTACTACGATCCGCCGAACATGACGTTCCCGTTCGGTGCTTATGTCTGCGTCGTCGACATCAACCGCTACACCGGCGAGACGCACGTGCGGCGCTTCTACGCGCTCGACGACTGCGGCAACCGGATCAATCCGATGATCATCGAGGGCCAGATCCACGGCGGGTTGACCGAAGCGTTCGCCGTCGCGATGGGCCAGCAGATCCCCTTCGACGAAAACGGCAACCACCTCGGCAACAGCTTCATGGATTATTTTCTGCCGACGGCGGTCGAAACGCCGAAATGGGAAACCGATTTCACCGTGACGCCGTCGCCGCATCATCCGATCGGCGCCAAGGGCGTGGCGGAGTCGCCGCACGTCGGCGGCATCCCGTGCTTCTCGAACGCCGTGGTCGACGCGTTCGCGCACCTTGGCGTGACGCACATGGACATGCCGCACTCGTCGTACCGCGTATGGCAGCAGTGCAAGGCGCTCGGTTTGACGCGGTAAGCGTCCCGCGCCAGGCCTTTGCGCCGCGGCAGCGTACGGCATATGCCTCCGGGCTTCACGAAAACCGGGCGCCCTTCGGCATACGCCATACGCTGCCGCTGCCACAGTGCGCGGCCCGCGCCCCTTGGTTCAGCGAGAACCGGGCGCCACTCGGCACACGCGGTGCGCCATCGGCATCAGCAGGACGCAACGTCGAAGGCAATCGGTGAAGGTCGAGCTCGCGAAGACGTTTCCGCTGCAGGCGGCTCCGGATGCCGCCTGGAAACTGCTGCAGGATGTGGAGGCGGTGGCGGGCTGCATGCCCGGCGCGAAGATCACGCAGCGGATCGACGACGCGCATTACAAGGGGACGGTGACGGTGCGTGTCGGTCCCGCGACGCTCTCCTTCCGCGGCAACATCGAGGTGAAGGCGCTGGACGCGGCGACGCGCACGCTGCGCCTCGTTGGGACAGGATCCGATACGACCGGCTCGTCGGGGGGGTCGATGGATCTCACCGCCCGCATCGATCCCGCGGACGGCGGGAACTCGACGCTCAATGGCCAGAGCGTCGTTTCGCTTTCCGGCAAGGCTGCAGCATTCGGCGGACGCATGGTCAACTCCGTCGCCGACCAGATACTCGCGCAGTTCGCCGGGAATTTCGCTGCGCGTCTTCCGGCACCGGTCGCCTTGGGCACGAGCACGACGAGCGCGAGTCCCGGCGCGGCGCTGGCGGGGCATGGCACTGCGATGTCGGGCGGCGCGGCTTCCACCGGGGCTCGCGCGGCAAACCCGTCTGCCGCTGCGGCTTCCGGCGCACCGGCGCCCACGTCTGCGCCGGCGGCCTCTGCGCCCGCGCCTGCTGCCGAGCTCAACGGTCTCGCGCTCTTGTGGGCGGTGATCCGCGACTGGCTGCGCGGGATCTTCGGCAGGCGCGCATGAACGAGCGGAGGCGCGCATGACATCGCCGTCGCAACGGGTGACCGAGCTCCTCGAACTCCAGCAGCAGTTCGCCGGCGTCGGCTACATCGCCGACCGCAGCCTGGCCGCGGCGCTGCTGCTGATGGCCGATCTGGGACGACCGCTGCTGCTCGAAGGCGACGCGGGCGTCGGCAAGACCGAGGTTGCGAAGGCGCTCGCACAGGTGCGCAGCGCGCGGCTGATTCGCCTTCAGTGCTACGAGGGGCTCGACGCGCACGCGGCGATGTACGAATGGAACTACCAGCGACAGCTCCTCGCGATCAAGCTCCTCGAGCAGGACGAGCGCAGCGTCGCCGCCAAAGAGCAGGACATCTTCTCCGAGCGCTATCTGCTGAAGCGGCCCCTGCTCGACGCGATCAGCTGCGAAACGCCTCCGGTGTTGCTGATCGACGAAGTCGACCGCGCTGACGAAGCCTTCGAAGCGTATCTGCTCGAGCTCCTGTCGGACTTCCAGATGTCGATCCCGGAGCTCGGCACGGTGACGGCGAAATCCGTGCCGGCGGTCGTCGTCACGTCGAACGGCACGCGCGAGCTTTCCGACGCGCTGCGCCGGCGCTGCCTCTATCAGTACATCGAGTATCCGTCGTTCGACAAGGAACTCGCGATCATCGAGGCGAAAATGCCGGAGGTCGGCGCGAGCCTCGCCCGACAGACCGTGCAGTTCGTCCAGTCGGTGCGCCGCCTCGATCTGCGCAAGAAGCCCGGAATCGCCGAGACGCTCGACTGGGCGGCGGCGCTGCTGCGCCTCGGCATCTCGGAGCTCGAACGCGAGTCTCCGGAGCGCATCGTCGAATCGCTGGCGGCGCTGGTGAAGACACGCGAGGACCGAGGCGGATTGACGCGCGAGGTCGTCGCTCGGATCGCGCAGGCATGCTGAGCCGCGCCGCCCCTGCCGATCCTGCGGCCGCCCTTCGCTCGCGGCTCACCGGATTCGTCGGCTTTCTTCGCGCCAACGGCTTCGGTGTAGGCGGCGGCGAGGCGCTCGCCGCCCTCGCAACGGCGGAGTGCGCCGGTGTGTTCGATCGCGACGTGCTGCGCTGGAGCCTGCAGGCGCTCCTGTGCGCGCGCTGCGACGAGTGGCGGCGCTTCGACCGCCTGTTCGACGCGTATTTTCTGCCGCCGAATCGCAGCCGATCGTGGAGCTCTTTGGACGAACCGGATCCGCGCCTGCGCCCCGCGGGTTTCGCGGCGGAGGAGTGCGACGATTCGCCCATCGGGCAGGAGGTGGGCGCTCACCGCGACGACGGCGCGGGAGACGGCCGCCACGGTGCGAGCCGCGACGAGTCCTCGGCCGCCGCGGAGTTTCGCGCGCTCGCGGAGGGCGCGGATCTCGTCGACATCGCGGCGTCGATGCGCCGGTTCGCGCGCCGGCTGAAGCGCATCGCGCTGCGCCGCGAGGTACGCTCGCGTCGCGGGCGCCGGCTCGACCTGCCCGGAACGATTCGACGCAGCGTGGAGTCGGGTGGGACGCCGCTGCGCGTTGCCTGGAGGAACCGCCGCCGCATCCGGCCGCGCCTCGTGTTGCTGCTCGATGTGAGCCGCTCGATGAGCGCGTACAGCATCTTCTTTCTGCGGCTCGCACGCGCGCTGACCGCGGAGCTCGCCGACGTTCATTGCTTCGTCTTTCACACGCGAATCGTCAGCGTGTCCGATGCGCTCGCCGACACCGATCCCAAGCGTGCGCACGATCGGTTGCATGTTCTATCGGAAGGCTGGGCGGGCGGAACGCGGATCGGCGAGAGCCTCGAGGCGTTCAACCGCGTACATGCGCCACGCCTCGTGCACTCGCGCACCGCGGTGATCGTCGTGAGCGACGGCTACGACAGCGGCGAGCCGGAGACGCTCGCCGACGCGATGCGTGCGCTACGCAGACGGGCGCGGCGCGTCGTCTGGCTCAACCCGTTCGCCGGCAGCCCGGGCTACACGCCAACGAGCCGCGGGATGCGCGCGGCGCTGCCGCACGTGGACCTCTTCGCCTCCGGCGCCGATCTCGCGAGCATCGAGCGTGCGCTGCCGGGGATCGTCGCCACGCTGTCATGACGTCGAACAGCCTGCTCGAGCTTGCGCAGGCGCTGACGCGCCGTGGCGAGGCGTATGCGATGGTCACGGTCGTGCGCGTCACCGCGCCCACCTCGGCGTACGTCGGCGCGCAGGCGATCGTGCGCGGCGACGGCACGCTCGAAGGCTGGATCGGCGGCGGCTGCGCGAGGGAGGTCGTCGTCGCTGCCGCGCGCGAAGCGATCGCCGCCGGCGAGCCGAAGCTGATCCGGATCAGCAACGAGCAGCTGCGGGACGAAGAGGGAGTCGAGGCGCATCCGATGTCGTGCGCGAGCAACGGCACGATCGAGCTGTTCGTCCACCCGCAGAGCGCGCGCAGCGTGCTGTGCGTGCTCGGTGCGACGCCGGCCGCCGACGAGGCGCGCTACCTCGCCGATCGGATGGGCGTGCGGCTCGCCGATACGCCGGACGAGGTGCCGGTCGTCCTGGTCGCGACCCAGGGACACGGCGACGAGGATGCTCTCGAGCGCGCGCTGGCGAGCAACGCTGCGCACGTGCTGCTGATCGCGAGCCGGCGCAAGGCGGAGCGCTTGCGCGAGGTGATGCGCATGCGTGGAATCACCGAGAGACAACTCGGGCGCCTGCAGGCGCCAGCGGGACCCG
Organism: Casimicrobiaceae bacterium; assembly: GCA_035541655.1. Lineage (GTDB taxonomy): Bacteria > Pseudomonadota > Gammaproteobacteria > Burkholderiales > Casimicrobiaceae > CAIWHR01. The sequence goes on along the minus strand of DATKMY010000099.1, from coordinate 35,824 downwards.
ACGCCGGCGCCAAGACACCCATCGAGATCGCCCTCGTCGCGATGGTCGGCGTGCTTGCCGCGCTGCGCGGCCAGAGGCTCGGCGCGGTGGCGGGCGACGCGATATCGCGGTCGCGGGCGCCCGCGCCGGAGCGGGCCGGATTGGCGCAGCCCGCCGTCCGAGCGGTCGCGGCTGGCGCAGCCGATTCTCTGACGGCGTCGACCCCGGCGGTCGAGCCGCGCGCGGCGGCGACGTTCGTCAATCCGGTCTGCGGCGTCGCCGTGTCGGTCGCGAGCCCGAAGCACGTCGAGCGCTACGAGGGCGTCGCGTATTACTTCTGCTGCGATTGCTGCTGGACGAGCTTCCGTGCGAATCCGGCAAAATATGCGGCGATTCATCTTGCCTCGCTCGGGAGGGTTTCCGCATGAAGTGGTCCGCAGTCGTGCTGGCCGCCGGCACGTCGTCGCGAATGGAAGGCCGGAACAAACTGCTGCTGCCGATCGCCGACAAGCCGGTGATCCGGCGCACTGTCGAGCAGGTCGTTTCGGCGGGACCGCACGAAGTGGTCGTCGTCACCGGCCTTCAGGGGCGAGAGGTGGGCCGGGTCGTCGTCGATCTCCCGGTCGGCCTGCAGCCGAACCTGCGTTTCGAGGAAGGCCAGATGACGTCGGTCGCGGTCGGCGTCGGCGCGCTCGCGCGCGCGACCGACGCGATCATGGTCTGTCTCGGCGACATGGCGCTGCTCGGCAGGCAGGACTATCTCGATCTCGTTGCCGCGTACGAGGCCGCGCCGGAGTCGTCGATCGTCATCCCGTACTTCGGAGAGGACCGCGGCAACCCGATTCTGTTCGCGGCGAGCTACGCGCCGGAGGTCGTCGCCGGCGACCGCAAGCTCGGGTGCCGCAAGCTCGCCAACGCGTATCCGAACGAAGTCCATCGGTACGTCGCGGCCCACGATCGCTACACGACCGACATGGACACGCCGGCCGACTACGAGCGGATTTGCCGTCGCTACGCGGAGCGCGAGCACGTGGCCGTCTGAAGCGGCGATCGCAGCAGATGCAGGACCCGAGGAGCGTTCGATGAGCAGAAATCTCCGGTTCTCCCTTCCGTTCGTCGTGATGATGCTCGCAGCGCCGTTCGCCGCGGCGCAGCAGCCGATCGTCATCAAGTTCAGCCACGTCGTTGCGGTCGACACGCCGAAGGGCAAGGGCGCCGAGCAGTTCAAGAAGCTCGCCGAGGAGCGCACGAAGGGGCGCGTCAAGGTCGAGGTGTACCCGAACAGCACGCTGTTCAAGGACGGCGAGGAGATGGAGGCGCTGCAGCTCGGCTCGGTGCAGATGCTCGCGCCGTCGCTCGCGAAGTTCGGTCCGCTCGGCGTGCGCGAATTCGAGGTCTTCGATCTCCCGTACCTCTTCGACAACTACGACGAGCTGCACAAGGTCACCGAAGGGCCCGTGGGCACGGCGCTCTTCAAGAAGCTCGACGCGAAGGGGATCGTTGGCCTCGCCTACTGGGACAACGGCCTCAAGGTGATGAGCGCGAACAAGCCGCTGCGGATGCCGGAGGACATGAAGGGCCTCAAGATGCGGATCCAGTCGTCGAAGGTGCTCTCCGACGAGATGAAGGCGCTGGGCGCGATCCCGCAGGTGATGGCGTTCTCCGAGGTCTACCAGGCGATGCAGACCGGCGTAGTCGATGGCTCGGAGAACACGCCGTCCAACATGTACACTCAGAAGCACCACGAGGTGCAGAAGTACACGACGGTGACCGACCACGGCTACATAGGCTACGCGGTGATCGTCAACAAGAAGTTCTGGGACGGATTGCCGCCGGACATCCGGACGACGCTCGAGGGCGCGATGAAGGACGCGACGAAGTACGCGAACGACATCGCGAAGAAGGAGAACGACGACGCGCTGGAGGCGATCAGGAAGTCCGGCAGAAGCGAGGTGATCACGCTCACCGACGCGCAGAAGGCCGCGTGGAAAAAGGCGCTCGTCGGGGTGCACAAGGAGAACGAGGCGCGGGTGGGCAAGGAAACGCTGCAGGCGGTCTACCAGCAGACCGGGTTCAAGCCCTAGCCGGCGGACGCGGACAGCCCCTCGTTCCGCCTCCCCCGCCATCCGAAGGCTCGCGAATGTCGAACGCTATGACCACTTCCGATTTCGACGCCCGCGCCGCGACCTGGGACGACGATCCGACGAAGGTCGAGCGCGCACAGGCGGTCGCCGATGCGATCGTTGCGCGCGTTCCGCTCGCGCCCACGATGCGCGCCCTCGAGTACGGCTGCGGCACCGGGTTGCTGTCGTTCATGCTGCGCGCGCGGCTCGGCGACATCACTCTCGCCGACGTTTCCGAAGGGATGCTCGCGGTCGCGGCGCGGAAGATCATCGCGGCCGACGACGCATCGATGCGCACGGTCAGGCTCGACTACTTCGTCGATCCGGTGCCGGCGCGCGCGTACGACATCGTCTATTCGCTGATGACGCTGCACCACATTCCCGATACCGCGGGGATCCTCGAGCGCTTTCGCACGGCGCTCGCCGCGGCCGGGTTCCTCTGCATCGCGGACCTCGACACCGAGGACGGGTCGTTCCACGGCGCCGGATTCGACGGACACTTGGGCTTCGATCGCACCGAGCTCGCCGCGAAAGCCCGGCGGGCAGGATTCACGTCGGTGGAGTTCACGACCGCCTACACGATGACCAAGGCGGTCGGTAGCGGCCACCGGAGCTTCCCGGTCTTCCTGATGGTGGCAAGCTGACGCGCGCGAAGGTCGATCGTGGCCGGCAAGCCGCAGCGGATCCGCTTCTGCAGGTCACGAGACGGCGTGCGGATCGCCTTTGCGACGGCGGGCGAAGGTCCGCCTCTGGTACGCATCAACAACTGGTTCACGCACCTCGAGCTCGATTGGAATAGTCCCGTCTGGCGCCATTGGTCCGAGGCCCTGGTCGAACGGCGGACGCTCGTTCGTTACGACCCCAGGGGCTCGGGACTGTCCGATCGAGATGTTGCCGATCTTTCGCTCGATGCACTGGTGTCCGACCTCGATGCGGTCGTCGACGCGCTCGGTCTCCGCCGCGTCTCGCTGATCGGTCTGTGCCAAGGCGGCGTGATCGCCACGGCGTACGCGGCACGCCATCCGGAGCGCGTCGCCCGGCTGGTCCTCTACGATAGCTACCTGCACGGCGCATTCGCCGCCGACGCCCCCGAATACCTGTCGAAGCAGGCGCAGGCGTTCGCACAGGTGATCGAGCTCGGCTGGGGCCGGAAGGTCGGGGCATTCCGCGAGATGTTCGCGAGCCTGCTGATGCCCGAAGGGGCCGGGCATCAGGTCAAGTGGATCAGCGAGCTCCAGCGCCGCAGCGCGTCGCCAGCGACCGCATGCAGTCTGTGGAACGTATTCAACACGTTCGACATCCGTGACGAAGCCCCGAAGGTCACCGCACCGACGCTCGTGTTTCACGTCCGAGGGGACGCGATGGTGCCGTTCGAGGCAGGCCGGCGCCTCGCCGCCGCGATCCCCAATGCGCGCTTCGTGCCGCTCGAAGGCAGAAATCACATCCTGCGCGCGGACGAGCCCGCGTGGCCGGTATTCAGGAAGGAGCTCGACGACTTCCTCGCTGTCGACGAGCCGGGCGACGAATCGGCGGCGGCTGGGTTCTCGGATTTGACGGCGCGCGAAAGAGAAATCCTCGACTGCATCGCGCGCGGCCTGACCAACCCGGAGATCGCGGCCGGTCTGCACATCGCCGAGAAGACCGTTCGCAATCACGTCACGAGTCTCTTCTCCAAGCTCGGCGCAGAGCATCGGTCGCAGGCCATCGTGATCGCGCGCAAGGCGGGACTCGGGCGCGACTGAGGCCCGCGGCCCGGTAACCGGGGCCTGCGTCCTACGCGACGCCCCCGCGCGCGCGCGAATCCGATTCGAATTGAGGCCGTCGCCCCATGACGGCGCCCGTTGGCGGTGCGACGCTGCGATCGTCACGATCGCAACGGAAAGGAGAGCGCCATGGGGACGAGAGACACGGGCATCGCTGCACAGCGGCAAGGCCCGCTGCGCGAACGTTATCGCCGCGTTCCGGCCGACGCCTGGATCAACGACGGCGCACACACCATCGACGCCTGCGACGAGGATCCGTTTCACGGTAGCGTCGTGCCTGCCAATGGCGGTAACGTGCCGTTGCGCTTCGGCGTTCACCGCTCGGTAGGCGGCTTCCACGACCATCCGAATCCGGGCGACCTCCTGTCCGCGGCGCTCGCCGCGTGCTTCGACTCGACATTGCGGATCGTCGCCGATCATCTCGGCATCCGCCTTCGATCCCTGGTCGTCGAAGTCACGGCGGAATGCGACGTTCGCGGCTGCCTGCAGGTGGAACCCGAGGTTCCCGTCGGTTTCCAACGTATGCGTTGCCGCGTGCGGCTGCAGCCCGGCAATGCAATCGACGAGAACAAGGCGCGAATGCTCGTCACTGTGGCGGAAAACTGCTGCGTCGTCCTGCAGACCCTGCGCAACGGGGTTACGGTGGAAGCCGAAGTCGATTCGCGTCCTTCCCTGAGCGCGAGCGCGGCGGCACCCGTCTGATCAGGCTGCCGGACCGCCAATCCACCCCCAACACCAGGAGAGCGCTCATGGTTGATATCACCTTCCCCCCCGCCGTCGATCTCTCGGCCGTCAAAGCACGGCAGCAGGCCGCATGGTCCGCCGGCGACTACGCCGTCGTGGGCACGACGCTGCAGATCGTCGGTGAAACGCTGTGCGAGGCGCTCGACCTTCGCGCCGGCGAGCGCGTGCTCGACGTCGCCGCGGGCAACGGCAACGCGACACTCGCCGCGGCGCGGCGCGGGGCCGACGTCACGTCCACCGACTACGTCCCGGCGCTACTCGAGCGCGGGCGCGACCGGGCGAATGCCGAAGGCCTGCCGGTACGGTTCGAGCAAGCGGACGCCGAGAGCCTGCCTTATGCCGATGCGAGCTTCGACGTCGTCCTGTCCACATTCGGCGTCATGTTCACTCCCGACCAGGAGCGAGCCGCCGCGGAATTGGCGCGGGTCTGCAAGCCGGGTGGCCGGATCGGTTTGGCGAACTGGACGCCGGCGAGCTTCATCGGCGAACTCTTCAAGCTCCTGGGCAGGTATCTTCCCCCGCCGGCGGGTGTGCGCTCGCCCGCGCTCTGGGGCACCGAAGAGCGGCTGCGGGAGTTGTTCGACGGTCGGTACCATACGATCGCGTTCGAGCGCAGGAACTTCGTGTTCCGTTACCGCAGCGTGACCCACTGGCTCGACGTGTTCCGCACTGCGTATGGTCCGCTGCAGAAGGCGTTCGGCGCCTTGGATTCGACAGTGCAGGGATCGCTCGCCGCAGACCTGATCGCGCTGGCCGAGAGGTTCAATCGCGCCACCGACGGTTCGCTGGTGGCTCCCGGCGAGTACGCCGAGGTTGTGCTCAGGCGAGGCCGCTGACGCCGCTCAGCTCGCGCGTCGGGGTCAAGCGGCCGGGCCCACCTGTCAAACGCGCCGGTGCGCGCGATTGAGCAAGCTGTCGGCGCGGCGTAACCTTCGCGGTGCCGTGCGGTCGTCGATCGGCCGCGCGCTCACCGACGGAGCGTTCGCTTGGAGTTCAAGGACTACTACCAGACGCTCGGCGTTGCCCGCGAGGCGACCGCCGACGAGATCAAGAAGGCGTTCCGCCGCCTCGCGCGCAAATACCATCCCGACGTTTCGAAGGAGAAGGACGCCGAGGCGCGAATGAAGGAGGTGAACGAGGCCTACGCGGTGCTGTCGGACCCCGAGAAGCGCGCGGCCTACGATCAGCTCGGGCGCGACTATCAGGCGGGCCAGGATTTCCGGCCGCCGCCCAACTGGGACGCCGGGTTCGAGTACTCCGGTCGCGATTTCGGCGGCGGCGGCGCCGCGGACTTCAGCGATTTCTTCTCCGAGCTCTTCGGCCGCGCTCGGGGCGCCGGCGCGCAGCGCGGTGCACGCTTCGATGCGCGGGGCGAGGATCACCACGCCCGGATCCTGATCCGCCTCGAAGACGCGTACGAGGGCGGAACGAGGATGATCACGCTGCGCGCTCCGGCGGTCGACGAGCAGGGTCACGTGACGATGAAGGAGCACAACCTCAACGTGCGCATTCCGAAGGGCGTTCGCGAAGGCCAGGTGCTGCGGCTCGCGGCCCAGGGCAGCCCGGGCATCGGCGAAGGCAAGCCCGGCGATCTCTTTCTCGAGATCCACTTCGAGCCGCATCCGCGCTTCCGCGTAGACGGAACCGATGTCTACGCGACGCTCCGCGTCGCTCCATGGGAGGCCGCGCTTGGCGCGAAAGTGAAAGCGTCGCTGCCGGTCGGGGCCGTCGAGGTGGCGGTGCCGGAAGGCTCGCAGAGCGGCCGCAAACTGCGCCTCAAGGGCCGCGGCATCCCGTCCGCACCGCCCGGCGATCTTTACTTCGTCCTCGAGATCGTGCTTCCCCGGGCCACCAGCGCGAAAGCGCGCGAACTCTACCAGGCGATGGCGCGCGATCTCGCCTTCGATCCGCGGAGCCCCGAATGACGACCGATCTGTTCAAGGCGACCCTCCTCGAGGAGACGGTCCTGCGCGTGGACGAGCTGGCGGCAACCTGCACGGTCACCCGCGAATGGGTGATCGAGCACGTCCGCGCCGGCGTGCTGCTCGAGCGCGCAGGCCCCGATCCTCTCGGCTGGACGTTCACGAGCCATGATCTGATCCGCGCCAAGCATCTCCATTCGCTCGAGCGCCAGTTCGACGCAAACCCCGAGCTCGCGGGTCTCGTCGTCGATCTCACCGAAGAGCTCGAGCGGCTGCGCGCGCGATTGAAGCGCGAGGGGCTCTCGCTCGACTAGCGCGGAGCCGTCGCGCGGGGCGCTTCGCCGTCCGCGGGGAGAGCGAGATCGCACGCTGGATGATCATCGTTGGCGTTGGGCTCGTCGCCATCGGCATCGCTTGGCCATGGCTCGGCAAGCTTGGGCTCGGACGACTGCCCGGCGACATCCATATCGTGCGTGGGGGCTACTCGTTCTACTTCCCGATTACGACGGGGCTCGTCGTTTCGATCGTGCTGAGCCTGATCCTCTGGCTGCTGCGCAAATAGATGACCCGTTCTTTAAGTCGAATCGTTGGGTTCGGGTGCGCGAGCACTTCCAGGTTAACGGTGTCGAACGCCGACCGTGATGTCGACCGCGGGTCGGACAGTAGAATGATCGTCGCGGCCCGTCCGACATCCCGTCCCGGACGCCGAAGACGCGAGAGTCGATGAGCACGTTGTCGCATCGGCTGTGCGTCGCGCCGATGATGGACTGGACCGACCGGCACTGCCGGTATTTCCTGCGCCTCATCTCGCGCCGCGCGCGGCTCTACACCGAGATGATCACGAGCGGCGCGCTCGTCCATGGTGACGTGCCCCATCACCTCGACTTCGATCCGGCCGAGCACCCGGTCGGGTTGCAGCTCGGCGGCAGCCACCCGGGTCTGCTCGCTTCCTGCGCGCGCCTCGGTGCGCGCTGGGGCTACGACGAGATCAATCTCAACTGCGGCTGCCCTTCGGAGCGGGTGCAGACCGGGAGCTTCGGCGCGTGCCTGATGGCCGAACCCGCGATCGTCGCCGACTGCGTGAGGGCGATGCGCGACGCGGTGACGATACCCGTAACCGTCAAGCACCGGATCGGCCTCGACGATCGCGAGGACTACGGGTTCGTCCGCGATTTCGTGGGAACGGTCGCCGCGGCCGGCTGCGAAGTCTTCATCGTCCATGCGCGCAACGCCGTGCTGCAGGGGCTGACGCCGAAGGAGAACCGCGAGGTGCCGCCGCTGCGCTACGAAGTCGTGCGTCGGTTGAAGGCCGATTTTCCGGCGCTGACGATCGTGCTGAACGGAGGGCTGACCGATTGGGACGCGATCGAGCGCGAGCTCGAGCATGTCGACGGCGCAATGCTCGGCCGCGTCGCCTATCACGATCCGTATTTTCTCGCGCAGGCCGATTGCCGCGCGTTCGGCGACCGCGCGCCCGCACGCGCGCGCGCCGATGTGCTGCACGCGTTGATTCCCTATGCGCAGTCGCAGGTTGCGAATGGTGTGGCCCTGCGCGCGATCGCGCGTCACGTGCTCGGCCTCTATCACGGACGATCCGGCGGCCGGCGCTTCAGGCGAATTCTCTCCGATGCCTCGAGGCTGCGCGACGCCGGACCGGAGCTCTTCGAGGAAGCGCTCGCAGCGGTCGAGCCGGCGGGTGCGGAGATCGGGGCGTAGGCAGAGGGGCGGACGGAAGCCGTGCGCCGGGGGGCGCCGCGGTGCGCATGCCTCCCGCTTCGCTTACGACAAGCGCGGCGCGCCTACCTCGCTCCGCGACGTTGCGGTGCGAGCCTTGCTACGCCCGCGGCCTGTCCTCGTCGATGTACGCGCGGACGATCGTGTCGAAGTCGGCGTCGCCGCGCATGCCGAGCGCCAGCCCGAGCTTCGGCGCGAATCGCGCCGGCCATGTCGAGACGATCCGATCGATCGCGGGATCGAATTGCCACTTGACCCGATCGGCGACCGCATCGCCCGCGACCCGGCGCAGCGCGTCGACCATCTCGCCGACCGAGATCGACAGGCCCGGCACGTTGACCGAGCGCGTAGCTGCGAACGCCGACGCAGGCGCCTGGTGGCCGATGATCAGGTTCGCGATCACCGTACGCGGCGACGTGACCCACATCCGCGTCTGCGGCGCGACAGGACACACCGCGTCGAGCGCGGCGAGCGGCTCGCGAATGATCCCGCTCGCAAACGACGAGGCCGCCTTGTTCGGCTTCCCCGGGCGGACCGTGACCGTCGGTAGCCGAAGGCTGCGGCCGTCGATGTAGCCCTTGCGCGTCATGTCGTAGACGAGAAGCTCGCCGACCGCCTTCTGCGTCCCGTACGACGATTGTGGCGTAAGCGGCGAATCGTCCTCGACGGGATCGGGTAGCTTGCCGCCGAATACCGCGAGCGAGCTCGCGAAGACGAACCTCGGCGGCGCCGCCAGGCGACGGCAGCGCTCGAGCAGCACGCGCGTCGCGTCGAGATTGACGCGCATCCCGATGTCGAAATCCGCCTCGGCGTGCCCGCTGACCACCGCAGCAAGGTGGAAGACCGCGTCGGTGCCGCTTCCGAGTGCGCGCTCGACGAGCGCGGAATCCGCGAGGTCGCCGCTCATCACGCTTACGCGGGAGTCGCCGATGCCCCCCGCCTCGGCGATGTCGACCAGGACGATCTCGCGAACGGGGTGCGGGTCGCCTCGTGCATCGGCGAGCGTTCCGCGCGCGAGGATGGCGCGGGCGAGACGTGTTCCGAGGAATCCGGCGCCGCCGGTTATCACGATGCGCATCGTTCGCTCCTCTCCCGGGTCGTCCAGCAACGCTATGATAGCGGCTTGCCATGCCGCAGCCAGCGGCGGGCGGTCGTTCGAGGAGCAGCCGATGCCGCGTCACATCCGTTTCGAGATCCACGCCGACAACGCCGAGGGGGCGATCGCGTATCGCCGCGAGCGCGTTCCGCCGGTCGGTTGCCTCGTCTATCCGAAGGACGCTCAAGGCAGCACCTTCGGAACGTTGCGGGCGGGCGCGAGCGCGAAGTGAGCGCGGCACCCGTTCGACGGCTGACGATCGCAACGCGCGAGTCCGCGCTCGCGCTCTGGCAGGCAGAGCACGTCCGGGCGCGGCTCGCGGCGCTCTATCCGGCCGCAGCGGTCGAGTTGCTCGGAGTCACGACGCAAGGCGATCGCGTACAGGACCGCTCGCTCGCGGAGATCGGCGGCAAGGGGCTCTTCGTCAAGGAGCTCGAGCTCGCGCTCGCCGACGGCCGCGCCGATCTCGCCGTGCACTCGCTGAAGGACGTTCCGATGGAGATGCCGGACGGCTTCACGCTGGCGGCGATCTGCGAGCGCGGGGATCCACGCGACGCATTCGTGTCCGTGCGCTACCTCGACCTCGCGGCGCTTCCCGGCGGCGCGCGCGTCGGAACGTCCAGCCTGCGCCGGGGGGCGCAGTTGCGCGAGCGCGATCCGCTGCTCGCGATCGAGCCGCTGCGCGGCAATGTCAACACGCGGCTCGCGAAGCTCGATCGCGGCGAGTACGACGCGATCATTCTCGCGGCTGCGGGACTCCGGCGACTGGGCCTGGGCGCGCGTATCGCATCGCTGCTCGACCCCGAGGAGTGCCTTCCGGCCGCCGGCCAGGGTGCGCTCGCACTCGAATGCCGCGCCGATCGCGATGACGTCGTCGCCGCGCTCCATCCGCTGATGGATCGCGACGCGATGCTCGCGACGACGGCGGAGCGCGCGTTCGCGCGAGCGCTCTCGGGCACCTGTCACACGCCGCTCGCCGCGTACGCGACGTTCCGGCACGGCGAGCTCTGGCTGCGCGGCTTGCTCGCGAGCCAGGATGGGTCCGACGTGATGCGCGGCGAGCGGAGCGCCGCCGCCAGCGACGAGGGGGCGGCCGACGCGCTGGGGCGCGCGCTGGCCTCCGACTTCCTCGCCCGAGGTGCCGGTCGGCTTGTCGCCGCTTAGCTCAGCCGGCCCGCTCTCCGGGCTCGGTATCCTCGTGACGAGGCCGGCGCGCCAGGCCGCCGGATTCGCGCAGAAGATCGCCGCGCTTGGCGGCTCACCCGTCATATTTCCAGCGATCGTCATTCTGCCGCCCGACGATCGAGCCGCGGTGGATCGCGCGCACGCGGCACTCGGCGCCTACGACATCGCGATCTTCATCTCGCCGAACGCCGTCGAGTACGGCGCCCCCGACCCGAGAAGCTGGCCGCCGCGACTCGCGACCTTCGCGCCTGGGCCGGGGACCGCCGAAGCGCTCGCCGCAACGGGGATCGGGGGTGTGCGTATCCCGGCGACGACGTTCGACAGCGAAGGACTGCTCGAGCTTCGCGAGCTCAGCGAGGTGCGGGGCAAGCGCGTGCTCATCCTGCGCGGCGAGGGCGGCCGCGAACAGCTCGCCGACACGCTGCGAGCGCGAGGTGCGCAGGTCGACGCGGTCGCCTGCTACCGACGCGCGCAGCCGCGCTCGGACGGGCAGGGGCTCGCCGAGGCGTTTGGTATCGGGTCGATCGACGCGGTGACGATCACGTCGAGCGAGGCGCTCGACAATCTGTGGTCGATTGCGAACGAGCCGATCCGCGCGGCATGGCGCGCGCGCCCGACGTTCGCACCCCATCCGCGAATCGTCGCTCGCGCCCGCGATCTCGGGCTGTCCGTCATCGCAACGGCGGGCGGCGACGCGGGACTCATCGCCGGCTTGCTAGAATGGGCCGCCGCGCATTCCCCACCGAAGAGGTGATCCCATGCCGCCCGACGTCATCGTCACCGCGCCGCTGCCGCCGTTCCTCTACGATCCTTTGAAGGCCGGCTATCGCTGCCACGACTACGTGCAGGCATCCGACAAGCCGGCGTTTGTCGCGGCGGTCGGCGGCACGATACGCGGACTCGTCCAGGGCGGCGGAACAGTGACGCCGACCTCGCTTCTCGACGCGCTCCCGAAGCTCGAGATCATATCGGTGTTCGGTGTCGGCTACGACGGCGTGCCCGTCGACTACTGCCGCAAGCGCGGGCTCAAGGTGACGAACACGCCCGACGTGCTTACCGACGACGTCGCCGACGTCGCCGTCGGGCTCGTGCTGATGACGGGCCGCGGCTTCGTCCGGGCGAACCGCTTCGTTCACGCGGGCGAGTGGTTGAAGCGCGGAGCGGAGCTCACGACGAAGCTCTCCGGCAAGACTGCGGGCATCCTGGGCCTGGGGCGCATCGGCAAGGCGATCGCGCAACGACTCTCTGCGATGGGGATGAAGATCGCGTACACGGGAAGGAAGCCGCAGGACGTGCCGTATCGGTTCGTTCCGGATTTGCAGGCGCTTGCCGCGGAATCCGATTTCCTGATCGTCGCCTGCCCGGGTGGCGCGGCGACGAAGAACATCGTCAATGCGGAAGTGCTGGCGGCACTCGGCAAGAAAGGAACGCTGGTCAACATCGCCCGCGGCTCGATCGTCGACGAGCCGGCGCTCGTCGCCGCCCTCGAGAGCGGCACGATCAAGAGCGCGGGGCTCGACGTATTCGCCGACGAGCCCAGGATCCCGCAGGCGCTGCTCGCGATGGATCAGGTCGTGCTGCTCCCGCACGTGGGCAGCGGGACGCGCGAGACACGCCAGGCGATGGGCGATCTCTGCAAGGCGAATCTCGACGCGTGGTTCGCCGGGAAGCCCGTGCTGACGCTGATTCCGGAGCTCGCGTAGCGGCGGGCGCCGGAAGCTAGTTGTCGGGCGGCGGCGGCGCGGGGGCGGCCGGCTTCGGCACCCACAACACCGCAACCATGGCGGCGACGACGAGAGCAAGCGCCGTCCACTCGCCCGTCCCGGGATGCTCGCCGAGGAGCAGCATGCCGGAGAACACGCCGACGATCGGCACCGGCAACGAAGACATCGACGAGATCGCGACCGGAAGCGTGCGGGCGAGCGAATACCACGCCCAGTGCGCGAGCGTGCCCGCGAGGAACATGTTGTAGACGAGCGCGAACCAGCCGGCCGCCGACAGCCGATGCAGCGGCTGGCCGTCGAAGAACGGCGCGAGTGCGGCGAGCGGTATCCAGCCGAGCATCATCATCCATCCGGTGAGCGCCTTCTGCGGAAGCGGCGGCTTCCACTTGCGCAGTAATACCGTTCCGAGCGCCCAGCAGATCGCGGCGCCGAGGACCAGCAGCGCGGCGGTCGGCGTGCGCTGGATGTGCCGGATGTCGTCGCCCAGCAGCACGCCCATTCCGAGCATGCCCAGCGCAAGGCCCGCGGCCTTGCGCGCCGACAGCGGCTCGTGGAGCAGCGCGAGCGAGAACAGCACCGACCACATCGGCATCGTGAACGCGATGATCGCGCTGCGGCCCGCGGGCAGTTGCTGGACGCCGAACAGGAGCAGCCCGTTCCAGCCGGTGATGTTGGCGACGCCGAGCAGCGTCACCTTCGCCCACAGCGGCCGCGGAATGCGGATCGAGTCGCCTGTCGCCATCGCGATCGCGAGCAGGCCGAGCGCGGCGAATGGCAGCGTCAGCGCACGGAACGTAAGCGGCGCGATCTCGGTGACGCCCATCTTGAGCACGGGCCAGTTGACGCCCCAGACGAGCGCGAGCACCGCGACCGGAAAGAGCTGCGCCGCGGTGATGTGTTGTGCGGGCGATGCCTCCGACCGTGGCGATCGGCTCACCGGCCTTCTCGGCGCGGCGTCATGCGCGACCCCGCAACGGGACCGTCTCGCCGTACTTGCTCAGATGCAGCGCGCGTGCCTGCGTCACCCATGCATCGCGGCGGATGCGGCCGGGGAATTCCTGGAGCTTCGCGTCGAATTCATCGATGTCGCGCTCCGACCAGCGCGCGATCTGCTTGTAAGTCGTCACGCCCATCATCTGCAGCATCCGCTCGAGCACGGGGCCGATGCCGACGATCAACTTGAGGTCATCCGGCGCGCCAGCGCCGAAGAACTGCGGCGCGGCGTTGGTTTCGAGATCGATGACGAGCTGGCGGTAGCGCGCCGTCTCGGACCGGGATGCAGCGAGCGCGTCGAACAGGCCCCGCCGCTCCTCGGCGAAGCTCGAGAGCTGCTCGATCGCCGCGGCGCGACCGGCAAACGTGCGGCGGAGGAGCGCCGCTTCCGCCTCGTAACTCCGAATGATCCGCGCGCGCTCGACCGTGGCCCCCCCGTTTGCGAGTGGCGTGGACGTTGGCGCGGGATTCGCCGCCTCCGGCGCTTGCGGAGCGCCTGCGGCTTCACGCGATGCGTCGGGGAGCGCCGGCGCAGCTGACGGCTCGAGCGGCGCTGACGCAGCCGGGGGCTCTGCGATCGCGAACGGGGCCGTGCTGAGGGCATCGGCACGGCGCGCGCGCCCCAGTGCATAGCCGACGGCGAAGCCGACGACGGCAACGATGGCTGCAACGATGATCGTCACGAGCAATGCGGGAGGCGAAGAATCGAGACGATGGTACTCGCGGGTCCGCTGCGTTCGTCGAAATGCATCACGCTGTCGCATCGGCGGCAGGCGCGCTTCCGATTGTAGTCGAGTGGGTGGCGGCGGCCAATTGCGGCGAGCGCCGGGAACGGCGCCGCCTGCCTGCTAGAATCGACGCGAGACGATGCGTTAGGGCGAACGCCCCATGTCCGAGCCGACCGATAGCGTAGCGCCCGCCGCCGGCGAACCCGCGGCGCCCACGGGCGCCGGCGGCACGGTTCCCGGCGCTGTCCCACGCGCCCCGACTCCGCCGCTCGCGCGCATGGCGCGCGGGAACGGATCGCGCTTCCTCTGGGTCGGCGTCGCGCTCCTCGCGCTCGCCGGCGCGGCCGCGCTATGGTTCGACGCGAAGCGCGCGCAGCAGCAGCTGCGGACCGAGGTCGCACAGCGGCTCTCCGGCGTCGAAACGGCCGTCGCTGCGTCGGGAAAGGAGCAGACGCAGCTTGCGAGCGATCTGCGCGACGCGCAGGCGAAGGTGACGCTGCTCGAGGCGCGAATCGCCGAATCGCAGGCGCAGCAAGCCGCGCTCGAGGCGCTCTATCGCGATCTCGCGCCCTCGCGCGACGAGATTGCGCTCTCCGAGCTCGAGCAGGTCCTGCTGATCGCCAATCAGCAGCTTCAGCTCGCGGGGAGCGTCTCTTCCGCGCTTACCGCGCTCCAGCTCGCGGATGTCAAGCTGCAGCGCCTCGATCGCCCGCAGTTCATCCCGCTGCGTCGCGCGCTTACGCGCGACATCGATCGGCTGAAAGCCATCCCCTACGTGGACGTCGCCGGGATGAGCCTGAAGCTCGACCAGGCGATCGCCGCCGTCGACACGCTGCCGCTCGCGATGGACGAGCGTTTGCCACCGGCAGCACCCGACAAGGATGCGCCTCCGCCCGATGAGCCGCGGTGGCGGCGGATGCTGCGCGAGATGTGGGGCGACGTGCGGCAACTGATACGGATCGAAGTGACCGACCGGCCCGCGGCGCCGCTCGTGCCGGTCGCGCAGCAATATTTCCTGCGCGAGAATCTCAAGCTGCGGCTGCTCACCGCGCGCATCGCACTGCTGGCCCGCGACGATTCCAGCTTCCAGGCGGACCTCGCGGCGTCGGAAACATGGCTCAAGCAGTACTTCGACGCCCGTGCGAAGCCGGTTCAGGCCGTGCTCGGCTCGCTCAAACAGCTCGCCGCGACGCTCATTCCCGGGGAGACGCCGGACCTGACACGCAGCCTCGAGGCGCTGCGCGTGCTGCGCCTCGCACAGGACCGCGCTCCCGTCCGCGGGAGCGCGGCGAGCCCGGCGGCGCGGTAGGCCCGCCACCGTGCGCGTTCTGTTCTGGTTCCTCCTGCTCGCGGCCGCAGCGGTCGCCGTCGCGCTTGCCGCGAAGCTCACGACGGGCTACGCGCTGTTCGTCGCGCCTCCGTACCGCGTCGAGCTCTCGCTCAATCTGCTGATCGTGCTCGCGATCGCCGGCTTCGTCGTCGGCTACCTGTTGCTGCGGATCGTTCGGAGGACGCTGGCGTTGCCGGAGGAGGTTCACGCTTACCGACGCCGGCAGCAGCAGGAGCGCGTCCGCGCGAAGCAGGACGCCGCGATGGTCGCGCTGCTCGAAGGCCGCCATGGCCGGGCACGCCAATACGCGGACGAGGCGCTTGCGATACCGCGCTCGTCCGGGCTGGCCGCGTTGCTCGGCGCGCGTGCCGCGATCGACGCACACGAATTCGCGGCTGCGGAAGGGATGCTCGCGCGCCCCGACGTGCAGGGAAAGAGCCTCGCGGTGCCGCGGTTGATGCTCGAAGCCGAACTGAAGCTCGAGCAGGGGCAGCCGCGCGAAGCGCTCGCGGTCCTGCAGGTGCTGCGCAAGGAGGCGGGGTCGCATACCGCAGCGCTGCGTCTCGAGCTGCGCGCGCTGCAGGGCGCGGGCCGCTATGCCGAGATCCCGGCGGTCGTCGACCAGCTCGTCAAGCGCAAGGCGTACGGCGCGACCGAGGGCGAGCTCGTGCGAGCGGCTGCACATGCGCAGGAGCTCGCCGCGCACCGCCACGACACGGCGGGATTCCGCGCGTACTGGTCGAAGCTCGGCAGCGCCGAGCAGCGGATGCCGCGGATCGCGCGTGCCGCCGCGCAGACGCTGATCGCGCTCGGCGGCGACCGCGAGGCTGCCGACGTGCTCGCGCGAAGCCTCGAGCGCGAATGGAACCCGGATCTCGTTCGACTGTACGCGGAGTGCCGGCCGGCGGACGTTTCGCCGCAGCTCGAGCAGGCGGAGCGCTGGCTCGCGTCGCACACCGACGACGCGACGCTGCTCTACGCGCTCGGCGTGCTCTGCGAGCGCGCGCAGCTCTGGGGGAAGGCGCAGTCGTACCTCGAGGCGAGCCTTGCGCACGAGGACGCGTGGCGCACGCGGGTCGCGCTCGGCGAGCTCTTCGCGCGGCTCGGCCGCGAGCACGACGCGAACGTGCATCTCGCGGCGGCGCTCAAGCTAGCGCTTTCCGAGCTCGAAGAGAGCTGACGCGACGCTGTCGGTCGCTCAGGGATCGTGGCGCATCGCGAGCATCGCCTCGAGGAGCGGCGGGTCGTCCCACGGGACGTCGACCGGAAAATCGACTAGGTACGGGCTGTCGGGATCGCGCAGCCATTCGCGCGGGAAAACCGCGATGACTCCGCTCTCCTCTGCGTCGTGCTTCGTGGTGGCTGCTGCGCCGCGTCCACTGCGCTCGCTCCGGTCGAAGAACGCCGTCGCGAGATCCCTGCCGACGCGCTCCCCCAGGTGCATGTGCGTGACGAGCCGCCGGTTGATCTCGAGCAGATAGGCATTGGCGCTCTTCGCATCGAGCACGAATTGGATGCTGAAGAAGCCGCTCATCCCGAGGCCTCGGCAAAGCGTCTCGGAGAATGCGAGCGTTTCCGGCGAGTCGATAAAGCGCAGCACCGCGGTTTGGCCCTTGATCACCGCGGTCGGCACATAGCGCTCGTGTGCGAAGCTCGCGAGCACGGCGCCGCGCTGAGCGACCAGCGACTGCGAATGATAGGGACCTGCGACGAACGCCTGCACGAGCAATTCCGGCGGCCGCCGCTCCCCGAGATCGAGCTGGTCGGGACGGAGCAGTTGCTGCGCGGCGGCCGCGAGATCCTCGTCGGACGCGACGACGGCAACGCCCTGACCGGCAAAGCCGAAGCGGCGCTTGATCACGATCGGAAATCCGAGCGCTCTCGCCCGACGGCGCGCATCGTCGGCGCTCGTCGCGATCGCGTAATCGGGGACGCGCACACCCATCGCTTCGGCGGCCGCCGGCAGCATCGTCTTGTCGATGCTCGCGACGTAGTAGCGAGGGTCGCCGAGCGACGCTTCGACGAGCCCGACGAGCCGTGCCGTCAGCCCCGGGTCGAACCCGAGCGGAGGCTCCAGCGCAACGGTGATCAGCAGCCGCACCGCCATCTCGTCGCAGGGTACGAGCGCTTCGGGCGCATGCTCTTCGATCATCCGGATCAGCCTGAGCAGCCACTCCATCGGCGTCGCCGTGCTGGCGAGGTAGCCGGTGCGCGAGACGTAGCGCGATTTGGCCGCCAGCGAACCTTGCGGCGCGAGCAGCACGACTTCGAATCCGGCGCGTGCGAGCACGCGCGGCATCCGGGCCGTTCCGAGCCAGCTCGTCGCCGTCGAAACGAGAAGGATGCTGCGCCTCACGTTTCGGGCTCTCGCCGCCGCTCTAGCGACCCCATCGAGCACATAGATTGGGGAGCCGCGCGGCGGGTTGCCGCGCCCCGGTCACTGCGGTTCATTGCGCATCGACCGCAAGACTTCGGACCAGTTCCGCACATCCTGTTCGATAGCCTTCGCGAACTCCTCGGGCGAGCTGCCGACCGGCTCCATACCCAACGCAACGAGCTGGGCGCGAGCCTCGGGCCGAGCGATCACGCGCGCCAGCGCGTCGTACACACGCGCGACGATCTCGCGCGGTGTGCCGAGCGGCGCGGCCACGCCGTGCCAAGTCGTGATGTCGAAGCCGGGGTAGCCGAGCTCGGCGACCGTCGGGATTTCTGGAAATTCCGTCATCCGCCGACTCCCGGTGACTGCGAGAGCGCGCAGCTGTCCCGCGCGGACGAGCGCGGCGGCCGTACCGGGATTGGTGAAGAGAATCGGAACGGTGCCCGACAGAACGTCCTTGATGGCCGCGGGCGTGCCCACATAGGGGATGTGGACGAGGCGGACACCTGCTTGCTGGAACAATCGGACCGCGGCCGTGTGCGATGTCGATCCGATGCCGCCGCTCGCGTACTCGAGCCGTCCGGGCTCGGCGCGCGCACGGTCGATCAGCTGCGGCAGAGAGTCGATTCCTCTCGACGGGGAGGCTGCGATCAGGATTGGTTGACGCGCAAGCATCGTGATTGGCTCGAACTGTCTTCCCTTGTCGACATGCGGATCGCTTCCCGCGCGAAGGATCGCGTTGGCGCCGTTGTTGGCGATGAGCAGCGTGTAGCCGTCCGGCGCGGCGGCAGCGACATAATCGACGGCGATCCGACCCGCCGCGCCGGGCTTCGCCAGGACGACGACTGATTGCCCGAGCGCCTGCTCGAGCCAGGGTTCGACGAGACGGGCCAGGAGGTCGCTCGCTCCGCCGATCGGCGCCGCCAGCACCAAAACGATCTGGTGATCGGGGTACGTTCCTCCACTCGCGCCGCGCGCGGCAAAGGCGAGCCACGGGGCCGCGAGCGCAGCGGCCAGCACCGCGCGGCGCCCGCGATCGCAGTCGCTTCGTCGCATGTCGCCCGGCCGCCCAGAAAATTAGCTGGGCAGCGCTCCTGGCGGCTCGACCGCCGGCGTGAAA
Source organism: Casimicrobiaceae bacterium (assembly GCA_035541655.1). Classification (GTDB taxonomy): domain Bacteria; phylum Pseudomonadota; class Gammaproteobacteria; order Burkholderiales; family Casimicrobiaceae; genus CAIWHR01. Next base: position 17,006 of record DATKMY010000099.1, on the reverse strand, counting down.
CTGTCGCAGTAGAACTCCGCGGCGGGCAGGCGGCGCGTCTCGACGAACGTCTTGCGCGCGATGTCGATCATCGGCGGTCCGCCGCAGGCGTAGACCTGGTAGCCCGACAGATCGGCGAAGTCGTCGAGCACGGCCTGGTGGACGAAACCCTTGCGGCCCGGCCAGTGCGGATCGGGCTCGGAGAGCACCGGGATGTACGTGAAATTGGGACTCGACTGCTGCCACTGTCCGGGCAGGTCGGGGAGATACAGATCGCGCATCGAGCGCACGCCCCAGTAGAGAACGATCGGCCGCAGCGCGTCGATCTTGTGATGCAGCGCGTGCTCGATTACGCCCTTGATCGGCGCGATGCCCGTGCCGCCGGCGACGAAGATGATCGGCTTGTCCGACTCCTCGCGCAGGAAGAAAGTTCCAAGCGGGCCCTCGAAGCGCAGGATCTCGCGGCCCTTGAATTGATTGAACAGCTGATCGGAGAACCAGCCGCCTGGAAGATGGCGGACGTGGAGCTCGAGCAGGGCGTCGTCGTGCGGGGGATTCGCAAGCGAGAAGCTGCGCCGCCGGCCGTCCTTCAGGAGGAAATCGATGTACTGGCCGGCGAGGAACTGCAGCCGCTCGTTGGCAGGAAGCTTGAGCTTCACGATCGCGACGTCGGGCGCCGGCTTGTCGATCGACTCGACGCGGCAAGGCAGCTTCCGGATCTGGATGTCGCCCGCCTTGCGCACCTCCCGAACCTCGATCACGAGATCGGTGAGCGGCTTCGCGCAGCAGAAGAGCGCGACGCCCGCGCGCTTCTCGTCGTCGGTGAGCGTTGCCGCCTGGTGCGCGCCGTAGTCGACGCGGCCCTCGACGATCTTCCCCTTGCACGTCCCGCACGCGCCGTTGCGGCAGCCGTACGGAAGCATCAGATCGGCTTCCATCGCCGCCGCGAGCACGGTGTCGCCCTCGTTGCAGGCGAACGAGTGCCCGCTGGGAGTTATGGTAATCTGGCGCGGCATGACGACGACGCTCGATTTCACTGTCGCGCGCCGTGCGAAGGCGCGAACGATGCAGGTGGCAACAAGGTGATCCGGGTATTGTTGATCGGCTGCGGCGACGTGGCGCTACGGACCGCCCGATTGCTCCATCCCAAGGTCAGGCTTTACGGACTCACGCGCCGCAACGACGACGTCGCGAAGCTGCGCGCGCACGGCATCGTACCGATCGTTGGCGATCTCGACCGGCTGAGGAGCCTCGAGCGCCTGCGCGCGGCACCTTTCGCCGTTCTGCACTTTGCCCCGCCGCCCTCCGATGGCCGCGATGACGCGCGGACGCGGAAGCTGATCGCAACGTTGGCGAGGGCGCGAAGCATACCACAGCGCTTCGTCTACATTTCCACCTCCGGCGTCTACGGGGATTGCGGCGGCGCGCATGTCGCCGAGACGCGGCCGCGGCGCGCAGCCACACCGCGCTCGCGCCGCCGGGTTGCGGCCGAGGATCGCCTGCGCGACTGGGCGAAGCGCTACGGCGTTGCGCTCGCGATCCTACGCGCGCCGGGTATCTACGCGGAGACGCGGCTGCCGCTCGAGCGCATACGCCAGGGTACGCCCGTGCTCGCTGCGGAGGACGACGTCTTCACCAACCACATCCATGCGGAAGACCTCGCACGGGCGACGGTCGCTGCGCTCTTCCACGCGAAGCCCAACCGCGCGTACAACGTGACCGACGACGCGGAGATGCAGATGGGCGGCTGGTTCGACGCGGTTGCCGATGCGTTCCGTCTGCCGCGGCCGCCGCGCGTGTCGTGGGAGGAGGCCGAGGGTCGGCTCGCGCCGCTGCTGCTCTCGTTCATGAGCGAGTCGCGCCGTCTTTCGAACGGCCGGATGAAGCGCGAGCTGCGCGTGAAGCTCCGCTACAGGACGCCGCAGCAGCTGCTCGACGAGATCGCGCCACGCGATCTGAAGAAGCAGCTGGCGCTGCCGCTCTGAGCGCGCAGGGTCGTTCGATGAGCGGGGGGAGGGTCGTCCCGTGAGCGCGAGGGCCGCGCAGCAGGGCGCCTCGGCGGCGGGCCGCAAATCGATCGCCGCCCGCCTCGACGCCTACGAGCGGCTCGCCCGCCTCGACAAGCCGATCGGCATACTGCTGCTGCTGTGGCCGACGCTCGCGGCGTTGTGGCTCGCATCGCAGGGAACGCCGTCGTGGTCGCTGATCCTCATCTTCACGATGGGTACGGTCCTCACACGCTCGGCCGGATGCGCGGTCAACGACTGGGCCGATCGCAGGTTCGATCCGTTCGTCGAGCGCACGGCGCGCCGCCCGCTCGCGACCGGCGAGATACCGGCGTGGGAGGCGCTGGCCGTGGGCTCCGTCCTGGGATTGCTTGCATTCGGCTTCGTGCTGGCGACGAACCGGACCGCGGTCCTGCTGTCGTTCCCTGCCGCCGCGATCGCGATCACCTATCCGTTCTTCAAGCGCTTCTTCTTCCTCCCGCAGGGATTCCTCGGCATCGCCTTCTCGTTCGGCATACCGATGGCGTATGCGGCGGTGTTCGATGCCGTCCCGCCAATCGCCTGGTGGCTGCTCGTCCTGAACGCGTTCTGGGTGATCGCCTACGACACCGAATACGCGATGGTCGATCGTGACGACGACGTGAAGCTCGGACTTCGCACCTCGGCGATCGCGTTCGGGCGTTTCGACGTCGCTGCGATCCTCTTCTGCTACGCGGTCTACGTCGGCGGGATGGTCGTGGTTGGACGCGCGCTCCACCTGGGGCCGGCTTACTACGGCGGACTCGCAGTCGCGGCCGCCTGCGCCGCATACCATGGATGGCTCGTTCGCGGCCGCGATCGCGATCGCTGCTTCGTCGCGTTCCGGCATAACCATTGGCTCGGCTTCGCCGTGTTCGCGGGCGTCGTGGCCGACTACGCGCTGCGCTTCAAGGCATGGCCGAACGAGTGGTGAGCGCCGCACGCGCACGCAACGCTCGCGCAGGCGAGCGCAAGCGCGGGCTGCCGCCGGTGATCGGACTCGACACACGCGTGCTGATTCTCGGGAGCTTTCCCGGCGAGGCGTCGCTCGCCGCAAGGCAGTACTACGCACATCCGCGCAACCACTTCTGGCCGCTGCTGGGCGCGCTGACCGAGGCGCCGCTCGCGACGATGTCCTATCGCGATCGCCTCGCCGCGATGCGCGCCCACGGCATCGGCCTGTGGGACGTCTACGTCGCGTGCTCGCGCCGCGGCAGCCTCGACGGCGCGATTCGCGATGCCGAACGCGGGGAGGTCGCCCGCGTGCGGCGCGCGGCTCCCGGCGTCGCTCTCGTGTGCTTCAACGGGCAGACGGCCGCCCGCGCGCTTCCGGCCTGGCGCGCCGCAGGCTACGCGACGCTCGCGCTGCCGTCGTCGTCGCCTGCCTACACGCGACCGTTCGCCGAGAAGCTCGCACGGTGGCGCGAGATCCGCGACTTTCTCGATCGTGCGCGCGGAAACGCGCACCGCTGATGCGCGATCGCGTCCACCTCGTTTCGCTTGGGACGCTTGCCGCGCTGTTCGTCGCGGGCGGCGTCGCTGCGGCGAGTCTCGTCCCGGAACGCGTGACGTTCGACTCGCTCGATCGCGATCCGGCCACCGGCGCTCCGGTGCGGATTTCGGCACTCCTGTTTCGTCCCGAAGGATCGAGCGGCGATCGCCACGCCGCTGTCATCGCGCTCCACGGCTGCGGCGGCATGTACAGCACGCTCAAATCACGCCGCGACGATCTGTCTCCGCGCCATCAGGCGATGGCCGAGCTCCTGGTCGGAGAGGGTTATGTCGTGCTCTTTCCCGACAGCTTTCGCTCGCGCGGCCGCGACGAGATCTGCACGGTCGAGAACCGGCTGCGGACGATCACGCAGGTCAACCGTCGTCTCGACACGCTGGCGGCGCTTGCGTTCATGCAGGGACGGCGGGATGTCGCGCCCGATCGCATCGCAGTTCTGGGCTGGTCGCATGGCGGCAGTACCGTGCTCGCCGCATTGAACGCCCGCGCTCCGCTCGTCGCCGCCCGTCTCGAGCACGCGCCTTCGCCGCCGTATTTCCGCGCCGGTGTCGCGTTCTATCCGGGATGCATCGATTCGCTGCGCGCGAAGGCCGGATACGAGATCGCCGCGCCGCTGCGCCTTTTCATCGGGGGCAGCGACGATTGGACGGCGCCGCAGCCCTGCGTCGACCTTGCCGCGCGCCTCGCGGAGGCCGGAGAGGCCGTGAAGATCACCGTCTATCCGGACACGTATCACGGCTTCGACGGGCCGACGACGCGGAGACGGCAGCGTCTGGAGGTGCCGAACGGCGTCCATCCGGGCCAGGGAGTGACCGTCGCGCCGAATCCCGAGGCGCGCGCCGATGCGTACGCGCGACTCAAGGCGTATCTGCGCGCGGAGCTCGGCGAGCGCCACGACGACGGGAGCGCTGGCGCGGAGCCAGCGCGTCACGCGGCGCGCCGGCAGTGATTTTTCCGCGAGCGGGCGGAAAGCACGCGGCGGCTCCACGCTAAACTTCCAAGGCTGGCATCGGTTCGCGCTCCAAGCGACCGGCCCGGCGGGCCCGAGAGGAATCCGATGAACGAAACCGTCAAGTACGTTCTCGACGAATCGAGAATCCCCAAGTTCTGGTACAACCTGCAGGCTGACCTGCCGAAGCCGCTGCCGCCGGTGCTGCATCCGGGAACGCTCAAGCCGCTCGGCCCCGACGACCTCGCGCCGCTGTTTCCGACGGCGCTGATCCTGCAGGAGGTCGCGACCGAGCGCGAGATCGAGATCCCCGGTCCGGTTCGCGACGTCTACCGCCAGTGGCGGCCGACGCCGCTCTTTCGCGCCCGGCGGCTCGAGAAGGCGCTGCAGACGCCGGCGCGCATCTACTACAAGTACGAGGGCGTTTCACCGGCCGGCAGCCACAAGCCGAACACTGCGGTCGCACAGGCGTTCTACAACAAGGAAGCCGGCGTGCGAAGGCTGATCACCGAGACCGGCGCGGGCCAGTGGGGTAGTTCGCTCGCGTTCGCCGGCGCGCTGTTCGGGCTCGAGGTCCAGGTGTTCATGGTTCGCGTGTCGTACGACCAGAAGCCGTATCGGCGAGCGCTGATGGAGACGTACGGCGCGCGCTGCGTCGCGTCGCCGTCGATGGAAACGCAGTCGGGCCGCGCGATCCTCGCACAGCGCGCCGATCACCCGGGCAGTCTCGGCATCGCGATCTCCGAAGCCGTCGAAGTCGCAGCGCAGAGCGACGAAGCCAAGTACGCACTCGGCAGCGTTCTGAACCACGTGCTGCTGCATCAGACGGTGATCGGGCAGGAGGCGATCGCGCAGATGGAGATGGCCGACGACTACCCGGACGTAATCGTCGGCTGCACCGGCGGAGGCTCGAATTTCGCCGGCATCGTGTTCCCGTTCCTCGGCGCGCAGCTGCGGGGCGGGCGCAAGGTCGAGATCGTCGCCGTCGAACCCGCCGCGTGCCCGAGTCTCACGCGCGGCACGTACGCTTACGACTTCGGCGACACCGCACACCTGACGCCGCTCGCGAAGATGCACACGCTCGGCTCGACGTTTACGCCGCCGCCGTTCCACGCTGGCGGGTTGCGCTATCACGGCATGGCGCCGCTGGTGTCGCACCTCAAGGAGCTGGGGTTGATCGGAGCGAAGGCCTATCGGCAGTCGCAGGTGTTCGATGCCGGCGTGCAGTTCGCGCGCGCCGAAGGCATCCTGCCGGCGCCGGAAGCGAATCATGCCGTCAGGGGCGCGATCGACGAGGCGATCCGCTGCCGCGACGAGGGCTTCTCCCGCGCGATCCTGTTCAATCTGTGCGGCCACGGCCACTTCGACATGCAGGCCTATATCGACTACTTCGGCGGCAAGCTGCAGGATCTCGAGTACGACGAGCGGGAGCTCGCGATGGCTCTGGCGGGGCTCCCCTCGGTGCGCGAGGCCGCGTAGCCGGTTCGCCTTCGGGCGATTTTGTCAAGCTTATCGACAAACATCGCCGGGGCCTCGCGTTAGCGGCTGCCTCGCGAAAGCCAGGGTGTGCCGCGGTAGGAATCCGCCACGACCCAGGCACTCGCGGTCAGCGCCCAGGAGACGACGGTCTCGCTCCATTGAAAGGCGCTGGCGCCCGCCATCGCGATGGGCACCCAGACCAGTAGGGTAAACGCGCCCATCTGAAGCGCCGACAGCGAGGCTGCCAGTCGCGGATATGCACCGACGAGGACCCCCACGCCTGCGGCAACGTACGTGCAGCCGGTGAAATATGCCCAAGCCCCGGGCGACGGCAGCCAGCCAGGCACCAGCGCGGCGGTCTCCGCGACATAAGCGAGATGCGCCAGGCCGAACGGGATCAGCGCCAGGCCGTACAGCACCCTGGCGATGCGAACGCCGTTCTCGCGGGTAGCGAAACCGAGATGCTGCCTGTCCCACGGACCGCCGAACCATGCATACAAGACCCAGGCGCCCGCCACGATCACCGCGGTTTCACCACAGCTTTCCCATGACACTTCCACACTGGGAGCGGCGAAGACGAGGGGCACCTTGAAGAGAAGCAACCAGAGCAACAGCCAGACCAGCAACACGCGGGCGGCGACCGCGGCCACGGGCCGCCAGAGCAGGCCGATCCCCGATGCGAGCGAGACGAAGGCGCTAAGGTGGGCCGGCGCTTCACGTGCCGCCATACCCTTCGGGACGGGCTGCCAAACCGGGGCGAAATCCCCCTTGGCAAAGCCCTGGATCCCGATGGCGATCATCGTCGCGGCAAAGACCCCATGACCGAGGCTTGCGACGCGCATCGCGCCCTCCCGGTTCACCTCTTCACCATCACATCCGGTGGCGGTCGGAACGGCTCGACGCCGAGGGCTTCGTAGATTTTCGCAGGGTAGTACACGACGCCCTCCTTCATGACCAGGCTGATGTCACGCACCGCGGAGATGTCTTGCGTCGGGTCGGCGTCCAACAGAATCAGGTCGGCGAGCTTGCCGATGGCGATCGACCCCGTGAGATCGGACAACTGCGTGTACTTCGCGCCGTTGCGTGTCGCGATCTGCAATGCCTCGGCCGGGCTGATGCCGGCCTGCGCGTATATCTCCAGCTCGCGATGCAGGGTGAAGCCGGCGATGTTGTCCGTACCGGCAACGAACGGGATGCCGGCTTCGTGCATGCGGCGCGTGAGCTCGAGCAGCTTCGCGTAGGATGCCCGAAACCGCGTCGCGTTTTGCGCGTTGAGATCCAGTGAATTGGTGAGCCAGGCACGCTGCAGCGTTGGCGGCGCGTGGCTCGCGACCTTCCGATAGGCCGGATTCGGCTCGCCCTGGACCTGCGTGAACGGCGGCTCGAAGGTCGCGATGGTCGTGTCGATGACCGTTCCCCTTGCACGGAGGAGCTCGAAGAACTTTCTCGCATCTTCGGAAGTAAGGTCGATCTCCGCAGCGTTGTCGCCCACCAAATAGAACCGCAGCAATGTGCGGGTGTCGTCGCCTGGCTTGACCAGGAAATTCAGCATCACCTGGTTGATGTGCTGGACCTCGTCGTACCCCGCGCGAACAGCTTCTTCCGCCCGCATGAACGCGGGAACATGACCGCTGACGCGCAGGCCGCGAGCGTGCGCATATTCAGCGAGGGGGCGAACCCATTCGGGCCGGATCGAGTTGTAGAGCTTGATCTGGCGCCGGCCGCGCTGAGCGTACCAGTCGATGGCCGCTTTTCCGTCTTCCACGCTATCGATGACGATTCCGTCGCGAGCAGCATAAGGACTATTTCCTTCGATGAAGCCGGTGGGGACGATGCGCGGGCCAACGATCGATCCGTTCTCGATATCGGTTCGTAGTTCCTCCAGCCGGCGATTGTCGTTGCCCATGTCTCTGACCGTTGTCACGCCGCCGGCGATCTGCAGCATCGCATTCCACCGCGATTCGTGCGCGTGCATGTCGAAGAGGCCCGGCAGCAGATAGCGGCCCCTGCCGTCGATGATTGCTCCCGGATCGCGTGGCTCCGTGTCGGGGGCGTCGATGGAGGCGATTCGGCCGCGAAAGACGTAGACGTCATAAGGGCCGCGCATCGACGCGGTCTCCGTGTCGAAAATGCGGACGGCGCGAATCAGTATCGGGCCGTCGAACCGATGCGCAAGCTGATTGGCGAGATTACTGAGAAGATCGCGCTCTGCCTGTCGCTGCAGGTCGAGAAGTTCGTCGGCGCGATTCTCCCAGCCGGCTTCGATTGCGGCAAAACCAGGGTAGACGCCCGCAAAGAAGCGTTGTGTCGCATCGTTTCGCAGCCAGATGAGCTGTGGCGCGATGTCGATCCCAAAGATTGCGTAGAGTGCAACATCGGCCGGTCCGGCCGGGGACCGCAGCGTGGTCTCCTTGAGCGTCTTGATCGAGATCTGTCCGGCGGGCAGCACTGCCATCGAATGCCCGGGTTGTCGCAACAGAGCCCGCGCGGCAACAGCCAAGGGTTCGAAGCTGCTGTCCACGGGAATATAGATCGCCGCGAGGCTCCCCTCGCGCTCTGCAGCTTCAGCCGTCGATTTCCAGCGCGCCCTGCCGTCAGCGTAGTCGAAGGTCTCATCGACGGGTGCGCCGAATTCCGACTTGCCGGTTGCACGGTAGTGCGTGAATCGGCTCGCCTCGTCAATCGCCATCTCCTCATGAAACAGAGGGCCGCGTCCGTTGTTCGACCATGCGAAGTCGACAACGACGCGCCCGTCTTCGTGCGACGTGACGACCTGCTCGCCGGTTTGCTTGCCCTGAAAAGCAATCGTATAGCGGGTAGTCGTTTCAGCCTGTGCCAGCGCGGCGAAGGAAACCAGGCATAACGTGACAAGCGAATTGAGAAACGGCATCGCGCGCCTCCGCATCCGAAGGGTATCCACAGAGCACCGACCCATGAGAGGCGGGCGGCAAGGACACCGGCTGAGACCAATCGCCGCCGCGCTGCATCGATCGGGCGCGACGCACTGGCTTCGACAGGTGTCAGCGGACTATAGGACGGCGGCTTCGAACCCGCAATTCCGCTGCCGGCCCAGAAGGGGCCGTTGGCCACACGGCGACGACGCGTCGCGCAGCATTTGTCAACCTTGTTGACAAACGCCGTGCCGCGCCGGATTTGCTACGATGTGCGGGAAAGCGCGCAGGCTGGAACCGCGCCACCGACAACCGACGAACGCGGATCGCCTCACGAGAGGATCGTTCCGAAAGCTGATGGACCTCGGCCTGACCGACAAGATCGTCCTTGTGACAGGCGCGAGCAAGGGCATCGGGTTCGCTTGCGCGGCGGCATTCGCGGGCGAGGGCGCGCTCGTGGTCCTCGTCTCGCGCAGCGCCGCCAATCTCGACGCTGCGCGCGCGAAATTGCCGGCGACGCGTCACGCGCCGCTTGCGATCGCCGCCGACCTCGTCGACGCCGGTCAGGCCGCCCGGATGGTCGATCGGGTCGAAGCCGAGATCGGAGCGATCGACGTCCTCGTCAATTCGGCAGGCGCAGCGCGCCGCTCCGCGCCCGCCGATCTCGACGCGGCCGCATGGCATGCGGCGATGGACGCGAAGTATTTCAGCTACATCCATCCGCTCGACGCGGTGTTGAAGAAGATGGCGGCGCGGGGGCGCGGGTCGGTCGTCAACATCATCGGCTCGGGTGGGAAGGTCGCGAACCCCGTGCACCTGCCGGGCGGCGCGGCCAATGCCGCGCTGATGCTCGCGTCGACGGGGCTCGCCGCCGCCTTCGCGCCGAAGGGAATCCGCATAAACGCGATCAATCCCGGCACGACGCTCACCGGGCGCGTGCAGGAGGGCCTCTCCGTCGAGGCGAAGATGACCGGGCTTTCCGAGGACGAGCTCATGAAGCGCACGCAGGCGAGAATCCCGCTTGGAAGGATCGGGACGCCGGAGGAGGTGGCGCGCGTCGCGCTCTTTCTCGCTTCTGATGCCGCGAGCTATGTAACGGGCGCCATCGTGCCGATGGATGGCGGAGCGAATCCGATCATCTAGATCGGGCATCGAACGGCCCACGGCAGCGCGCCATTCATCCGCGAAAATCGCGCTCGACCGTCTCCATCGCCGCCATAGGAGATCTGCAATGCTGACCGACATCGAGATCGCCCAGCGCGCCTCGCTGCGCCCGATCGGCTCGATCGCAACACGCCTCGGAATTCCCGACGAAGCGCTCATACCCTACGGACGCGCGAAAGCGAAGATTTCGCTCGATTGGCTCGCGGGCCTTCCGCCGCGCGAAGGGAGCAAGCTCGTTCTCGTCTCCGCGATCAGCCCGACGCCCGCGGGAGAGGGGAAGACGACGACAACGGTGGGATTGGGCGACGCGCTCGCCCGGATCGGCAAGCGCGCAGCCGTGTGTCTGCGCGAGCCTTCGCTCGGGCCGGTGTTCGGCATGAAGGGCGGCGCTGCGGGGGGCGGCTACGCGCAGGTCGTTCCCATGGAAGACATCAACCTGCATTTCACCGGGGATTTCCACGCGATCGGAGTGGCGAACAATCTGCTCGCCGCGCTGATCGACAACCACGTCCATCACGGCAACGAGATTCGCATCGATCTGCGCCGCATCACGTGGAAGCGCGTCGTAGACATGAACGACCGGGCGCTGCGCGAGATCACGGTGGGGTTGGGCGGTGCCGCCAACGGCTTTCCGCGACAGGATGGCTTCGACATCGTCGTCGCCTCGGAGGTGATGGCGATCTTCTGTCTCGCCGAGTCGCTGACCGACTTGCGCGAGCGCCTGGCGAAGATCGTCGTCGGGTACACGAGAGCGCTGCGGCCGGTTCTTGCCAGCGAGCTCGACGCGCATGGCGCGATGACGGTGCTGCTCAAGGATGCGCTGAATCCCAACCTCGTGCAGACGCTCGAAAACAATCCCGCTTTCATCCACGGCGGCCCGTTCGGCAACATCGCGCACGGCTGCAACTCGGTGATCGCGACGAAGTCCGCGCTCAAGCTTGCCGACTACGTCGTCACCGAGGCCGGGTTCGGCGCCGATCTCGGTGCCGAGAAGTTCATCGACATCAAGTGCCGCAAGTCCGGCCTGCGGCCGGATCTCGTCGTGCTGGTCGCGACGTTGCGCGCGCTCAAGTTCCACGGTGGCGTGGGCGTGAGCGATCTCGCGCACGAGAACCTCCCGGCGCTCGAGAAGGGCGTCGCGAATCTCGAGCGGCACGTCAACAACGTGCGCAACCATTACGGCCTACCCTGCGTCGTCGCGATCAACCGGTTCACATCGGACACCGACGCCGAGATCGCGCTGCTCAAGCGGAAGATCGCGCATCACGACGCGCCGGTCGTCGTCGCCACGCACTGGGCCGACGGCGGCGCCGGCGCCGAGGCGCTCGCCCGGAAGGTCGTCGAGGTGATCGATCGCGCGCCCGCGGACTTCCGGCTGGTCTACGACGACGCCGACACGCTGTGGGACAAGATGACCAAGGTCGCGACGAAGATCTACGGCGCCTCCGAGGTCACGGCCGACAGCAGGGTGCGCGCGCAGATCAAGAAGCTGCAGGCCGAGGGCTATGGCCACTATCCGGTGTGCGTCGCGAAGACCCAGTATTCGTTCTCGACCGACCCGCTGCTCCGCGGCGCGCCGTCCGGGCACGTCGTCAACATCCGCGAGGTGCGGCTCGCCGCGGGCGCCGAGTTCGTCGTGATGATCTGCGGCGACGTGATGACGATGCCGGGGCTGCCGAAGGAGCCCTCGGCCGCGAAGATCGACATCACCGACGACGGCAAGGTCGTCGGGTTGTTCTGAGGCGCGCGGCGCGCCCTATCCGGGCATCCGCCGACAGCCGAGGGCCGGCGCCACCATTGCGACCGCGAGCAGTGCGAGCGTCGCCGGTCCCCCCGCGACCGCGGCAGGTGTGCGGCTGCTCAGTCGGCGCAGGAGAGTCCCGCGGGAAGCGTCAGGCGCGTCAGATCCATCCCGCCGCTGCCGTAGCCCGGCACCGTGGACACCCAGGCGACGTGTCCGTGGTTGCAGTCGGAGAAGTTGAACGTCAGCGTCCCCCAAGGAAGGACTGCAATGTTCGCCGCATCGAGACTCGGCGGAAACCGCGCGCCGGAGCCGCCGGTTTGAACACCCTGTATCGTGACGGCGCCGCCGCTGATGGGACCCAGCCCGAAGATCCACGACGCCCCACCCTGGGGTGCGAAGGTGAACCACGTCGCGAGCATCTGCATCGGCGCACCGGGCAGCACCTCGAGCATGAAGCCTTGATCGGCCTGCGACGGATCGAACCAGGTGCCGGTGAAGCCGGCGCCGATCGCCGCATCGGGAGCGGCGCCGAGCCTGTAGATCTCGGCGCTGCGAAGCGCGCCGGGCGCGCCCGGATGGCTGCCGTCTCCCCTCCCCAGCGCGAGCTGTAGCGCCGAATCGGTCGATGAATTCGTGCCCCCGACGACCAGCACGTCGCCGTTCTGAAGGCGCGTCGCCGTGTGGCCGGCGCGAGGCGTCGATGGCGCCGCGGCGAGCAGCCACTCGCCGCTCGCGGGGTCGAAGCGTTCCGCCCCGGCGGCCAGCGTTTCGCGATCGTCGGCGAATCCGCCCACGAGAAGGACTCCGCCGCCTGGAAGCGGCGTTGCCGTGTGCCACGACCGACCGGTATGGAGCGAGCCGGCCGGAAGCGAGGTTCCCGTGACGGCGTCGAACGCCTCCGCAGCGAGCACCGGCGTCGGCCCCTGGAAGCTCGGCGTGTCGATGCCTCCGGCGACGAGCACGCTGCCGCTCATCAGCAGCGTCGCCGTGTGGCCCCCACGCGCCGTATTCAGGCCGCCGACGCTGTTCCAGCGATCGGCCGCGGAGTCGTAGGACTTGGCGGAGGCGATCGCGATGATCTTGTGAGTCAAGTGGTTGTCGGGAGTCTCGTCGTTGTCGAGAGAGCCGCCGACGATCAGAGGCCGCCCGTCCGATAACGATGTCGTCGCGAAGTGCACGGGGCCGCAACAGCCTCCGAACGGTGCGACGGGAATCCACCTGTCGCTCGTCGGGTCGTACAGTTCGGGGCGCGCTGGAGTCCAGAGATCGTCGAGAACGAGCACCGCACCCGTCGCAAGCGGCAGCGTCTTGAGGAATGTGTGCGTCTCGGTCGACCTTGCGGTGAGGCGCCACGTTCCCGATGCCGGGTCATACAACTCCCCCGCGTTGCAGGCGGAGAAGTCGGGATGATCGGGATCGGCAAGGAAATCGCAGCCGCCGACGACGAGGACGCGACCATCGGGCAGGAGCGTCGCGCTGTGAGCAGCGCGCGGCGCGATCATGCTTCCCGTGAAAGTCCACGCGCCGGTGCGCGGATCGTAGATTTCCGCAGTGTTGGTGTAGGTCCCGGCGGCCCCACCCGCGACCAGCACCCTGCCGTCCTTCAGCAGCGTTGCCGTATGTCCTGCGCGGGCGATATCGAGACTCCCCGTTGCCGTCCATGATCCCTCTCCGACACCCGAGGCCGACGTGCCCTGGCAATGCCCCGGGGCGGCAAGCGCCGCCGACAGCGTGAGCAGCGCGAAGACACGGAGCGCACACCCCCGGCCGCTCGTAATCCAGTGCGCCCACAGACGATGAAATTGCATAGATCCCTCGACAAGAATTCGCTGGCTTTTCATTGCGTGCACTGGAGCCCCGCCGGTAGCGTCAATCGCGTGAGATCCATCCCGCCGCTGCTGTAGCCCGGGACGGTCGACGACCAATCGACGTGTCCGTGATTGCAGTCGCTGAAGCGGAACGTCAGCGTGCCCCAGGCCGTCGGCTGCACGCTCGTCGAATCGAGGTTCGGCGGGAAGCGCGCACCGCTCCCGCCGGCCTGGCTGGCCTGCAGGGTCGCGTGGTCGCCGGAGACGGAGCCCAGCGCGAAGATCCATGCCTGGCCGCCCTGCGGTGCGTAGACGAACCACATCGCGAGCAGTTGGCCGTTGGGCAGGAGCTCGAGCATGAAGACCTGGTCCGGCTGCGCCGGGTCGAACCAGGTGCCCGTGATGCCGGCGTCGATCATGAACGCGCCGGTCGAGGGCGGCGCGTCGGAGAGGCAGTATTCGTAGAGGCCGTCGCCTCCCGCGGCGCGGAGCGTACCGGTGCGATCGACAAAGAGGTCGCGCGGCTCCCCCCGGGAAAGATACGTCCAACTCGTGCCGCCGTCCGCCGTTGCGACGAGGCCGTTGTCCGAGCTCACGTACATCCGGGCGGGCGAACTCGGATCGATTGCGAACGCCACCGCCCCGCCGAAATCGTCTCCGGCGACATCCAGCCAGGTCTCGCCACGGTCGGTGCTCTTGATCGTTCCGTAACCGAGCGCATAGATGTTCGTCGTCGCGAAGGGATCGAACACGAAGCGACTGACGGGGTTGAGCGGGGCGCACGGCGTCGTCGACGGTGTGATCCAGACCTGCCGGAAGTGCGTGCCGCCGTCGGTCGACTTGAGGACGTTCGTACCCAGGCAATCGTAGGGTTGCGAGCGGGGCCCGTCGGGGGTGACGGTGTAGATCGCCTGGGATGCGAGGTACACGGTGTCGGGATCGACCGGATCGACGGCGATAGCGGTCGCATCCCACGACAGCCCGGTGTAGACCGCTTGCCACGAAGCCGCGCCGTCGATGCTTTTCCAGACGCCGTTGAAATGCCCGCTGGCGTAGAGCGTCGACGGCCGCGACGGCGAAACCGCGAGCACGGGCGCGTCCATCGCCGGGAGCCCCGTCGACGCAAGAGACCAGCTTGCACCCGCGTCCGTGCTCTTGTATACGCCAGGCAGGAAGGGTGGATCCGACGGCCAGTGCGCGCTTGCATACAGCGTCGATGGAGTCGCCGGGTCGATGAGGAGTTGCCCGAGCGAGCGGCGCGCGAGGCCGAGCCCCGAATCGGCCCAGCTCGTGCCGCCGTCGATCGTCTTCATCATGCCGCCGGGCACGTCGATGTAGATCGTCGACGGCGTCGCAGGATCGACCGCCATCGCGCCCACTGGCAGGTTCTTGACCCCCAGCTGCACGGGGGCGAAGCCCCCATTCGTGTCCGCGCGGCGATGGACGCCTCGTTGGCTGCCGACCAGGACGGCGCCCGGGATCGATGCGTCGACCGCGATGGCGGTCAGCTGCGGCATTCCGCTTTCCACCAGAACCCAATGAGCACCCGCATCGTCGGATCGGTGAAGCGATCCCGAGAGCGTTCCCGCATAGACCGTCGATGAGAGCACTGGATCGATGGCCAGCGCCGATACGTCCTTCGCCGGCAGGTCGTGCGTCGACCAGGTCGTTCCGGTGTCGCTGCTCGATGCGAGCCGGCCGTCGTCGAACGCGACATAGAGTCGCGACGGCGCGCTCGAGGTCACGGCCATGGCGACGGGGTTGCCGCCGCCGTAGATCGATTCCCAGCTCTTGCCGCCGTTTACGCTCCTGGCGACGCCGCTCGCGTGGACTTGCACGTCGTCGATGACTGCTGCCGAATAAATCGTGGAGGGACTGCCGGGGTCGATCGCGATGAACGCTCTATCGACGAGGCCGGGGGACACTCCACTGCCGCTCGGCGACCAAGTCGCGCCGCCGTCGAGGCTCTTGTATAGGCCGGCCTCGGTCGTCGCGTAGACAATCCCCGAATTGGCGGCGATGCCGAGAACCGACCTGCCGCCGAATGTGGCGCTTCCATAGCTCGCGGGTACCCAGGTGACTCCCGCATCGACGCTCTTCTGGACGCCCTCAATTCCGCCGGCGTAGACGGTCGACGGATTCGAGGGGTCGATGGATACCGTGACGACGCCTCCGCTAGCGCCTGGGATGTTCCAGGTCGCTCCTCCGTCGGTCGTCCTGAGGATCCCATTGACATAGGTCGCTGCAAAGGCGAGGCCCGGCGTCCGTGGATCGATCGCGATTGCGAAGATGTTCGCGCCAACCGGGCCGATGTTGCGCCAGCGATATTGCTGCGCGACGGCGTGCGGCACCGCGAGCGCACCGGCCAGGCAGAGCAGGGATACGCCGGCAATCGAACGCATGCGGCGATGGATGTCGTGCATTTCGGGCCCCCGGTCCTTCGACGTCGATCGACCTACGGCGCGTTCCCGCCGGCGCCCTTTGCGGTGCCGCCCGTGCTGCCGTCGGAGCTGCAACCGAGCCCGGCGGCCGAGGTCAGGCGCACGATGTTGATCGCGCCGCTCCCGTAGCCGGGCGCGGTTGCGATCCACTGCACGTAGCCGTGGTTGCAATCGCGGAACGTGAGATAGAGCGTCCCCCACGGCTCCTCGCGAACGTTCGCTGCGTCGAAATTCGGAGGAAAGCGCGCGCCCGATCCGGTGACTCGATAGGCGGTGAAGAGAGCCTCATTGCCGTTGACGGGACCTTCGGCGCCGATCCACGCCTGCCCGCCCCCGGGACCGAACGTGAACCACCTGACGCTCATCTGCAGCGGCTGGCCCGGGAGGACCTCGATCATGAGGCCGTGGCTGCTCTGCGCAGCGTCGACCCAGGTGCCGGTCATGCCGGGCCCGATCGGGATACTGGGAGCCTCGGCGCACTGCGGCGTGCACGGAAGGATGTAATGGTTGGCGGAGGCGACGCGAAACGCCGGTGCGCCCGCAATCGCGACGATGGCTACGATGCAGCGAGCCACACGACGAAACGTCTTCATGGCCGATCTCCCCCCGGATGCCGCGAGGGCATTCTAGGTTGAAGCAAGGCGCTTGGCGGGGAAGCCCGGCCAAAGCTATCGAAATCCGCAGGATTTTTGGCCGCTGCTCTTGGCGTGTCGCCGCCCCGGGCGAACAATAGGGGCGATGAACGACCGTGCATCGGAGGAGGCCGGCGTCGGCGCGCTCTGGGAGCGAGCGCGCTCGGGCGACTTGCGCGGCGGATCCGAGGCTGCGCGCGAGGCGCTCGCGCAATGCGAGCCGCAGCTTGCGCCCGCGACGCGTGTCGATTTGCATCTCGTGGCCGCGTTCTGCGCGATGCGCCAAGGCCAGCACGCGGAAGCGCTGCGCGAGCTCGCCGCCGCCGACGCCGCGGCGAAACACGCTTCACTCGACGCCCAGCTCTCGCTGCGGATCGACACCTGG
>DATKMY010000098.1:0-30532 GCA_035541655.1 Casimicrobiaceae bacterium | reverse complement strand
CGCAAAACGCAAGCGCTGGCACCCACACGACTCCCAGCGCGATCCGACATCCAATCATGGCGGCCCTCCGCTAGAACGCCAGCGCCGGCAGAATGTCGTAGCCATATTCGGCAGCCGATTGACAGAGGCTCCGCCAGACGCCGCGCGCGTAGCTTCGCGCGACGGTCACCGTGATCGATTGCGCGTCGCGGCGATAGAAGAGCGCGTTGACGTGCCCGAGGACGCTCTGCGCGCAGGCGCTTACCGCGAACGCGCGCTCGTCGAAGTCCAGCGGACAATGCTTCGCGAGCACCATCTCGGCGTACGGACCGCCGACGGTCCACGCAAGCGAGCTCGCCGTCACGTCGAACAGCGCGCCGCCGGCGGCGTTGACGGTATCCCTCTGTGGCGCGAAACCGCCGAGGAGCGACGCGTCGTTCGAGACCAGCAGCCACGACGTGGGTCCCAGCCACAGCGCGGTGAGCCAGCCGTGCTGCGCGGTGGTATTCGGAATCGTGGGGAGCGCGAGCCCGAAGAGGCGCGCGGCCGCATCGGAGAACGACGCACGCGCCGGATCGCCCTGGACGTTCCATGCGGCGGCGAACTTCGTCTCGGCGATCGTGACGCCGGCGGGCATGGGGCCGTAATGCGCGGGGATCGACGCGCTGATCGGATCGTCGGTTCGGTCAGACACGGAGCCTTCCTCCTTCGGGATCGATGAAACACGGCGCGCCGACTTTCACGCGCACGCGAGCATTCGCAAGCGGCGAGACGGCCCACAGTGTCTCGCCATGACGCGCGCGGCCGTTGGCGACGAGCGCCAACGCGATCCACGCGTCCAGGTTCGGACTCCAGCACCACGACGTCACGTGGCCGAGCATCGGGTTCGGCAACGGATGATCGGGGTCGGCGACGATCTTCGCCGCGCGCGGCATCTTCGCGCCGTCGAGTGCGGTGAGGCCCACCAGCTGCCAGCGATCAACGGCGGTCAGCGCCGAGCGTGCGAGCATCGGCTTGCCCACGCACCACTTGGCTGCGTTCACAAGATTGCCCATGCCGAGATCGCCGGCCGTCGTTCGTCCGTCGGCTTCCGGACCGACGACGACGTGGCCCTTCTCGATCCGCAGCGTGCTCATCGCCTCGGTGCCGTACGGCATGACGCCGAACGACTCTCCTGCGGCCACGACGGCTTCCCACATCTCGCGCCCGCGGTCTGCCGGCACGTGGATCTCGTAGGCGAGCTCGCCCGAGTAGCTCAGGCGGAAAAGTCGCGCAGGAATCGGCCCGGCGCTCGCCCGCACATGACAGCCGCCGACGGCGAGGAACGGAAACGCCGCGTTCGAGACGTCGATGTCGACGACCCTCGCGAGCACGTCGCGCGCGCGAGGACCGGAGAGCGCCGCCGCCGCCCATTGCTCGGTCACCGACGCCAAGAAGACTTCGAGCTCCGGCCAGTCGATCTGGAGCAGCGCGTAGAGATGCTGCATCACCTTGACTGCATTCACCGTCGTCGTCGTCATCAGGTAGTGCGTCGGGCCAAGCCGCGACGTCGTGCCGTCGTCGAGCACCATGCCGTCGTCGCGCAGCATCACGCCGTAGCGGCAACGGCCGACGGCGAGCGTGTCCCAGCGGTTGATGTAGACGCGATTCAGCAGCTCGGCGGCGTCGCGGCCCTGGATCTCGATCTTGCCAAGCGTCGAGACGTCGACGATGCCGACGTTCGTGCGCACATTCCTGGCCTCGCGGTTGGCGGCGTCGTCACCCGATTCACCGGTGCGCGGATACGAATGTGGGCGTTTCCACAGACTGGCATTGACGAAGCGCGCGCCGTGCTCGACGTGCCAGTCGTGCATCGCACTGTGACGTGTGGGCTCGACGTCGGCGCCGACCGCATGGCCAGGCAGCGTGCCGAGCGTCACTGGCGCATACGGTGGGCGGAAGGTCGTCGTGCCGACCTGCGCGATCGATTGCCCGACCGCCTCGGCGAGCAGCGCGAGCCCGACGACGTTCGAGGTCTTGCCTTGATCCGTTCCCATACCGAGCGTCGTGTAGCGCTTCAGATGCTCGACCGACCGGTAGCCTTCGCGCGCCGCGAGCGCGATGTCGGCGGTCGTCACATCGTTCTGCAGATCGACGAAGCACTTGGCGCCTTTGGAGAGCGGCTCGACGCGCCACAGCGGCTGCAGCACGCCGATGATGAGCGGCGCGGCGCGAGGTGCCTCGATCGGGGTAGCTGCGGTGGCGCCGGCCTGCGCGGCGGCCGCGCAGCCGGCCCTGTGGCCGTCCACGAGGGCGGCGGCGAGGTCGAACACGCCGTTCGCCGCGCCGGCTGCCGCGATCGGAAGCGGAGAGCCATCGGGGACGAATGTTGCGAGCAGCGTGTCGTAGCGCAGCCGCCCGCGCGCCTGCGCGAAGAGATGCACTGCGGGGTTCCATCCTCCGGAGGCGCAGACGAGATCGCATTCGATGTGTCGCGGCGCACCGCCCGCGAGCGGCGCGATGTCGACGGCGGTCACCCGCAGGCGTCCGTGCGCGCCGGCGATCGCTGCGCCGGCAACGATGGCGAGACCCGACTCCCTCGCCTTGCGCGGCAGCTCGCCTCGGAGCGTGGTCTCGGAACGCGCATCGACGACCGAAGCAACGGCGATGCCTGCGCGCGCGAGCGCGATTGCGCTGGCGTAGGCGCTGTCGTTGTTGGTGACGACCACCGCGCGCGTTCCGGGGCGAACCGCGTAGCGCTCGACGTAGCAGCGCGCTGCGCCCGCGAGCAGCGTACCGGGCAGATCGTTGTTCGCGTAAGCGATGCCGCGCTCGTGCGCGCCCGCGGCGAGCACGATCGCCCTGGCGCGAACCTTCCACAGCCGCTCGCGCGGAGCTGTCGTGGAGGCGCTCGCCGCGCCGCCGACTCGCTCGCAGAGACCGACGAGATTTCCGTCGTACCAACCGAATGCGCTCGTGCGCGGCAACAGCGTGACGCCGGCGCGGCTGCCGAGCGCCTCCGTCGTCGCGTCGACCCACGCGGCGGCCGTTCCCTCGTCGATGCGCGCTTCGGAGCCGAGCAGACCGCCGCCAAGCACGGGATTCTCGTCGCAGACGATCACGCGTGCCCCCGCGTGCGCCGCGGCCCGCGCAGCAGCGAGTCCTGCGGGCCCTGCGCCGATCACCAGCACGTCGCAGTGCGCGTATTGATGCTCGTAATGATCGGGATCGGGCGCGCTCGGCGCGATGCCCATCCCGGCAGCACGACGGATCGCGTTCTCGTAGCGCATCCAGGCTTTCGGCGTCGGCGGCCACATGAACGTCTTGTAGTAGAAGCCCGCGGGAATCAAGCGCGATGCGACGTCGTTGATGGCGCCGATGTCGAATCGGAGCGACGGCCAGCGGTTCTGGCTCGCTGCCACGAGCCCGCCGTAGAGCGGCTGTACGGTCGCGCGCACGTTGGGTTCGGTGCGCGCACCTTCGCCGATCTGCAGCAGCGCGTTCGGCTCCTCGACGCCCGCGGTGTAGATGCCGCGCGGCCGGTGGTATTTGAAGCTGCGCGCGACGAGATGCACGCCGTTCGCGAGCAGCGCCGATGCGACGGTGTCGCCCGCGTAGCCCTCGTACGAGACGCCGTCGCAGACGAAGTGCAGAGGGCGCGAGCGATCGACGATGCCGCCCTCCGGCAGCCGGTGCGACTGTGTCACGCGGCGGACTCCGGCAAGGGCCCGTCGAGGCGCGCGGCTGCGAAGATCTCGTGCGTGCGCGTGTCGCGGCGCACCTTGAACCACTGGCGGCATCCGGCGCTGTGCAGCCACAGCTCGTCGTGCGGCCCCGCCGGATTCGTGCGGACGTAGACGTAGGCGTACCAGTCCGCTTCGGGCGCGTCGGGCGCCGGGCGCCTGGCTGTCGCATCGCCGCCGTAGGTGAACTCTACCTGGCTGCGCGCACCGCACCACGGACAGGGGATCAGCAGCATTGCGCGCGCTCCGTCACGCCGCGATGATCGGCAGCGATCTGCCCTCGCGCCGATCCGATCAGTGTTGCCATGCGGACGCTCCGGCGCCTTTCTCGTCGATCAGTCTCCCCTCCGCGAAGCGCTCGAGCGTGAACGCCGCGTTCAGCGGATGCGGCGCGTCGCGGGCGATCGTGTGCGCATGGAGCCAGCCGGAGGCGGGAGTCGCCTTGAAACCGCCGTAACACCAGCCGCCCGTCATGTAGAGGCCCTTGATCGGCAGCTTGCCGATGATGGGGCTCCCATCCATCGTCATGTCGCAGACTCCGCCCCAGGTGCGCATCAGCTTGAGGCGACCGAAGCTCGGGAAGAGGGTGAGGCAGGCGCCGACGACATTCTCGATGATCGGCAGGTTGCCGCGCTGCGCGTAGGAATTGCAGAAGTCGAGGTCGCCGCCCATGACGAGCTCGCCCTTGTCGGACTGGCTGATGTAGAAGTGCACGGCGCCCGATGTGACGACCGTGTCGAGCACGGGCTTCACCGGCTCCGAGACCATCGCCTGCAGTGCGTGCGATTCGATCGGCAGCTGGAGGCCCGCCATCGCCGCGAGCCTGCTCGAATGCCCGGCCACCGCGAGCCCGAGCTTCGGTGTCGCAATGAAGCCGCGTGTGGTATCGACGCCGGTGATTGAGCCATCGCCCACGCGGATCCCGGTCACTTCGCACTGCTGGATGATGTCCACGCCGAGAGCGTCGGCGGCGCGCGCGTAGCCCCAGGCCACGGCGTCGTGGCGGACCGTGCCGCCGCGCGGCTGCAGGAGTCCGCCGTGAATCGGAAAGCGCGCGTCGGGCGAGCAGTCGAGATTCGGAATCCAGCGGGCGATCTCGTCGGTCGTCAGGAACGTCGCGTCGATGCCGTTGAGCCGCATCGCATTGCCGCGGCGCATCGCGGCGTCCATGTCGGCAGGCGAGTGGACGAGATTCAATACCCCGCGGGCGCTGTACATGATGTTGAAGTTCAACTGCCGGGCGAGTCCTTCCCACAGCTTCAACGAAAACTCGTAGAAATGGGCGTTCGCGTCGATGTGGTAGTTCGAGCGGACGATCGTCGTGTTGCGCCCCGTGTTGCCGCCCCCGAGGTAACCCTTTTCGAGCACCGCGACGTTGGTGACGCCGTGCTCCTTCGCGAGGTAATAGGCGCTCGCGAGCCCATGCCCCCCGCCGCCGACGATCACGGCGTCGTAGCGAGGCTTCAGCTCGGGGCTGCGCCACGCGAGCGGCCAGCGCTCGTGGTAGCTCCGCGCGTTTCTGGCGAGCGAGAAGACCGAGTATTTCACTGGGAGTGCCGCTGCGGCGCGCCGGCTTCGAAACCGAGATCGCCCCTGCCTTGTTGTCTCGAGCGCTCGCGCGCTCGCGCGGGATCGCTTATTCTAGCGGTCCCGGCGGGTGCGCGGAAACGGGCGCATCTCCCGCTCGCCTCGAACTCCCCTCCACGATCCGATGGACCTCGCCCGCTTACTTTGCGAGACCGGCATCGACGCTCCCCGGCACGAGCATCCGGCGGTGATGACGGTCGAGGAATCGCTGCGGCTCGTCCCGAGGTTTCCCGGCGCGAAGACCAAGAACCTGTTCCTCCGCGACAAGAAGGCGCGGCGTCATTTCCTCGTCACGGTACCGCATGACATCGCCGTCGATATTGACGCGCTGGGAGCGATGCTCGGCGTGAGCGGCGTGGGGTTCGCGTCGGCCGAACGTCTGCAGAAATACCTGGGCATCGCGCCGGGATCGGTCAGTCTGCTCGCGCTCGTCAACGACGAAGCGCTTGCCGTCGAATTCGTCATCGACCGCGCCTTGTGGGAAGCCGACGCGGTGCACGCGCATCCGCTCGTCAACACGGCGACGATGGTTCTCTCCCACGCGGATCTCGAGCGCTTCCTCGCAGCGACGAGGCACGCGCCGCGCGTTATCGACGTTCCGCGGCGCGACCGGCGCTGATCCCCGCCAGCCCGCCGGGGCGCTAGCGCGGGATATCCATTTCGAGCAACGCCGAGGACAGCGACTTGCCGTGAGCGTCGAGCGCGAGCGACGTCGTGACACCGCCGCCGAGCGCGTCCTCGCAAACGAACTGCAGCGCGCGGAGCTGAGGCAGCTCGAAGCGGCGGATTTCGCCGCGGACGATGCCTTCGAGATGCTGCGCGACGGCCACCGCGGTGACCTTCCGCGCGAGCAGCGGGAAATCCTCGGCGCGGTACGCGATCAGGGACAAGGTCGAGGTGTTGCCCTTGTCGCCGGCGCGACAGTGCGCGAGTTCATAGAGCTTCGGCATGCGTGCCTTTCCACTCGCGGATCGTGACGGCGCTCGCGACGCGCGAGCGATCGAGCAGCGTCGACACGATCCCGATCTGCTCGTGCGCGTACTTGCGGGCGCCGCCGCCGCCCGCGGGCCCGTTCGTATAGAGCGCCTCGACCTCGTCGCCGATCACCATCGCGTCCTCGCGCGAGCGGGTGCGGCCGGCTACGCGGAGGCGTATCTCGTAGGGGCGCTCGTCGGCATCGAATGCGTGCCCATGCAGCGACGTGCTTCCGATCAGGTCGATGCGGAGATCCCCGAAGCGGTGCGCGAGACGCTCGCGAACGATCTCTGCGGCAAGCTGCGCGCGCGCAAGCGCTCCGGCACCGGCATAGCCGATCTCGCCTTCGCCGACGTAGCCTGCGAGGTAGCCCACGCTGACCTTGAGTTGCTCGGGGCGCGCGCGCCCGCGTGCTCCGCGGACGGCGATACGATCGGGGCCGGCTTCGGTAAGCGTCACGCTCGAGAAGTCCGCCGTGACGTCCGGGGTCAGGTAGCCGTGAGGATCGGTGACTTCGTACAGCAGTTGCTCGGTGGCGGTCGCGAGCGTGATCTGCCCGCCAGTGCCCGCGACCTTGGAAACGATCGCGTTGCCGTCAGGCGCGACGTCCGCATAAGGGAAGCCGAGGTTCGCCATCCCCGGGACGTCCTTGCGTCCCGGGTCGGCGAAGTAGCCGCCGCACAACTGGCCTGCGCATTCGAGCAGATGACCGACCGCCGTACCGCGGGCGAGACGCTCGAGGTGGTCGGGCGCCCAGCCGTATTCGTGCATCAGCGGCGCGACGAACAACGAGGGGTCGGCGACGCGTCCGGTGACGACGATGTCGGCGCCGCTCGCGAGGGCGGGCAGCATCGCCTCGGCGCCGAGATACGCGTTGGCCGACACGATCGGCGCGTAATGCGAGAGGGGTACGCCCGATTCCATCGCCGGTGTATCGAGATCGAGGAGGTCGAGGACGTCGTCGCCCGTGACCGCCGCCACCTTGACGGGCAGCTCGAGGCGCTTTGCGATCGCGACGATCGCGTCGGCGGCCGCGAGCGGATTCGCCGCGCCGAAGTTGCCCACGAGGCGCACGCGGCGTCGTGCGAGCACGGGCAGCAGCGACTCGATCCGCTCCGCGAGCCTTGCGTCGTATCCCGTTGCGGGATCCCGCCGTCGCCGCAGCTGCGCGAGCGCGATCGTCCTCTCGGCGAGGCACTCGAGCACGAGGTAGTCGAGCTCGCCGCGCTCGGCAAGGTCGACAGGCGCATCGAGGCGATCACCGGCGAAGCCGGCGCCGCCGCCGAGCCTCAGTGTGTCGCGCATTGGTCGTTGCCGCTTGGCGTGCTCATTCGGGCTCGATTTTCGCCTTCGTGATGATCGTCTTCCACTTGTTCGATTCGGCCGCCTGGAACGCCGCGAGCTCCGCGGGCGTCGTCGTGAACGGATCGGTTCCGGTCGACGTGTAATACTGCTGCATCGCGGCGCCTTTCGTGGCCTGCACCAGCACGTCGTGCAGCTTCGCGACCACGGCAGGCGGCGTGTGCGCCGGCACGTATGCGGCGAACCAGAAGCTCATCTCGTAGCCCTTGAGGCCCGCTTCCGAAATCGTCGGCAGCTCCGGCGCGAGCGGCGAGCGCCTCGCGGTGCTGACGCCGAGCGCACGCACCTTGCCGCCTTTCACCTGCGGCAGGCCGGTTGCCATGTCGGTGATCATCATGTTGATCTGACCGCCGAGAAGGTCGTTGATCGCGAGCGGATTGCTCTTGTACGGCACGTGCAGCAGCTCTATCCCTGCCATCTGCTGGAACATCTCGCCCGCGACGCGCGACGACGAGCTGCCGCTGCCGAAGCTCACCTTTCCGGGCTGCGCCTTCGCCAGCGCAACGAACTCGGCCACGGACTTCGCCGGCAGGTTCAGGTTGACGATCATGATCTGGCCGCCCTTGCCGAGACCGGTGACGGGCAGGTAGTCCTTCACCGGATCGTAAGGCAGCTTCTTGAAGAGGTGCTCGTTGGCCGCGTGCGTCGTGTTGGTCGTGATGAACACGGTGTAACCGTCGGGCGCGGCCTTCTTCACGAGCTCGGCGCCGATGAACCCCGACGCGCCGGGCTTGTCGTCGACGACGACCGCCTGCTTGGTGATCTGCGCGACCTCCTGGCCTAGCGCGCGCGCGAGCTGGTCGGTCGCGCTGCCCGCGGCGAACGGCACGACGAACGTGATCGTCTTGTCGGGATAGTCCGCCTGGGCGGCGCCCGCGATGACGAGGGCGGCGGCGCAGGCGAACAGGCGGGAGCGACCGGAGATGGGCATCTGGGACATCCTTAAAGGTGAGGGTTGAAGCGCGTGTCGGAATCCTTGGTGCAGCCATCGTAGGTCCACGGCTTTCGCCTGGCAACCGCCCGGCGCCGGCGCTGTTGCACGCGGGATTCGCGTCGCGTCGGCCGGGCTGGCGCTTCGCGTCAATGCCGCAGGCCCAGCGCCCGCGCGATCGCAGCGCGTATCCGAAGTCCGTAGACGTTGACGACGAGACCGGCGAAGACCAGCGCGACTCCCGCCAGCTGGGTCGGCGACAGCGACTCGTCGAGGAACAGCGCGCCGCTCGCCAGGCCGGAGACCGGGATCAGCAAAGCGAACGGCGAGATCAGCGCCGTCGGATAGCGATGCAGCAACGCATTCCAGGAGCCGAAGCCGAAGAGCGTCGCACCGTAGGACATCACGATCACGCAACCCCAGGCGAGCGGACTCATCGACGCGATGATGCGCGGTGTCTCGGCGCCGCCCTCGAACGCGAACCCGATTGCGAGCAGCGGCAGCGGCGGGACGAGGCTCGACCACACGGTGAGCGAGAACATGTCGGCGCCGTGCTCGCCGGCGGCGCGCTTCGCGATGATGTTGCCCGACGCCCATGCGAACGCTGCGGCAACGACGAGCGCGAAGCCTACGACCGTTCCGGTAAGCCCGCTCGCGACCCTGTGGAGGGCGAGCACGATCATCCCCGCGAAGGCGATCGCTGCGCCGACGAGATTGTGTCGGCGCAGACGATCGCCGGCGAAAGCGACCGCGAGCCCGATCGTGAAGAACACCTGCACCTGGATCACCAGCGACGAGAGGCCGACCGGCATCCCGAGCTTGATCCCGAGGAAGAGCAATCCGAACTGGCAGACGCCGATCGCGAGTCCGTAGGCGATCACGCCGCCCCAGGGCATCTCGGGGCGGCGAACGAAGAAGACCATCGGCAGCGAGGCGAGGACGAAGCGCAGTGCGGCGAGCGTGAACGGTGGCACCTCGGCGAGCGCGACCTTGATCGGCACGAACGTGTAACCCCAGACCGCGACGACGGCGAGCGTCAGCGCGAGGTCCCTCGGGGTGAGGTGGGTCTTCATTGGCTTTGCGATGCGGATCCGAGCGCGGCCATTGCTACGCGTCGCACCGCCATGTTAGGGTCGCTGTCGCGCGAGTCTACAGCAGCGGAAGAGTGCGGGACCGCGTACGCGAGAGCGCCCCGGGCACTCGGTTCATAACAACACACACGGCGCAGTGAGCGCCAAAGGAGAGGAAACCATGGAAACGCAATCCCGCCGCCGCTTTCTGGCGACTGCGTCCGCCGGCGCGCTCGCGCTGAGCGGCGCGTTCGCGCCTCGCGCTCGCGCTCAGGCGCCGATCACGATGCGGATCTCGTCGTCGATGAGTGCCGACGCGAATGCCGCGCACTACATCTGGTACGAGCGCTTCGCCGCGAACGTGCAAAGCGCGCTCGGCGACAAGGTGAAGCTCGCCTACTTCCCCGACAGCCAGCTCGGCAAGGAAGCCGACATCGTTCAGCAGGTCAAGGTCGGGTCGGTCGACATGATGATCACGGGGTCGTCGATCTGGGCGACGGTCGCGCCGGAATTCGGAATGCTCGACCTCGGCTACGTGTTCGACAGCTACCCGCACTGCTTCAAGGCGCTCGACGGCGGCGTGGGCGAGAAGCTCGGCAAGATGCTCAACGACAAGACCGGTTGCACGGTGCTCGACTGGGCGTCGCACTTCGGGCCGCGCAGCGTCTACACGAAGAAGCAGGTCAAGAATCTCGCCGAGCTGAAAGGCGTGAAGCTCCGCGTGCTGCCGGCGCCTGCGTTCATCGAGACGTTCAAGATCATGGGCGCGATCCCGACGCCGATCCCGATCAACGAGCTCTACACGGCGCTGCAGACGGGCGTGGTCGACGGGTTCGAGCACGATCAGGCGAGCGTGCTCCAGTACAAGTTCGCCGAGCAAGTCAAGTTCTGCTGGATGACCGAGCACCTGTTCAGCCCGATGGTCGCCGTCATCGGCAAGCGCGGCCTCGACAAGGTGCCATCCGACATGCGGCCGGCGTTCATGAAGGCGGCGAAGGACGCGACGGTCTACCAGCGCGGCGTCGCGGCCGAGAAGGGCAAGGCGGCGACCGAGGAACTGAAGAAGATGGGCGTGGTCTTCACGCCGATGGCGAACGCCGAGCGCGATCAGGTACGCAAGGAAATGGAAGCGAAGGTGTGGGCCGGGTTCATCAAGGATTACCCGGACACCAAGCCGTTGTTCGACGCGATCAACGCCGCGCGCGGCTGAACTCCCTGACCTGCACGGGAATCGCGGTGCGCAGCGAAAGCGCGCCCCGAGCCTCGTGTCCGCCCGGGCACCGGAACGCCGCGACCGATGAGCCACGCCGCGACTGCGCAGCACGTCCCTTTCCGCGGCGCTGGCCGCGCGGCGCGCGGGCTGACGCTGCTGCTGCAGACGCTCGAGTACCTCTCCGGCGTGATCCTCGCCGTCGACGTGCTGGTCGTCTTCGTCGCAGTGATCTATCGCTATTTCCTGCACAACCCCGTCGACTGGGCGGAGGAAGTCGCCCGCTCGCTGATGGTGATGCAGGTGTTCTTCGGCGGCGCGACGGTGCTCGGGCGCGAGCGCCACGTCGGCATCGACAGCTTCCGCGGTCTGCTGCCGGCGAGCTGGGGCCCGGCGATGATCCAGCTCTGCCACTGGATCATCGTCGTCGTCGCGCTGGCGCTCTTCCTCTCCTCGTGCGGTCTCTTCATGGATTCGCGCGGGCAGACGACATCGTTCGGGCTGCCGCACATCATCTTCGTGCTTCCGGTCGTGATCGGCAGCTGCGTGATGACGCTCTTCGGCGTGGCCAACGCGCTCGCCGGGCCGCCGCGCACGATATGGCCGACGCTCGTCGCGGTGATCGCGCTCTTCGCCGCAGTCTGGGCATGGAACACGCTGGTTCCGAGCTTCGAGGTCAAGCCCTGGTTCCTGCTCTTCGCCGGCTTCTTCGGCTGCCTGATCATGGGCGTGCCGATCGCGTTCGCGCTCGCATTCGCGTCGCTGCTCTATTTTCTGTCGGACCCGTCGCTGCCGATGCTGATCTACGCGCAGACCGTTCTCGCCGGCATGGATCACTTCGTGCTGCTCGCCATCCCCTTCTTCGTGCTGGCCGGACTCGTGA
The DNA here is from genome assembly GCA_035541655.1 of Casimicrobiaceae bacterium. GTDB lineage: Bacteria > Pseudomonadota > Gammaproteobacteria > Burkholderiales > Casimicrobiaceae > CAIWHR01. The sequence goes on along the minus strand of DATKMY010000098.1, from coordinate 18,813 downwards.
TGGAGATCAACGGGATGTCGGCGCGGTTGATCGAGCTGCTACTGCGGATCTTCGGCCGCATCAAAGGCGGCTTGAACGTGATCATGATCACGGCCACCGCGATCTTCTCGGGCATCTCCGGCTCGAAGCTCGCTGACATCGCCGCGGTCGGCGGGATTTTGATGCCTGCGGTGCGCCGGACCAAGCAGGACCCGAACGACGCGGCCGGCCTGCTGGCCGCCACCGCGGTGATGGCCGAGACGATTCCGCCCTGCGTCAACATGATCATCTTCGGCTTCGTCGCGAACATCTCGATCGGCGGGTTGTTCATGGCCGGGCTGATTCCCGCGGGCCTGCTTGCGGCGGCGCTCGTCGCCGTGGCAATGTACTACGGCAAGCGCATCAATCCGGACGAGGCGTACGAGGTCCGCACGCCGATGATCAAGCTCATCGGCGGCGCGCTCGTCGGCTTCGTGATGATCCTGATGATCGGCAAGGGCGTGGCCTCGGGCATCGCGACGTCGACCGAGGTCTCGGCGTTCGCTGTCGTCTACGCGTTCGTCGTCGGCGGTCTCGCGTTTCGCGAGCTCACGTGGCGTTCGGTCGCCAAGCTCTTCCTGCAGTCGGGATCGATCACCGGCAGCATTCTGTTCATCGTTGCTGCGGCGTCCAGCGTGTCGTACGCGCTCACGATCCTGCAGATCCCGCAGTACCTGTCGTCGACGCTGATCGATCTCGGCCACCACTTCGGGAGCACGGCGTTCGTCGTCGTCGCCGTGCTCATCATGATCGTCTTCGGCGCAGTGCTCGAAGGCGCGCCTGCGCTGATCATCTTCGGACCGTTGCTCGCGCCGATCGCGATCAGGCTAGGCGTGCATCCGCTGCATTTCGGCACGGTGATGGTCATCGCGATGGGGCTCGGGCTCTTCGCGCCGCCGGTGGGTCTCGGGCTCTTCGCGACGTGCGCGATCACGGGAACGCAGCTCCAGAACGTGTGGCGCCCGATGCGCAAGTACCTGTTGGTTCTGTTCATCGGACTGATCGTGCTGGTCTTCGTCCCGGCGTTTTCGCTGTGGCTGCCGGCACACCTGGGCCTCGCCTGAACCGCCGCGCCGCGATGGCTCGGATCTTCCTCACCTTTCCGCTCCACGCGCGGAAGAACTATTACAGCGACCGGGCGCTCGCGGGGCTTCGAGCGCTCGGCGAAGTCGCGCTCAACGAGACCGATCGTGCGCTCGCCACGGCGGAGCTCGTCGCCGCGGCGCAGGGCTTCCAGTACATCGTCTCCGATCGCCAGACGCCGGGCGAGGGCGAGCTCTTCCGTCGGCTCCCCGATCTCGTCGCGTTCTCGCGCTGCGCGGTCGACATCCGCAACGTCGACGTCGCGACCGCAAGCGCGTGCGGCATCCTGGTCACGCAGGCAAGCGCCGGCTTCATGACGAGTGTCGCCGAGTGGATTCTCGGCGTGATGATCGATCTCTCCCGCCGGGTGAGTGCGTCGGTCGTCGCCTACCGCGCGGGCGAGCCCGCGATTCCCGTGATGGGCCGCGAGCTGAGGGGTTCGGCGCTCGGCGTCGTCGGCTACGGCAACATCGGCCGACGGCTTTGCGAGCTCGGGCTCGCGCTGGGGATGCGCGTTGCGGTCACCGATCCCGCGAAGACGGTCGACGATCCGCGCATCGCGCAGATCGGCTTCGACGAGCTCGTCGCGACGTCCGATTTTGTCGTGTGCCTCGCACCGGCGAACGCGGCGACGGAGAATCTGTTCGACGCAAACGCGTTCTCACGGATGAAGCCCACCGCGTACTTCGTCAACGCGTCGCGTGGCGATCTGGTCGACGAGTCGGCGCTCGAGCAGGCACTGGACCGCGAGCTGATCGCCGGCTGCGCGCTCGACGTCGGCAGAGCCCCGGATCAGATGCCCGCGCCAAGGCTTGCTCGCCATCCGAAGGTCGTCGCGACGCCTCACGTCGGCGGGTTGACGCCGGAGGCCGCCGAGCATCAGGCGCTGGAGACGGTCGCGCAGGTCGCCGCGCTGATCGAGGGAAGGCTTCCGAAGGGGACGGTGAACGCCGAGCACGCGACCCGCTTCGCCCGCCTGCATCGTCGCTGAAACGCCGGAGGTACCGATGTCGATCGAAACGTCGAGGCTCGCCGCGCCGCCGGGAGCGTGCGATTGCCACATGCACATCTACGAGGATCGCTTTCCGCTCGCTGCGACCGCCACGTTCAAGCCGCCGCATGCGCCCCCATCGGCGTATCGCGACGTGCAGCGCAATCTCGGAATCACGCGCGCGATCGTCGTGCAACCGACGGGATATGGTTTCGACAATCGCTGCACGCTCGAAGGAATGGCTGCGCTCGGGCCCGGCGCGCGCGGTATCGCCGTGGTGCGCCCGGAGGTCGCCGAGGCGGAGCTACTGCGGCTCACCGATGCGGGAATCCGCGGCGTGCGGTTTCACATGCAGCCGGGCGGGGTTCTCCCGTGGGACGCGCTCGAGGGCCTCGCCGCGAAGGTGCTTCCGTTCGGCTGGCACGTTCAGCTTCAACTCGACGGCCGGGACCTTCCGGAGCACGAAGCGCGCCTCGCGAAGCTTCCCTGCAGGCTCGTCGTCGATCACGTCGGAAAGTTCGGCCAGCCGGGAACCACGCCGGAGCACGCGGGCTTCAAGGCGCTGCTCAGGCTGCTCGACAGCGGCAACTGCTGGGTCAAGCTGTCGGCGCCGTACGAGACCTCGAAAGTCGGGCCGCCGCACTACGACGACGTTCGACCGCTCGCTCGCGCGCTGGCGAAGGCGAACCCCGAACGCTGCGTCTGGGCGAGCAACTGGCCGCATCCCAATCAGAAGACCGTGCCGTCGACGGCTGCGATGCTCGACCTGCTGCTCGATTGGGTCGACGACACGGCGACGCGCACGCGCATCCTCGTCGACAATCCGGTGGAGCTCTACGGATTTTGACGACCGCCGGTTGCGCCGGACGCGTGCAGCTTCGTTTGGTGCGGTGGCTTCGTGGCGGTGCGCCCCGCGAAAGGTCTCAGGCTCTGCTATAGTCGATCTCGTCACCGATCGAACGGGATTGCGCGAAGCTCCGATGAAGCGACCGCGCGCATTGAGCGCGATATTTGCGGGCGTCCTCCTGTGCCTGGCGCTCCGTGCTACGGCGCAATACCCGCCGCCCGGAACACCTCCGCCGCAGCCGTACGACCAGCCGCCGCAACAGCCGTACACGCAGCCCTCGCCGCAGGCGGCAGCGCAACCTCCCGCGCAGCCGATGTCGCAGGATCAGCTCGACGGGCTGCTGGCGCCGATCGCGCTCTACCCGGACGAGCTGCTGACGCAGATCCTGATGGCGTCGACCTATCCGCTCGAGGTCGTCGAGGCCGCGCGCTTCGTCAAGGCGAATCCGAACCTGAAGGGACAGGCACTCGACGACGCTCTCAAGGACAAGAGCTGGGATCCCAGCGTGCTGTCGCTCGCGCCGTTCCCGCAGGTGCTCGACATGATGAACGAGAAGCTCGAGTGGACGCAGCGCCTGGGCGACGCGTTTCTCGCCGACGAGGCGGCCGTCATGCGAACCGTGCAGGCGCTTCGGCAGCGCGCGCAGCAGGCCGGAAACCTGCAATCGACCGAGCAGCAGCGGGTCTACGTTCAGGACCGAAACATCGTCATCGAGCCTGCGCAACCTCAGGTCGTCTACGTTCCCGTCTACAACCCGACGATCATCTACGGCCCGTGGTGGGCTCCCGCGTATCGACCGTGGTACTGGTATCCGCCGCCGATCTGGGGCTACCCGCCCGCCCCGCCCTGGTGGGGCGTCACCGCCGGATTCTTCTGGGGCAGCGCCTGGGTTGTCCACCGCTCCTATTGGGGCTGGGCGCGGCCGAACTGGACGAGCAACAACGTCAACATCAACGTCACCAACAACTATTGGGCGAGCCGGCCGCAGTACGCGCAGCGCTACCCCAACGGAACGGGAACGTGGAGCCATGTTCCCGAGCACCGAAAGGGCGTCGCCTATCGCGATGCGGCGACCTACAACCGATACCGGCCGACCAATCCGGCAGCGGTGCAGACGCGCGAGAACTATCGCGGCAACGCGGCGCGGCCCACGTCGCTGCAGGGCGGTGTTGCAGGCGCGTCGACGGGGGCTCGCGAGACCGCAACCCGACCGGCAAGCCCGGGGTTCGCGCAGCCCGGCGCGCGACCCGCCACGGGCTCGGCCGCGCAGCCGAGCATCGGCACGCTGCCGAACCAACCGGGCACGGGAACAACCGGTTCGGTCGATCAATCCGCGTCGCGGCAAGCGCGCGATCGTACGGCGCGCACGCAGCAGACCCAGCCTCCCGGTGGCGGCGGTGCGCAGACCTTCCAGACGCAGCCGCGTCCACAAGTCCAGATGGAGTCGAGCCGCGGCCAGGCGAGCCGGCAGCAGATGATGCAGACGCCCGAACAGCCCCGCGGCCAGGGCCAGCACATGAATCAGACGCATGGCAGACAGGGGGGCGAGCGTAAGGCGCCGCAAGGGAATGCGGGGCGCGGGGAGAAGCCCCAGGGCAATCCCGGCGAAGGCGGAGGGAAGGGTCGATGAGCGCTCGCTCGCTTGCGTCGTGGATCACGGCGCCGCCTCGCTTGTGCGTCTACGCGATGGCAATCGCGCTCGTCGCCCTGATTGCGTTCTTCGCGCCGGCGCGCGCGCAGGCGCCGGCGTCGAGCGCCGCGTCCGCCCCGCCGGCAAACGCGCCTTCAAACCCCGCGCAGCGTCCCCGGATCGTTCAGCGCACGTTCGCAACGCCCGAAGAGGCGGGAAGCGCGCTGATGGAGGCTCTCGACTCCGCCAACAACCGCGCGATCTTCGCGGTGCTGGGTCGGGGCAGCGGTCCGTTGTTTCGCTCCGGCGATCCCGTTCAGGACACGGCAACGCGCTCGGCGATTGCAGCCGATTACCGCGTTCGCGTGAAGTACGAGATGGAAGGGAGCGCGAAGGCGACGATGCTGCTCGGCGACAAGGACTATCCGTTTCCCTATCCGCTCGTGAAGAGCGCGGCGGGCTGGCAATTCGACGCGAAGGGCGGCGCCGAGGAGATCGTCAATCGGCGGATCGGCGCCAACGAGCTCGCCGCGATCAACGTATGCCTCGCCTACGTCGACGCACAGCGCGAGTACGTGTTGCGCGACCGCAACGACAACGGCTTGCTCGAGTACGCACAGCGTCTCGAGAGCACGCCTGGCACCCAGGACGGGCTCTACTGGGAGACCAAGCAAGGCGAGTCCCCGAGCCCGCTCGGTCCGCTTGCCGCGCGTGCGCGTGCGGAGGGCTACGTCAAGGGCGCGAGCGCTCCCTATCACGGCTACCTCTACAAGATCCTGACGGCACAGGGCAACAACGCGGCCGGCGGCGCGTACGACTACATCGTCGACGGCAAGATGATCGGCGGATTCGCGCTCGTCGCATATCCGGCACGCTGGGGCGCTTCCGGCGTCATGACGTTCGTCTGCAATCACGAGGGGATCGTCTACGAGAAGAACCTGGGTCGGGAGTCCCTGACGATCGCCGCGAGCATGACGACCTACGATCCGGACGCGACCTGGAAGAGAGCGCCGCAGCAATAACGGCAGCGCATTCGATGCGGTTCGCTCCGCTGCTGTGCGCAATCCTCATCGGCTGTAGCGCTAACCCGACGTTTCCTCCCGCCGCGCCGAGCACCGGAAAGCGGCAGCCTCCGGAAGAGCGCGACTTCCGTGCAGCCGATCTCGCGAAGTCCGACGTCGACCTCGTCGCCGAGGTGAACGCTCACGAGAGCCTGGCCTCGGCGCGGCTGTTGATGGAGAAGCTCTATCGCCGCAATCCTCGGGAGCTGCGCAAAGGCAGTTGGGGAACGATGGACGCGGCGCTCGCGCGCGCGTTCGATCCTCGCGCCAGCTTTCGCTTTGCCGAGCTCGACAACGTTCGCGGCTCCGATGCGATCGTTCTCGCGCTGAAGCCCGACTACGCGGGCGACCGCGTCTTCGCGTTCGGCGTCGGCCTCGCGAGCATGGTCCTCCTGTCGTACAACGGGAAGACCGAGTTCTACCTCACCGATGCGCTGGACGCGCAGAAGCTGTACAACTGCGCGCGCAACATCGAGATCGCCGCATGGAAACTCGCAAATGCCCGCGACGCCAACGGCGAGCCGCTGATCCTGTCGAACGAGATTGCGGGCGACGTGCGCAACCTTTCGTTCGAGCGCGAGTTCGGCAAGATGATCGGGTACCAGGACGTCATGGCGCAGATCGCCGCGCAGCGGACGAACCGGACGATTCGCCGCGTCGTCCAGTCGCTCGCGACAGCGGTGTTCCTGCCCATCTAGCAGAGCGATGGGCAGCGACCCGAGGCCATCCGGGTCGGCTCGCGCCCGTGCGGCGACACCTCGGCAATCGCAGCGAGATGCGCGGGGGAAAGCACGATCTCGGGGCGGGCGCGGCGAATGCATGCGGCCGCGTCCGCCGCGCGTCGTCGCTCGATCGCGCTGACCACTGCAGCGAGTGGATTGATGCTGATGTACGTCGTCATGCGCCTGCGGCGCAGGCCGAGCCCGCCCGCCGTTTGAGCGCGGCGCGGGTCGCCTCGAGGCCGAAGCGACAGCTACCGCTTGGCCGTTGCCGGCGCTAACGCGTCCCGCCCGGTCTCGTGAAGTCGATCGCTTCGGCGGTCGCCGTGCCGTTCGCGCGACCGGGGTAGGCGAGCCACTTCATCGCGATGTTGAGCTCGTCGACGATCCGATGGGCTTCGATCTTCGCTCCGTTGGCGAGCTCGATCGTGCCCGTGGTGTGAGCGTCCTCGACCAGCGTCAGGTCGTAGCCGCGGTCGAGCGCCCCGTAAGCGGTGGCGCGAATACACCAGTTGGTCGCGGCGCCGGCGAGCACGATGTGGCTGGCGCCGAGGCTCGCGAGCTCGTCTTCGAGACTCGTCTGCTCGAACGACGAGTTGAAATTCTTCGCGATCAGAGGCTCTCCGTCGGCGGGCGCGAGTTCCGGCACCCACTGCCACTCCGGGCTGCCGTAACGGAGGTCGTCGTCCGCGTGCTGCACCCAGATGGCGGGGACGTTCGCGGCGCGCGCCCGCTCGAGCGCGCGCGAGATGTTGCCGATGATCCGTGCAGCGTCCCACGCGTGGCTCATCACGCCGGCCTGCACGTCGACGACCAGCAGAATGGCCTTGTTGCCTGCCCGCACCGTTGCCATTTCGATTGCCCCCCGCTGGATGTGATGAGCGCGGCTGCTCGATGGGACGCGCCGATCTCCGAACGCCGTCGGCGGCTAGCTCCGTCAAGGCGGATCCTTGTCGAATACCTGCGTGCCCGGCGGCAACGTCACCCATGGATGGCGGCGGCTGTCGTAGACGGAAACCCGAGGCGCCGGAAAGCTCGGATCGGCAAACGCGCCCACTGCCACGCTTACGGCGTCGTCGCGACCTTCTTCGGTGTGAAAAACCGTGGTTCCGCAGACCGGACAGAATCTGAATGCGAATCGCGCGCCCTGATCTCCGACCCGAACGTACTGTGTGGCGGTGCCGTGAACCTTGAACGGAGCGGAGAAGCTCGCGAGCGCGGCGAAGACGCTGCCGGTCCTCCGCTGGCAGGCGAGGCAATGGCAGACACCCACGCCTCGCGGCTCGCCGTCGACTTCGATGCGCAGTTGTCCGCAGGAGCAGGAGGCGGTTCGGGAAGACATTCAGCACCTCCGTTGAACGCGCCGGATGCGGAGCGAGTTAGCGCGCGTCGCCGAGCTCACGTGCCAACTCTCGCGTGAGGAGTCCCGCAGGGATCTCTTTGCAGCCGGTCGCATTCTGCCCGGCCCAGAGCGGCGAGAAGTCGCCGCTCCCCAGGCTCTCCGCTGCCGCGCGCAGAGGCGCAATCGCTGAGGTCGCCAACGGGAATGCGGGTGCGACCTCGCTCATCGGGCCCATTTCCCTCACGATGCGGTTTACGATCCCGCGCGCAGGCCGGCCGGTGAAGAGATTGGTGAGCGCCGTGACGCGCGCGGCGTCGCTTGCGAGCGCTGCGCGATGCACTGCGCTCGTCGTGGCCTCGGGGCAGAGCAGATACGCGGTTCCGATCTGCACGCCGGTCGCGCCCAGCGCGATCGCGGCCGCGACGCCCCTCGCGTCGGCAATGCCCCCGGCGGCGATCACTGGAACCTTCACCGCCTGCAGGATCTGCGGCAGCAATGCGAACGTGCCCACCTGCGTGTTGAGGTCTTCCGAGAGAAAGATTCCGCGATGGCCACCCGCTTCGAGTCCCTGCGCGATGATGGCGTCGACACCGCGCGCTTCCAGGCAGCGCGCCTCGTCGACCGTGGTGGCCGAGGACAGGATTGTCGCTCCGGCGCTCCGCACCCGCGCGAGCAGATCTGGCGCGGGCAGGCCGAAATGAAAGCTCACCACGGCGGGCCGGAACTCATCGATGACGTCGGCGGCTTCGTTGCTGAAGGGCGCGCGTCCGGACTCGGCTCGAATCGAGCTCGGATCGATGCCGAGCTCGTCGAAATAGCGCGAGAGCGCGGCCCGCCATGCCTGCTCTCGCTGGGGACTGCGCTCAGGCTGCGCGTGGCAGAAGAAATTGACGTTGAACGCCTTCGCGGTTTGCGTGCGGATCGCCGCCAGCTCTTTGCGCAAATCGTCGAGCCCCAGCATCGCACAGGGCAGCGAGCCGAGGCCGCCCGCATTCGAAACGGCCACGGCAAGCGCGCTGCCCTGCACCCCCGCCATCGGCGCCTGAATGATCGGCAGAGAGATTCCGACGAGCTGCTCCAGGGTCATGGCTGAGAGCGCGATCGCGCCGTTCGGCCGAGCAAGGACAGGGTCTCCGCGTCAGGCTGCCCGTGGAAATACTTGTCGAGCGCTTCGACGAACAACGATTCGTGGTCGCTTGCTTCGGCGAACACGGTCAAGCAGGATCGAAGCTTCAGAGCGTCGATGCCTCCCAGCACCGCGACCGCGTCGCTCCCCGGCAGGGCGTTGAGCGTACGCACGCATTCGCGAAGCCGGGGACCGAGGAGGGGATGCGCGAGGTAAGCCACGGCTTCGGCGAGCGATTGGAGACCGTACCTCGTCGACATCCGGCTCGCGCCGAGCCCCCGAAGCTGAGGCAGGACATACCAGATCCAGTGCGATCTCTTGCGACCGGAGCGAAGCTCGCCGAGCGCCACGTCGTATGCAGAGGCTTGAGCCTCGACAAAGCGATCGAGGTCGAAGGCACCGCCGTTCGCCGCCGTCATCGCTGAATCGTCACTGGATCACTTCGTCCGCGCGTAGCAGCAGCGCTTGCGGAAGCACCAACCCCATCGCTTTCGAAGGCTTCAGGTTGATGATCAAGTCGAGCTTCGCCCTAACGAACTGCCGCTGATACTACGCCAGTTCGCGGCGCAGCGCGGACTGCGTCGTCTTCGCGAAAACCTTCGGCCGCCGAGAATCGAGCGCCCCCTCGCTCACACGGAGAGAACGTTCGCGATCACGCGCTCGGCAGGCGCCAGGCTGTTCGCAACGTTGTCGGAGGCATGGTCAGGCGTCGGGGTCGCGCCGCCACTCGCGAAACGCAGGCAACCCGTCGCCGAAGCGTACCCACGCGACGTCGTGGCTCAGCCACGAGTGATGCGTCGGCGGAAACAAATCGGGGTTGTCGAGACTGCATGTCGTGATGTCGACGAATCCTTCCGAATCGCTGTGCTCGTACGTGAGCGGCGTTCCGCAGACCGAGCAAAAACTGCGGCGAACGGGCGGAGTCGAATGGAACTCGGCCGGATGTCCACGCAGAATCTCGAACCTCGCTTTCGGGAATGTCACCCAGGCGACGACGGGTGCGGCCGCGACCCGCCGGCAGGTGCGACAGTGGCAAAGCATCGTGTTCGTGGGCTCACCGGCGACACGATAGCGGATCGCGCCGCAGATACAGCCTCCTTCAGCGAGTGTCGTCATGGGCGTTCCGATTCGGGAAAGGGACAAGCGCGGGTACGCGCCGGCTGTAGGCCGCGTATCGTTCACCGAAGCGCTCGGTCATCCAGCGCTCCTCGAGGCGAAGCTTGCGCCAGAGCGCCGCGTACGAAATGACGACGGCGAGCACGCCGCGCCACTCGCCGCACGCCACTGCGGAGCCGAAGATGGCGACGAGCAGTCCGGTGTAGATCGGATGCCGGACTAGCGCATAGGGACCGGTGTCGATCAGCTCGTGGCCTTCCTTGATCGTGACGACGCCGCTCCAGTTGCGCCCGATGTGGACCCGCGCCCAGCCCGTGAACAGCATGCCTGCCGCAGTGATGAGCGCGCCAAGCCAGAACGACCAGGGTGCCCATGCGTAGAGCCTCTGGTTAAGGAGGGCGATCGGTCCCCGCTCGCCCCACAGCAGTCCGACGGCCAGCGTCAGCGGCACGAGATGGAGCAAGCGCGAGCCGATCGGTTCGCGGCGCGCTGTGGGCTTGGCGTTCCGCGACGCCCAGAGCCAATAGAGGAGCCACGAGATCCACATGCCCGGGAACAGGTATCGGCAGACGTGCTGCATCAGGAAGCCGCGCGCGGAGGGAGCTCTGCCGCCGCTAGCCACGTGTCCACGGACAACCTCTGCGGCGATCGCGACCTTCGCACGTGCGGTTCATAGCGGGTCTAGCACTCGGGTCAGGAAAACGCTGTTCGGATCATCGACGTAATCTCCGAATGGCGGACAGTAGGTGAAGCCGAAGCTCTCGTAGAGACTTCGCGCCGGCGCGAAAGCCGGCGCCGAGCCGGTCTCGAGGCTCACGCGGTGATAGGAGCGTCTCCGCCCTTCGGCGAGGATGTGCTTCAACATCGTGCACGCCACGCCCTCGCGTCGATGCGCGGAGACCGTGCGCATCGACTTCACCTCGCCGTGCGTGGCGCCAAGCTCCTTCAGTGCTCCGCATCCCAGCAGCTCGCTTTGATTCCAAATCGTCCAGAACGTGATGTCGGGCTTGAGGAGCCCGGAGAGATCGAGCGCGTGGACGCTCTCGGGCGGCGAGAGCTGGTGCATGCTGCGAAGGTGCTCGGCGAGGAGCTCGCGGACCTCGGAGCCCGAGAGATCGTCAACGCGAATCTGCATGTCGGAGGGTCGAACGGCAGCACGCGGCGGGGCGAATCAACCCAGGCGGGCCTTTCGGCCGTTGCGCAGGATGCATGCGAGCTCTGCGGCCCGCGCCTAGAGCTTGCCGCTCACGCGCATCCTCTCGAGGCGGAGCGCGATGAACTGCTCCGTCTCGCTCAGGCGTTGCTGAAGAGCCTTGCGGTCCTCTGCGGACGAGGCCTCAGCGATCTCGCGTCGGAGTGCGGCGCGCCTGTGAAAGAGCTCGATCTCGGGAGGGGGGACGCCGGCGTTCTTGAGGATCTTGAACGGCAGGCGGAACTCCGCGGGCGTCTCATCCCAGCCCTCGGGCTCCCGCATCGGCTTGCCGAAGCTCGGTGCCGCCTGCAGCTCGCCGCTGTGCAGAGCGTCGGCGATGTGCCTGGCGATAAGTTCGTCCTGCGTGCGGAGCGCCGCGTCTCTCGCCTTGCGCCGCTCGGAATCGGTGGGAGAGGGCATGCGCGTCAAGCTACCACTATCGCGTCATCGGCCGCAAATCGCGCCGGCAGCGCTCGACGGCTTCGCATTTGGCAATCGGTGCAGTTGCATAGGCTGACCCTTTCCGGATCGACCACGGCCCGATAGCTCACTTGACCGCAATGGCGCGTGCCTTCGACATGCATGAGACGCTCCTGACAAAGCGCCGCGCCCGCAATGGCGCTCAGACGTCCGACTTTCCGAAACGAGCCACGCCCTGATTCGTCCCGGGCGGGTCGAGGACCGAGTGATCCAACGCGAGCGGCTTTCCGATCCAAAGCGCCAATGAGGTGTGATCCGCCAGGTCATCGTCGGTGAGAGGGTGAACGAGCGCCGTGAGTCCCGAGGCTTCGAGCAGCGGCAGCAAGGCCGGCAACGCATCCTCGCGAAAGTGGACTTCGAATTGAGGCTTCGGATGCGGCCCCACGCTCCTGTCTCGCATCTCTCCCACGAAGAGGACTCTGACCAGCTCGCCTTGGCCTTGCGCCCGTGAGAGTTCCCCATGAAGCCTCTCCGCGACAGCCCGATCGGCCGCTTCGTAGTAGATGTGGGCATGGTACGGCGCGCGCTCCATCGTCATCGGACTCCCTGATCGTATTGGCGATATGGCGGTGGCCGCGGCGGAGGTCGCCGCCGGCGTGTCGAGACGAGCCTTAGCCGCTGCGTTCGACGACCACCGCAGTACCGTAACACAGAACCTCGGTGACGCCGTTCATCACTTCGGTGGCGTCGTAGCGGATGCCGACCACCGCGTTGGCGCCGAGGTGCTGCGCGTGAGCGACCATGAGCTCGAACGCCTCGTTGCGCGTCTTCTCGCAAAGGCTCGTGAACAGCGAGATGTTGCCGCCGATGATCGTCTGCAGCGAGCCGCCGATGGTCCCGAAGATCGATCTGGAGCGAACCATGATTCCGCGCACGACACCGAGATTGCGCACGATTCGATAGCCGTCCAGGGTGAAAGCGGTGGTGGTCAGGGCGTGTTCCACGGCGTGTCCTCGTTCCGGTTGAATGTGCGCGTAGCTCCGGGTGCCCGCCCTCGACGTGCGATCGTCAGGCTAGAAGTCGACGAGGAACGGCGCCGCGACCAGCGCAAGGCCGATGACGGAGAGCCAGAGCAAGCTATCCGTGAAGTAGGGATAGATGCAAAGCAGCACGCCGGCGAGCAGGGGGGTCAGCTTGGCCCGGCGCTTGCCATAGATGAAGTACCCCATCCCGACTGCCCCCGCAATGATGCCCACGATCAGGCCGTTCATGATGCCGCTCCGGACCCGGGACAACGATCGGATCGAAGGCGTGTTAGGCGGCGTCGGACTTGATCAGTTCAACTCGATTGCCGAACGGATCGTGGACGAAGGCGCGTTCGACGCCCGCGAGCACGTGGTCCCGGGCGACCGCCACCCCGTTCGCGGCGAGCGTCGCGAGCAGCGGCTCGTAGTCCCGAACGCGCAGGGCCGGGTGCGCCTTGCGCGCGGGGGCGAAGGGCTCTTCGACGCCCAGGTGCAGCTGAAGGTCTCCGCACTTGAACCAGAGGCCGCCGCGCGCGGCCGTGGCCTGCGGCTTGGGCAGCTCCTCGAGGCCCAGAAGGCCGCCGTAGAAGCCGCGAGCCGCCACCTCCTCGCCCTTGGGCATCGCCAGTTGGACATGATCGAATCCGATGACATGAATCACGATGTTCTCCCATTCGCGCGGGCGCGGCACGAGCTGCGTTTGCGTGACGAGTGTGACTCCCATGAGCCCCGGGGGAAAGCGATTCGAGAGACCGTTGCAGCTTTGCGAGATCGATCGGAGGAGTCTTCGGATCGGTCCGAGGCTCAAAGCCACCTGCGCACACGAGCGGCGTACTCGGCGTAGGCCGCGCCAAACTTGGCGGAAAGTATCTTCTCCTCGGGCTTGATCTGAAAGCGGTCGACGTAGAGCACGAAGACGACGGGCCCCGCGAGAGCCCAGGGCGAGCACAGGAACACGGCCCATCCGAGAACGAGGAAGGCCAGACCGAGATACATCGGGTTGCGGGTGAAGCGGAAGACGCCCGATGTCACGAGGGCCGTGGCGTTCTGGGGCCGGAACGGGTTGACGGTCGTGCGGGCCCGCCTGAACGCGATGTTTCCCGCGAACGCGATTGCCCCGCCGAGAAGGGCGATCGCAGCGAACGCGGCCGCGCGGACGAGCGCGGGCAGTTCCAGCGCCGGCCCCTGACGCACGCCGAACCACATCGCGCCACCGATCAGCAGCGCGACGATGGGGGGAGGGATCTTAAGCTCGAGTGCGCTCATCCCGATTGCGCTCTCTGACTTGGCCGGATGGGCGGGAACCGCGGACGGGGTGCTTCGCGAGCAGACATGGGAGTCTCCTCAGGTCGCAGCCGGCAGCCGCGCATAGACGCAGCCGTTCCGCAGACGGCCGTCCGGCCCTCGTAGCACGTTGCGCCGAACTCCCTCCAGTTCGAATCCGCAGCGCTCGGCGACCTTTCGGGAAGGAACGTTCGTCTCGTCGGCGATCAGCTCCACGCGCTGAGCGCCGAGGTGATCGAACGCACAGGTCACCAGAGCCCGGACGGCCTCGGTGATGTATCCGTTGCCTGCCGCCGACGTTCGGATCCAGTAGCCTACCTCCGTCTTCGGAACCTGCCAATCCGTGCGATGCAGGCCGACGGACCCCACCAGTCTGCCGGTCGGCTTCTCGAAGGCCAGGAACGGCATATCGGTGCGAGCGAGAAAGTTCGCCTCCGATCTGCGGCAACGCAGCTCCGCCGACTCCGGCGTCTGTTCCTCCGCGATCCAGGGTATGAACCAGAGCGATCGGCGGAGCTCCCCGATCGATTCGACGAGGGCCTCGTGCAGAGCCGGACCGTCACCCGCGCGATGAGCCCGGAGGATGAGGCGGTTCGTCTCGATTCGCGCGGGGATTTCGATCAGTAGTGGATCGGACATCGGAGCTCGGATTAGTGTCAGGTTGCGGGCAGCCGATACTCGACCGCCCAGTAGTACTGCCACTCGAGGTACTGGACGCAGGCGGCAACGGGCGATATCGCCTGCAGCAACTCTTCGCGGCTCGGAAAATTCTTGAGCACACGATGAATGGAGCCGTCGGCCAGGCGTCTGGCCTGATAGGTATTTCCCTCCGAGTCGCGCTCGGAGATCGGCGTGCTGCTGCCCTCGACGTAGCGGTTGTCGAGGAAGACGACCTTTGCGTCGGGCAGAAGCGCGGCATGCAGGCCCCGAAGGAACTCCCGAATCCTGCCGAGCGGTATGTGAGACCACCAGAATCCGGCGAAGCCAGCGCCGAATCTCTCGGATTGCGCGGGGATCCGGTAAGCGTCGCCAACGATAAAGCTCACTCGATCGGGAAGCGGCCGTGTCCTCGCGATGCCTAGCGTCTCCGGCGCGGAATCCAGCGCCAGCACGCGCCGACATCGCGGGGCATAGAACTGGGTCCAGTAGCCGGTGCCGCAGGCGATCTCCAGCACCGAGCACCCGGCGAGAGCCGCTTGCAGCCAGCGCTCGATCTTGCGCAGGTCGCCCTGTCGCTCGGGCTTCTGGTAGATCCGGTCGTATTCGCCGGCGCGCGCCGCGTAGTAGTGCTGCATCGGCCGATCGCTCGCAGTATCGCCAGTTGTCATGGCGTCAGTTCCGGGCCGGCGCGAATGTCGCCGCGCGGAAGGACGGCTCAAGTGCGTTCATGAGGCGCCCTCGAGCGTGATGAGCATGTCGAGCTCGCTCGTGCATTGCTTCCGCAGCGCGATCAGCGGCTGATACTCGGGTGTGGCGTACCAGCCGGCGAGCGCCTGCCTGTCCGGAAACTCGATGATGACGACGCGCTGCGGAGCCATCTCAGTAGCTGCACTTCCATTCGGGGAGAGACGTTGGGCAGCACGAGCGTGACGTGTTCGGCTTCGATGCCGTCGACGCCGATGTACGCCGAGAACTTCGCCCCGGAGACGACGACGGACTTGTCCTGCTCGAACCCGAGTAGACCGAAGAACTCCCTGGCGGCTTCGACGTCTCTAACGACGATGGAGACGTGATCGAAGTGCTTGATCATTGCGCTACAGCCCCCGCATCGTGTGGATGGTGCCGAACCTCGGCATCGCGCTCACTTGATCTCGGTGAAATAGCCGCTCACCGACCCATCCAGATTGAACACTGTCATCTTTGTCCCTGCCCGCTTCACTGTAAAGCACCGTTCCTGACCGCTGCGGATGTTCTTCCACGTCGTGCAGTAGCCTTGCTCGGAGACGCGCCAAGTTCCCGTGTCGCTCGTTGAGCCGGCAGAGACCGACGCCGACCCGTCAGGGAGGAGCCTCAGAGTCGCCGGGGCGCCGCTCGCCGTAGCCCCAACCAAGGTTTTCCCGACCCAGGACTCCTTTATCTCGCTGGGTGGCACGGGCTCATCTTGAGCGAACGCCGGGGCGACGAGACAAACGCATAAAGCTATTGGCAGGATGCGCATACAAGACATAACGGCCTCCGTCACGTGTCGGACTCGACTGCGTCCCTTTCAGGGCTCGAGCTGCCAGTGATCCCGCTCGCGAACCTGGAAGAGCTCGATCAGGAGATCATCGGGTCCGCTGATCATCACGTACCTGAACCTCGGCTCGTCTCGAATCGAGTTCCGGAAGCGAAATCCGTGCGATTCCAGCCTCGAGACGAGCGCGTCGAGGTCGTCGGTCTCGATTCCCAGATGATGCATCGCGCCGCCCCGCGGCCGCTTCGGCGCCTGGTCATAGACCTGAATGAACGCGCGACCGAGGGCCAGGCGCACGCTTCTGGCGCCGGCGGCGTCCTCGTCCCACACGACTGTGGCACCGAACATCGTGCAGAAGAACTCGACGGTTGCCGATAGATTCGAGGCGAAGATGTGCACGTGATCCAGGCCGACACGCATGACGTCGATGCTCGCAGAGGATGCCTAACGACGGAGTCGACGGGCGCTGCCGGCGGCGGCGACGAACACTATCGGAGAACAGCGCAGCGAAGAGCGATTTGCGCTCACGGCTTCATGAACACTAGTACGCGGCACGACCTCCCGACATGTCGAACACCGCGCCGCTATTGAAACCACCGGCATCGGAGCACAGCCATGCGACAAGCTGGGCAACCTCGTCGGGAGATCCGAGGCGCTTCATCGGACTGGCAGCGATCATCTTCTCGACGACATCGCCTCCCAGATCGCGGATCATGTCGGTGTGGATTGGCCCGGGCGCAACGCAGTTGACATTGATGTTCTGTCCAACGACCTCGCGAGCGAGTGCCTTCGTGAAGCCGATCACGCCGGCACTCGCCGCCGAGTAGGCGGTCAGGTTCGCGAGCCCTTCCTTTCCAGCCAGCGATGCCATGTTGACGATGCGGCCCGAGCGCTGGCGAAGCATGTAGGGGAGAACGGCTTGCGTGACTTGCATCGTCCCGATGAGGTTCACATCGACGATGGCCCGCCAGTCGTCGGACGGGTGCCCGTCGAACGATCGGGTCCGCCCGAGATAACCCGCGTCGTTCACCAGGATGTCGATGCGCGAGGCGTCGCCGAGTTGCGAAAGAGCCGCCGCAATCTGCTCGCCCCGAGTAATGTCGACGAGCGATGTTCTGACTTCCGGAATCTGGGCGGATTTCGCGTCCCAAACCCACACGGTGGCGCCACTCGCGACAAACCGCTGGACGATCGCTCGACCGATCCCCCTGGCGCCGCCAGTGACAATCGCGTGTTTGCCTGTGAGGTCGTAGGTGTTCGGCATCTCGTTTCCGCGCCGGCAAATTCGAGGGATTGGGCAGGCCTTGCGGCGAAGCTCACCGCGTGCAGCGACCGCTGGCGATCCTCATACACGCCGGGTCTTCAGCTTACTCTTGCCGGACTATATCGACGGAGATTTCCACCGCCGTGGTCGTTCCCCGGTTCTCGAGCCAGTGTATGGTGTTCCTATCCTCGGGCCAGCCCACTCCCGGCCCATAGTCGGTAGCGACGCCGTTGCGATGGTCGGTGATCGTTCCCTGCAGTATGTACACGGTGCCTGGCCTGTCCTTGTGGTCGTGAATCGGGCCGAAGACACCTCCGGGCTCGATGGTCACCATACGCATTCTGAGTTGGCGCCCCGCCATGCCCTCGATCTCAGGGCCAAGGTCCACCGTTGCAAGCAATTCGACCGTGACCCCTTTGGTCTCGGGTGCGCGCTGTCTTTCGTTGCTCATGGCGCTCTCCTCTCAGCGCGCGATGTCTAGCATGGCGCGGGTGCGTCTCGATCACCCGACACGGCCGGATAGACAGTCGCAGTCTGATCTTTCGTCAACGCCACAACGCTTGCATTCCCGGGGAAGTCCATACAGAGGTTGGCCGTCTTCATGGGATTGGCAGCCCGACATAGCTGCCAGGCGAGCCCGCGGCGATTGCCTCAGCGATCGAGTGGGCGATCCGCTTGATTCGGGGCCAACTCGTAGAAAAAAGGCACACAACAACGGTCCGTCGCGCAGCCAGATTCTGTTGGTAACGCAAGCGTGAGTCCGTGGTGATGAAAACCTCGAAGCCTTCGCGTTCGGCGGCGTCGAGGAGTCCACCGTTCTTAAGCTTCGACCAACCCCGTTCGTACGCAGTCGAAACGTCGTGCCGCGGCGGCGCCTCGCGCAGCGGAACAGGCGTGCCTTGATCAGACAGGATGCGCACTAGGCCGGAGCCTGTGCACTTCGCGCAGCGTGTTCCAGCCGGGCACGAACTTGGTCCAGCGCCACCCCCGGGAACAGCTCCACAAACTGGCTGGCGGAGATGCCGTCTTCGAGATTTTCGAACAGGGCAGGGACGGGCACGCGAGTACCGTGAAATAGCCTAGCGCCGCTAACGCGATCGGCGTCGCTCTCAACAGCTGCACGGGACCACCAGTCGATCATGGTGCGATGCTAGCACTTCGGTAGAAAGACGGCGAACGAACAAAGGTAACCGGCGACCCGGTGCAGGCGCGAAGCGCCGCACACGGGGCGTCGACGTTGACCGAGAGGTTAGGGCTCTCCAGCTTTGCGCAACGCACGGCCCCAACCTCCGGAAACAACAAACCGCGGAAACGTGACCCACTGCTCAAAGAACAAGCGAGAGACGAAATTGAGCGGCCCGCTGAACGGCTCCGGCGGCACGGGCTCGAGACGGTGAGCACGACCCTGTGCGGCCACCGCTACGAGAATGCAGCCGATCGCGATGGCGAGCAGGGCAAGAGAAGCCCGAACGCCAGCCAAGACCAAGCCGAGCGTTCCAATCAGGAATAACGGAACAGCGAC
>DATKMY010000097.1:0-4715 GCA_035541655.1 Casimicrobiaceae bacterium | reverse complement strand
GCGACTCGCGCAATCGACCGGCCCGCTTCACATCGGAACCCTCCGCCGCCGGGCGCCGTTCGGCGCCGGCGCCTTGCAGTGCCGGACATTTTGCCGGCGTTATGCGCCCGGTCACGTCATCCGTCAACCGGCCCGGCGCGGCGTCTACAATGACGGCCACCGCGCGCGTAAGCAAGTTGCAAGGTTGGTGGTGGTTCTGCCGGTCCGCGCCGATCCGCATTCGGAAAAAAGAGTGAGCGATCCCGGACAGCGCAAGACGTGAACGTACTCGCCGTCGCCTTCGGTGCGTTGCTGGTCGTCGCGCTGCTGACGGGCAAGGCGTACTTCCGCGGCGTATACAGCCGCGACGAGGACCCGAGGAAGTATTGGACGATCGTCGCGTGCTACGCCACGCTCGCGCTCGCGGGACTGCTCATGCCGCACCTCTCGCCGCTGGAGGGCAGGAAGAAGGGAGACGGAACCTCCGGCGGGGCTTGGACTTTACCCCGCTTCGAGCTTCCGTTCGGGCTGCTGACCGACGCGGCCACGCGACTCGCCGGCGAGCTCGAAGACGGCGCCGCCAGGGCGCGGAAGTCGCGCGACGGCCGCGCCACGATCGAGCACGTGCCCAAGCCCTCGCCCGAGGGCTGCGCCGACGACTACCGCGTCCAGTTATCGCAGGCGTCCCTGCTCGTGATCTGGTGCAGCAGTGCAGGCAGGGTGACTTCGAGCCACGGGACGACGTCGCATCTGCCGGCAGTGGACGTTCCGCAGACCTGGATCGTCGACAAGCGCAAGGGCGAATCGCTCTTCGTCGACCTCGAACGTCGCGGCGATCGCGTCGCGGTGAGCGCCGTCCGGTAACATGGTGTCATGAATATTCTCGAGGTGATGCGCGTGGGGCCGGTGATCCCGGTCATCGTGATCGATCGAATCGAGCAGGCCGTGCCGCTCGCACGAGCGCTGGTCGCGGGCGGCGTTCGCGTTCTCGAAGTCACGCTGCGGACTGCGGTCGGGATCGACGCCATCGCCGCGATCGCGCGCGACGTGCCGGATGCGATCGTAGGCGTGGGGACGGTCACGCAGGCGCAGGAATTCGCGTCCGCGGCAAAGGCCGGCGCGCGGTTCGCAGTGACCCCCGGACTGACGCCGGGGCTGATCGAAGGCGCGCGCTGCGCCGCGATGCCGCTGCTCCCCGGGGTGATGACGCCCTCCGATGTGATCGCTGCGAAGGCGGCCGGCTATCGGGAGCTCAAGCTCTTCCCGGCTCAGCAGGCGGGAGGCATCGGCATGCTGAAGGCGCTCGGCGGACCGTTCCCCGACGTCGCGTTCTGTCCCACGGGCGGCGTTACGGCGGCAACCGCGCCCGAATTCCTCGCGCTGCCGAACGTCGCCTGCGTCGGCGGCTCATGGCTCACGCCGAAGGAAGCGATCGCGGCCGGCGACTGGGCCCGGATAAGCACATTGGCTCGCGAGGCGGCTGCGCTGCGCGCCCGCTGACCGCTGGGCTGGATCCGATACCGATGGCCGAACGCGAGACCGGGAGCGCTCCGCTCGACATCGTCGCGCTCGGCGAGCCGATGATCGAGTTCAATCAGCGGGACCCCCAGAGGCCGTTCGACTATCGGCTGGGGTTCGGAGGCGACACTTCGAATTTCGCCGTCTCGGCCGCGCGCCAGGGTGCCCGCGTCGCGTACGTCACCCGCGTCGGCCGCGATGCGTTCGGCGAGATGCTGCTTGCGCTGTGGCGAGACGAGGGCGTCGACGCGTCCGGCGTCGCGATCGACGACAGCGCGGGCACGGGAATCTACTTCGTCACTCACTCGGCGGCGGGTCACGCGTTCACGTACTATCGAGCGGGCTCTGCGGCGAGCCGGATGCAGCCCGGCGACGTGCCCGTGCATTTGATCCGGCGCGCGAAATATCTGCATGTCTCGGGCATCAGCCAGGCGATCAGCGCGAGCGCCTGCGATGCCGTATCCCGCGCGATCGAGTGCGCGCGCGAAGCGGGCGTCGGGGTTACCTACGATCCGAATCTGCGGCTCAAGCTGTGGGATCTGCCGCGCGCAAGAGCGGTGATCTGTGCCACCGCAGCGAAGAGCGACCATTTCCTGCCGAGTCTCGACGAGGCGCGCACGCTTAGCGGGCTCGACGGCCCGGAGGCGATTCACGACTGGTGTCTCGCGCTCGGGGCGAAGGCGGTCACGTTGAAGATCGGTGCCGACGGCGTGGTCACGGGTGACGGCGCGAAGCGGCAAAGGATTCGCGGCCACCAGGTGAACTGCGTCGACGCGACCGGCGCCGGCGACTGCTTCGACGGTGCGTTCGTCGCGCGGCTTGCTGCCGGCGACTCGATCTTCGACGCCACGCGCTACGCGAACGCCGCCGCCGCATTGACGACGACGGGCTATACGGCGATCGCGCCCATTCCGCGTCCAGCTGCGGTGCGCGCACTCCTCGCGCGCGCGAGCTGACGGTGGCTGCGCCCGCGCGCAGCGCCCGCGAAGGCGTTGCGCGCGTCGTCACTCGTGCCGCTGGCCCGGTGGGGTCCCTCGCATGGACGGGAGCGCTCGCTCTCGCCTGGCCTAGTGGATCACCGGGGCCAGCGCCTCGGTGATGCGATCGGCCTGGCTTTCGTTGATCAGATCGCCGAGGATCTTGACAAAGCGAGGCTCCTGCACCCCGGACACGATGTACTGCCAGCGGTACGCCGCGAGCACGCCGACGCGCACGCGCTCGGCCTCGGCCGGCGAGAGTGATCTTCCGCATACCTTCGAGAAGTAGTCCGAGTCGGCGGCTGCCTGGAGCTGCACCAGGCCGTCGACGGCACCCACGAGCTCGATCAGGTCGGTGACCGCCTGATCGCGCTCTTCGGGCGAGAGGCGCGCGTCGACGCGCTGCCACTCGAGCTCGTCGATGATCGCGTGCTGCGACTCCTCGCGCCAGTGATGGAGGAACACGTCGTTCCAGAGGTCCGACGTGTTCGGATCAGCCTTGACGCTCTCGCGATAGTGCGCGAGGACGAAGAGCTCGATGTGGCAGGTGAGCGCGAGGACGGCCCATGTCGATTTGCTGAGCACGGCTTCGGCGACGGCGTTGGGCTCCGGCGCGAACGCATAGCCGTCGGGCATCCCGGCGGCGCACATGCGCTCGACGCGCCGGAAGAGCTCCTGGTGCTTGATCTCCTCGTCGGCGAAGCGCACCAGCGCTTCCAGAGCGTTCTGGTCGCCCAATGCGTGGTCGCCTCCGACTTCGAGCACCTTCGCCGCGATGAAGCGTTCGACCAGGCCGAACATGTTGGCGTAGGTGCGCCCCTGGATCTGGCTCAGGAGCCGCTTCTCGTCGGCGGTGAGGAAGTCGAGGCGCTCGACCTTCGACAGTCCGTCGGGCAGGAACTTCCTGGTGAAATCGAACGAGCGCCCGCGTATCACGTCGCGCTCGATGTCAAAGCGGATGCGCTTCGACGTCGCCACGGCTTTCGCGTAGCGTTCGGTGGTCGATACGATCTTCCCGGTCTGCGATTGCATGGTTGTCTCCTCGTCAATGGCGCGCGTCAGCAGAGTGATCGTGCATCCGTCGCCGATCAGTCTATGGGGAGATTGCAGCAGCGCCATTTCGCTGCGCCGGGCGATTTGCTTCGTTTGTTTCATCGGACCCCGGGGCGGGAAGCCGTAGCGTTCCGCCATCAAGGCAGGATTTCCGACGTAGATTCGTTCACCGACGGCTGGATCACGGCCGAGGGCCGCAAGTCCGCACACGAGATAAGAACGTGGATCGCGGCGTTCGCCGCGCTTCAGGCTGCGGGCCCGTACGAGGCATCGATCGAGTACTACCGTCCCATCAAGGAATGGATCGCCGGATTCGCCGTGATGCAGGCGGCGTCGGCGTGAGCCTCCGATCGACGGACGTCCCACGGTCGGAAATGTCCGCGCGAGAGTCACAGCGACCGGCACTGCGACGGAAGCGGCGGCGGTAAACTCTCGCGCGAAGGAGGGATGCGGGATTCATGTCGCCGCCGTTCGTTCCCGCTTCGGTCGCCGTGCTCGGCGCCGGTGCGGTCGGCAGTTATTACGGAGCGAAGCTTGCTCGGTCCGGCATCGACGTCACGCTCGTCGCGCGTCCGCTCCACGTCGAGGCAATCGAGCGTGACGGGCTGCGAGTCCTGGAGGGCGGCGTCGAGTGGCGCGCCGACGTGCGCGCGGTGCCCGACATTGCGGCCGCATCGGCCGCCGACGTCGTGCTCGTCACCGTCAAGACGCCCGACACGACGGCCGCCGCCGCGGCGCTCGCTCGTTGCGTGTCGCCGACCGCGCGAATCCTGAGCTTGCAGAACGGCGTCGACAACGCCGGGCGCATCGCCTCCGTCGTTGCGAATCCGGTCTATGCTGCCGTCGTGTACGTCGGTGTGCAAATGGACGGTCCGGGCCGGGTCCGTCACACGGGTCGCGGCGACCTCGTGATCGGGGCGCCGCGCGCCGTCGCGGCGCTCGGCGACAGCGAAGCCGATCTGCGCGCGATCGCGGCGATGTTCGAAGGGGCAGGAATCCTCTGCCCCGTCGACGCCGATATCGAGGCGGCGCTTTGGACGAAACTCACGCTCAATTGCGCGTTCAACGCGATCTCCGCGCTCGGCAGCTCGACGTACGGCCGGATGGCGGCGAGTCCACCGGTACGCAGCGTGATGGAGACCGTCGTCCGCGAAGCGGTCGCCGTCGCGCGCGCAGCGGGAGCGCCGC
>DATKMY010000096.1:0-140134 GCA_035541655.1 Casimicrobiaceae bacterium | reverse complement strand
AACTTCAAGCTGCAGGGCGAATACTTCTGGCGCAGGGAAAGCGGCGACCTCAGCTACGACGCCAACGGCACGCTCGGCCTCACGCAGACGTCCTCCTATTCGTCGCGACAGAGCGGCTGGTACGTCGAAGGCGTCTATCAGTTCATGCCGTATTGGCGCGTGGGCGCGCGCTACGACGGGCTCGATCCGGGGCGCGTCGACTATGGAACGAACGCCGCCTACCTCGCGGGTTCGGCATTCGACCCGCAGCGCTACTCGGTGATGATCGACTACACCCCGTCGGAGTTCAGCCGCTTCCGCGTCCAGTGGCAGCAAAGCAAGGTGCGCCCCGATCTGACCGACAACCAGATCTTCGTCCAATACATCCTGACTCTCGGCGCGCACGGCGCCCACAAGTATTGAAAGGAATCGCGATGAAACCGTACCTGAATCTCGTTCTGGGCGCGCTGAGCGCGGCGCTCGCCGCACCCGCGATTGCCGCGCTCAGCGTGTTTGCGACCGTTCCCGAATGGGGCGCGCTCGCGAAGGAGCTCGGAGGCGACAACGTCAACGTCTACACGGCGACCAACGCGCTTCAGGATCCCCACCACGTCGAGGCGAAGCCGAGTCTCATTGCGCGCGCCCGGGGCGCCGACCTCATCGTGGCGACCGGCGCCGAGCTCGAGGTGGGCTGGCTGCCGCTCGTGCTGCTGCAGGCGGGAAATCCGAAAGTGCAGCCGGGAAAACCCGGCTACTTCGAGGCGACGCAATATGTCGCCACGATCGAGAAGCCGGTTCGCCTCGATCGGGCTGACGGCGACGTTCACCCAGCGGGCAATCCGCATATCCAGACCGATCCGCGCAACGTCGCTCGCGTCGCGACGGCGCTCGCCGCACGGCTGAGGGAGCTGGATCCGCCGAATGCGCCGCAGTACCAGGCCCGCTACGCGGCGTTCGCCGACAAGTTCACCGCGGCGATCGCGAACTGGGAGAAGCAGGCGGCGCCGCTCAAGGGGGTGCCGGTCATCGTCCAGCACAAGGACTTCACGTATCTCCTCGCGTGGCTGCAAATGAAGGAGGTCGCCGCTCTCGAGCCCAAGCCCGGCGTGGAGCCGACCGTCGCCCACCTGTCGGAGGTCCTCGCGTCGCTGACGCGCGAGCCCGCGAAGATAGTGATACGCGCGGCTTATCAGAGCGATCGCGCCTCCGCATGGATTGCCGAGCGCGCGAAGGTGAACGTGGTCGTGCTGCCCTTCACCGTCGGCGGCGACGAGCAGGCGAAGGACATCTACGGGCTCTACGACGACACGATCGCGCGCCTCCTCAAGGGGGCGCAATGAACGCTTCCGCCGTGGACGTCTCGATCCTCCTCCCGGCGCTCGCGGCCGGGCTGCTCGTGACCGCGACCCACGTGCCGCTCGGCACGCAGGTGCTCGCGCGCGGGATCGTCTTCATCGATCTCGCGATTGCGCAGATCGCCGGCTGCGGCGTGCTGCTCGCCGATCGCGTCGGCTTCGAGCCGGAAGGCGTCGCCGTCCAGGTCGCCGCCCTTGCGGCAGCGCTTGCGGGTGCGCTGCTTCTGACCTGGACGGAGCGGAACTGGCCGGAGGTCCAGGAGGCGACGATCGGGGTCGTGTTCGTGCTCGCTGCAACGGGAAGCATTCTTCTGCTCGCGAGCAACGTCCACGGCAGCGAGCATCTCCGCGATCTTCTCGTCGGCCAGATCCTCTGGGTGCAGCCGGCGCGCCTCGGCTGGGCCGCCGCAGCGTACGCAGTCGTGCTCGCGCTCTGGTTCACCGCGCGGGAGCGCCTGGGAAGAACCGGCTTCTACGTGCTGTTCGCGCTCACGGTCACCGTCTCGGTGCAGCTCGTTGGACTCTACCTCGTCTTCGCGACGCTGATCGTGCCGCCGCTCGGCACGCGCCGGATGATTCGCCATCGACTGGCCGCCGCGTGGGCGATCGGACTCGCGGGCTACGCGGCGGGCCTCGTGCTGTCGACGATGCTCGATCTCCCGACCGGCCCCGTCATCGTCTGGACGCTCGCGGCGTTCGCGCTTTGCTGGGATATCGCAAGCGCATCGCTCCTGGCGGACGCGGCCGCCCGGTCGCAACGGGTGGCGCCTGGCTGAGGCAACGCGCGGGCGCCCGTATTCCGTTGCCCGCGAACGCGCTTGGAAGTATTCTTCGCGTTCCCCCGTGGCCGCGAGAACGACATCCGCGACCGGCCCGCCAACTGAAGGAGGAATGCCGTGTCCGTCTCCCTTTCATTGACCGTCAACGGGCGAGCCGTCGGCGCGGAAATCGATCCGCGCCTGCTGCTCGCCGACTTCCTGCGCGTGAATCTCGGACTCACCGGCACGCACATCGGATGCGACACCGCGCAGTGCGGCGCATGCACCGTGCATCTCGGCGGACGCGCGATCAAGTCGTGCAATTTGCTCGCGATCCAGGCGCAGGGCGGCGACGTCGTCACCATCGAAGGCCTCGCCGCCGCGGACGGAACGATGCATCCGATGCAGGCGGCGTTCAAGGAGTGCCACGGGCTGCAGTGCGGCTTCTGTACGCCGGGCATGGTGATGAGCGCAATCGATCTGGTCACCCGCCATCCGAGCGCCGACGAGCATGCGATCCGCGAAGGTCTCGAAGGCAATCTCTGCCGCTGCACCGGTTACCACAACATCGTCAAAGCGGTGGCGCAGGGCGCCGCGGCGATGGCGAAATAGGAGGACCCGGCGATGGGTGCGAACGAAACCGGATACATCGGCAAGTCGGTCCGCCGCAAGGAGGACGCGCGCTTCCTGATGGGCGCGGGTCAGTACACCGACGACGTGACGATGGCGCAGCAGGCTCACGCGTTCTTCCTGCGCTCGCCGCACGCGCACGCCAGGATCCGCGGCATCGACGCGTCGAAGGCGAAAAGAGCGCCCGGCGTGATCGCCATCTACACCGGCGCCGACCTCGAAGGCGTCAACGGACTGCCTTGCGGCTGGCTCATCACCAGCGTCGACGGCACGCCGATGAAGGAGCCGCCGCATCACGTGCTCGCTAAAGGCAGGGTCCGCTACGTCGGCGATCACGTCGCGCTCGTCGTCGCCGAGACGCTGCACCAGGCGAAGGATGCGGCGGAGCTCATCGAGGTCGACTACGAAGTTCTGCCGGCGGTCGTCAATCCCGCCGATGCGCTGAAGCCCGGCGCGCCACAGATTCATGACGAGGCGCCCGGCAACAAATGCTACACCTGGGCGCTCGGCGACAAGGCCGCCGTCGACACCGCCTTCGCGAAGGCCGCGCACGTGACCAAGATCGACATCGTCAACAACCGGCTCATCCCGAATGCGATCGAGCCGCGCGCCGCGGTCGCCTCGTACAGCCGTGCCGAGGATGCGTACACGCTCTACACCACGAGCCAGAATCCGCACGTCGAACGACTGCTGATGACGGCGTTCGTGCTCGGATTGCCGGAGCACAAAGTGCGCGTGATCGCGCCCGACGTGGGTGGCGGCTTCGGCTCGAAGATCTACCTTTACGCCGAAGAGACCGCGATGGTCTGGGCGTCGAAGCGCGTCGGCCGCCCGATCAAGTGGGTTGCCGAGCGCAGCGAATCGTTCCTGTCGGATGCGCACGGCCGCGATCACGTGACGCACGCCGAGCTCGCGCTCGACAAGGACGGCAAGTTCCTCGCGCTGCGCGTCCACACGATCGCGGCGATGGGCGCCTACCTCTCGACGTTCGCCTCGTGCATTCCGACGATCCTCTACGCGACGCTGCTGGCCGGGCAGTACACGACGCCCGCCATCTACGCCGAAGTGACGGCGGTGTTCACGAACACCGCTCCGGTCGACGCCTATCGCGGCGCCGGACGCCCCGAAGCCACCTACGTCGTCGAGCGGATCGTTCACCAGGCGGCGGCCGAGACGGGAATCGCGCAGGACGAGCTGCGGCGGCGCAATTTCATCCGCACGTTCCCGTATCAGACGCCGGTTGCGCTGCTCTACGACACCGGCGGCTACGACGCATGTCTCGACGAGGCGATGAAGATCGCCGACGTCAAGGGCTTCGCCGTGCGCAAGGCGGAAGCCACGAAGCGCGGCAAGCTCCGCGGCCTGGGCTATGCATCGTACATCGAGGCATGCGGTCTGGCGCCGTCGAACGTCGCCGGCTCGCTCGGCGCGCGTGCCGGGCTGTTCGAAGCGGGAGAGATCCGCGTCCACCCGACGGGCAGCGTCACCGTCTTCACCGGCTCGCACAGCCACGGGCAGAGCCACGAGACGACGTTCGCGCAGGTCGTCGCGACACGGCTCGGAATCGCGATCGAGAACGTCGACGTCGTTCACGGCGACACCGGCCGCGTCCTCTTCGGCATGGGCACGTACGGCTCGCGTTCCCTCGCGGTCGGCGGCACGGCGATCGTCAAGGCTCTCGACAAGATCGTCGCCAAGGGCAAGAAGATCGCCGCGCATCTGCTCGAAGCCGCGGAGACCGACATCGAGTTCAAGGACGGCAAGTTCACGGTGGCAGGCACCGACCGCAGCAAGACGTTCGGCGAGATCGCGTTGACCGCGTACGTTCCGCACAACTATCCGCTCGACAAGCTCGAGCCCGGATTGAACGAAACGGCGTTCTACGATCCGACGAACTTCACGTTCCCCGCCGGCACGCACATCTGCGAGGTCGAGGTCGATCCCGACACCGGTGTGGTGCTCATCGTCAACTTCAGCGCCTGCGACGACTTCGGCAACATCATCAATCCGATGATCGTCGAGGGGCAGGTGCACGGCGGCCTGACGCAGGGGATCGGCCAGGCGCTGCTCGAGCAATGCGTCTACGACAAGGACACCGGGCAGCTCCTCACCGGGAGCCTGATGGACTACGCGCTGCCGCGAGCCGACGACGTCCCCTCGTTCAACGTCGGCACGAAGGTGACGCCGTGCACGCACAATCCGCTCGGCGCCAAGGGTTGCGGCGAAGCAGGCGCGATCGGCGCGCCGGCGGCGCTGATGAATGCGGTGATGGATGCGCTCGCACCGGTCGGCGTCAGGCATCTCGACATGCCGGCTTCGCCGCATCGCGTATGGCAGGCGATCAACGCCGCCAAAGCCAACGCCTGAGGAGACGATCATGTACGCAGTCGAATACCAGAAGCCGAAATCTCTCGCCGATGCCGCTGCGGCGCTCGCCAGGACGGGCGGCAAGCCGCTCGCCGGCGGACAGAGCCTCGTCGCGGCGATGAAGCTGCGCCTCGCGCAGCCCGGAACGATCGTCGACCTCGCGGGCATTCCCGAGCTCGCCGGGATCCGCAAGGATGGCAATGCGATCGTGATCGGCGCAATGGCGCGGCACGCCGACGTCGCGTCGAGCGAGGACGTGAAGCGGGCGATTCCCGCGCTCGCCGCGCTCGCCGAAGGGATCGGCGACCGGCAGGTGCGCAACATGGGTACGCTCGGCGGCTCGATCGCCAACAGCGACCCCGCCGCAGATTGGCCGGCAGCGCTCGTCGCGCTCAACGCCACGGTCGTCACCAACAAGCGCCGCATCGCCGCGGGCGATTTCTTCAAGGGCATGTACGAGACCGCGCTTGCCGCCGACGAGATCGTCACCGGCGTCTCATTCCCGATCCCGAAGAAGGCCGCATACGCGAAGTTTCCGAACCCCGCGTCGCGCTTCGCGCTGGTCGGCGTCTTCGTCGCGCAAGGCGCGGATGGCAGCGTGCGTGTGGCCGTCACCGGCGCGGCGCCTTCGGTGTTTCGCGCGGCGGCGCTCGAAGCGGCCCTGGCGAAGTCGTTCACCGCCGACGCCGCCAAGGGCGTTAAGATCGACGCGTCCGGACTCAACAACGATCTGCACGGCTCGCCGACGTATCGTGCGCACCTCATCTCCGTGATGGCCGCACGCGCCGTCGCTGCAGCAGCGGCCGGTTGAGGCGAGCGGACCGCAGTCACGCCGGATCGTGGGTGGCATGGGCCGAAGGGCGCCCGGGTCTGGTGAAGCCCGGAGGTTCGCGCCACAGGTGGCCCTAGATAAGTGAATTCCACCCCGCCGATCCAATGACGCTTCCGCCGCCCCCCGCAACCGTCGACGCGACCCTGGATCTGCTGGGCGCGCAGAATTATGTCGCCGAGCGCAGGCTCGCCACGGCCGTCTTCCTCGCGCTCAAGCTCAAGAGGCCGCTCTTCCTCGAGGGGGAAGCCGGCGTCGGCAAGACCGAGATCGCGAAGGTGCTCGCGGCGGCGCTCGGACGCCATCTCGTCCGCCTCCAGTGTTACGAAGGGCTCGACGCCGCGGCCGCCGTCTACGAGTGGAACTATCCGCGGCAGATGATCGAGATCCGCCTCGCGGAAGCCGCTGGCGGCGTCGTGCGCGGCGATCTCGCGCACGACATATTCACGACGCGCTTCCTGTTGAAGCGGCCGCTGCTGCATGCGCTCGCGCCCGACGACGGTGTCCCGCCGGTGTTGCTGATCGACGAGCTCGACCGCGCCGACGAGCCGTTCGAAGCGTATCTGCTCGAAGTCCTTTCGGATTACCAAGTCACGATCCCCGAACTCGGTGCGATCCGCGCGGCTTCGCCGCCGATCGTCGTGATCACCTCCAATCGCACGCGCGAGATTCACGACGCGATCAAGCGGCGTTGCCTCTACCACTGGGTCGACTATCCGGATGCGCAGCGCGAGCTCGCGATCATCCGCCGCAAGTGCCCGCAGGCGCCCGAGTCGCTCGCGCGCGAGATCGTCGGCTTCACGCAGCGGCTCCGCGCGATGGACCTGTTCAAGGCGCCTGGGATTGCCGAATCGCTCGACTGGGCGGAGGCGCTCATCGCGCTCGACCGCGTTGCGCTCGACCCGCAGACGGTCGCGGACACGCTGGGCGTCCTGCTCAAGTATCAGGACGACCTGGGCGTGCTCGGGCCCGAAGCGGCCGCGAAGCTCGTCGCCGAGGTCAAGGCCGTGAGCGCCGCGTTGTGACGACTGCGCTCGGTCGCTCGGGGACGGTGACGCCGCTGCCTCGGGGCCGACTCGCGGAGAACGTCCTCCACTTCGTGCGGCTGCTGCGCAACGCCGGGCTGCCGGTCGGTCCGGCGAAGGTGCTCGACGCGCTCTCGGCCGTCGAAGCGGTCGGTCTCGACAGTCGCAGCGATTTCCGCGAGGCACTCGCCTCGGTGCTCGTCTCTCGCCACGAGCACCTCGTATTGTTCGACCAGGCGTTCGATCTCTTCTGGCGAGACCCGAAGCTCCTCGAGAAAATGCTCGCGGCGCTGCTGCCCAAGGTCCATGGACGCACCGGCGAGCGCAAGCCCGAGGCGGAACTCCCGGCGCGGCTCGCCGAAGCGCTGCTCCAGCTCGGCAAGCCGAAACAGGATTCCGACGAGCGCGAAGTCGACCTCGATGCCGCACTCAGCTTCTCGTCGCGCGAATTGCTGCAGAAGCGCGACTTCGCGACGATGACGGCCGCCGAGCTCGCCGAGGTGAAGGCGATGCTCTCGCGCCTGCGGCTGCCGCTCCCGGAGATCGTCGTCCGCCGCACCGTCCCGGCGCAGCGCGGCCACGCCGTCGATCTCCGCGTGACGATGCGGCGGATGATGGGCGCCGCAGGCGCAGCTGCGCCGCTCGCGCGCCGGACGCGACGGCGGCTCCCGCCGCCGCTCGTCGTGTTGTGCGACGTTTCGGGCTCGATGGATCGCTACGCGCGGATGCTGCTGCACTTCCTCCACGCGATCGCGAACGACCGGCATCGGGTGCATGTGCTCACTTTCGGCACGCAGCTCACGAACATTACCCGCCACCTCAAGCACCGCGACGTCGACGTCGCGCTCGCGAAAGTGACGGAAGCGGTCGCCGACTGGTCGGGCGGCACTCGGATCGGCGCGTCGCTCGCGACGTTCAACCGCCGCTGGTCGCGGCGCCTCCTCGGCCAGAACGCCGTCGTGCTGTTGATCAGCGACGGCCTCGACGCCGATGCCGCTGCGGGACTCGGCTTCGAGATGGAGCGGCTCGCCAAATCCTGCGCGCGGCTGATCTGGCTCAACCCGCTGCTGCGCTATGCGGGATTCGAGGCGCGGCCCGCAGGAATCCGGGCGATGCTGCCGTATGTCGACGAATTCCTGCCGATCCACAACCTGCAGTCGCTCACCGAGCTCGCCGCGGCGCTGTCGCTGCCGCGAGCGCGCCGTGCGGTAGGATTGCGGCTCGGGTCAGCGACCGGGAGCCGCGAATGGAGATGACGAGCACGCGCGTCGTGAACGCGCCGCCGGACGAGGTCTGGGCAGCGCTCAACGATCCGGCTGTGCTGAAGGACGCGATTCCCGGCTGCGAGTCACTCGATCGGAAGACCGACACCGAATGGCAGGTCGTCATCGCGGCGAAGGTCGGACCGGTCGCCGCGCGGTTCAACGGCAAGATCGGCCTCGCCGACCTCGCTCCGCCGACGTCCTACACGATGAAGTTCGAGGGCCAGGGAGGCGCCGCGGGTTTCGCGAACGGCGAAGCGCGGGTTTCGCTGGCGCCCTCCGGCACGGATGCGACAGCGCTCACCTACACCGCAAAGGCGCAGGTCGGCGGCAAGATAGCGCAGCTCGGTTCGCGGCTGATCGACGGTGCGGCGGCGAAGATGGCCGACGAGTTCTTCGCGCGCTTCGCCGAACGCGTCGCACCCGCGATTCCGGAACCTGCGGCGGCGGAGCCGGCAGCTTCCGTGAGGCCTGCCGGCAATCCGACGATGCGCTATGTCGCGCTCGCTCTCTTGGCGGTGCTCGTCGCCTGGCTCGCGGTTCGCGGATTCCGGTTCTGATCGAGTTTGGTTCGCAATGTGACGAACGCGTGAAGTTCGTCACGGAGCGGGACGTCCAGGCGCGACACTTCTCGCACTGCAACACGTGCGCGTTGCTCGCGCGCATATCGAAATTCATGCAAATTCGTTGTATGCAGGTGGCATGAAGGCGGATAATGATCGAAGGGACGAGCGCTCACGAGAAGCGCCAAGCAAAAACATCGAGGGATCAGCAGTTGCCGAAACGAGGAGCCCCAGATGTTGACCCTGAAGGATTGCATCGACCTCAGCAATCTCTCCGACGCAGAGGTTGCGGCCATCGCCGAACACGAGCACGTTCCCGAGATCGTCGCCGCGGAGATCGGCTGCGAGCTCATCAATACGGCGGCGGGCCGTCTCGCGATCAAGCGCTACATCCGCGAGAACCTGGTGCACGCCAGAGCGCAGCACCTCGATGAGAAGGCGCGCGCGCTCGCGCTGTTGCTGCGCCGGTTCGACGGCGCGCATCCGGCGGGCACGAGCTCGCAATAGCACGGTCGGCGCGCGCTAAGCGCCGCGCGCGGCTGGGCTGCGCGAGACGCTAGGTCGACGGCTTGGCGCCGCCCATCGCCGCGACGAGGTCCATGGGCACGGGAAAGACGATCGTCGAGCTGCGCTCGCCGGCGATGTTGCCGAGCGTCTGCAGATAGCGGAGCTGCATCGCTTGCGGCTGCCGCGCGAGCATCTGCGCTGCCTGCAGCAGCTTTTCCGACGCCTGCAGCTCGCCTTCGGCGTGAATGATCTTCGCGCGGCGCTCGCGCTCGGCTTCGGCCTGCCGTGCGATCGCGCGGATCATCGATTCGTTCAGATCGACTTGCTTGATCTCGACGGTCGAGACCTTGACGCCCCACGCGTCGGTCTGGGCGTCGAGAACGCGCTGGATATCGGTGTTGAGCCGCTCACGCTCGGAGAGAAGCTCGTCGAGCCCGTGCTTGCCGAGGATGGCGCGCAGCGTCGTCTGCGCAAGCTGACTCGTCGCTTGCAGAAAATTCGCGACCTGGATCACCGACTTCTCCGGGTCGACGACGCGGAAGTAGACGACGGCGTTCACCTTGACGGAGACGTTGTCGTGCGTGATGACGTCCTGCGGCGGCACGTCCATCACGATCGTCCGCAGGTCGACGCGAACCATCTGCTGGATGCCAGCGATCACGAGCACGAGTCCCGGACCCTTGACCTTCCAGAACCTCCCGAGCATGAACACGACGCCGCGCTCGTACTCCCGCAATACGCGGAACGAGGAAATCACCACTATCGCGATCAGCAGGACGAAGCCAACCAGTCCGAATCCGATCCCCATCGCTAGTCTCCCTTCGCCACCGGAGCGACCGTCAGCACGAGACCGTCGCGTTCGACGACCCGCACCGGCTGCCCGGCTTTCAGTGGAACCGGGCTCACCACGCGCCATTGCTCGCTGTGAACGCGCGCCCAGCCTTCGCGCTCGAAGTCGTCCTGTACGACACCGAGACTCCCGATCAGCTCCTCGCCGCCGGAAACGACAGGCCGTCGCCTCGCCTTGAACGCGAGTCCGGAAACGAGCGCGACGAACACCGCCGACACTATCGCAAGTCCAGCGATCAGCGCGCGCGGGATGCCGAAGCCGGGTACATCGGAGTCGATCAGCAGCACCCCACCGATCGCGAATGCGATGATGCCGCCGATGCTCAGCGTGCCGTAGCTCGGCACGAACGCCTCGGCGACGAAGAACGCGATCCCGAGGATGATCAGCGCGAGGCCGGCATAGTTGACCGGGAGCATGTGCAGCGCGAAGAGCGCGATGACGAGGCAGATTCCACCCGCAACGCCGGGCAGGACGAAGCCGGGATTCGCGAATTCGAAGAACAGCCCGTAGATGCCGATCATCATCAGGATCAGCGCAACGCCGGGATCGGTGATCACGGCGAGGAATCGGCTCTTCCAGTCGGCCTCGATTGTCGTCGTCACCGCGCCGGCAGTTTGCAGCGCGTGCTCTCCGTCGGCGGTGACGAGCTTCCTGCCGTCGAGCTTGGCGAGAAGCTCCGGCACATCGCGCGCGACGACGTCGATCACGTTCTGCGCGAGCGCCTCGTCCGCCGACAGGCTCGACGCCTCGCGCACCGCGCGCTCGCCCCATTCGACGTTGCGGTGGCGTAGCTGCGCGAGCCCGCGGATGTACGCGGCGGCGTCGTGCACTTGCTTGCGCTGCATCGGATCCGAAGGCGGAGCCGCCTCCTCGGAGGCTTTGCCCTTCACGTCCTTCGCCTTCGCTGTCTCTTCATCCGACTTGCGCGGCGCCTCCGGCGCGCCGATTCCCGGCATGCCGATCTGCACGGGTGTCGCCGCGCCGAGATTGGTCCCGGGCGCCATCGCCGCGACATGGCTCGCGTACAGAATGTAGGTCCCGGCACTCGCTGCGCGCGCGCCGGAGGGCGCGACGAAGGTCGCGACCGGCACCGGCGAGGCGAGGATTGCCTTGATTATGTCGCGCATCGAGCGGTCGAGGCCGCCCGGCGTATCCATTTGCAGGATGACGAGCTGCGCGTGCTCGCTGCTGGCGCGGGCAAGTCCGCGCTCGACGAAGTCCGCGCTGGAGGGTCCGATCGCGCCGCTAAGCGGCATCACGATCACCGCCGGTGGAGCAGCGGCGACGGCAAGCGCAAGGCAGAACACGGCCAGCGCCGTCAGGCACAAGCGTGTCGCGGTGCCCGGCTTCCGCAGGCTCGCGGCACCCGACATCGATGGCACGCCGCCGATCACAGCCGGTCGATCGCGGGGCCCGACGACTCGCCGAGCCACGCCTTCGCGAACGCCTGCTGCGCCTTCTCTTGCGCAGCCGCATCGCCTTTCCGCCGATACGTTTCGGAAAGGCCCGCTAGCGCCCAGGCGTTGTTGCGGACGCGTGAGAGCGATTCGCGAAAAATCTTCTCGGCTTCGTCGTACTTGCCTTGCCGCAGGCGCACCGCGGCGAGCGACTGGCGCACCGGATAGTACCAGTACGGCGGCTCCATGTACGCGAGCGTGTCCTCGATGAACACGGCTTCGTCGTACGCCTTGCCCGCGCCCTCGAGGTTCCCCGTCGAATCGGCGAGCCGCCCCATCGCGACGAGGCGCGCGGTCTGCACGATCTCCTTTGCCGGTATGCTCCATTCGGCGAACGGCTTGAAGTCGGCCTCGCTCTCCATTCTGACGAGCAAGTCGATCTCCTGTTGCGCCGACGGTGCGTCCTTCTTCGCCGCGAATGCGAGCGCCCGCGCATAGCGATACATCGTCACGACGAGGACGAGATCGTCGGGCGGCGCCGGCAGCTTGAGAATCGTCTCCGGATCTGAGAACTGGGCGTGCGTGGTGTAAGGCGCCGCCTTGACCGGTTGCAGGATGGCGAACTGCCTGACCGCCTCGAGCGGAAGCGCGGCGTCGAGCTTTTGCGCGGCGGCGATCGCGGTCTTTCCGTCGCCGCCCATCTGCGCCGAGACCATGAGGAAGTGGATGTTGTGCGTGTAGTACGCCGACTTGTACAGCGGATCGGACGGCGAGGTCGAGAAGTAGCGCTCGTCGACCGCCATCGCCCGCTGGTTCGTCGCGAGCGAATCGCGATACAGACCCACGCGATAGTAGATGTGCGCCGGCATGTGGACGATGTGCCCCGCGCCCGGCATCTCCATCCCGAGGTGGCGCGCGTACGGAAGCGCCTTTTCCGGGTGCGCCGACGCCTCGACGGCGTGAATGTAGAAGTGGATCGCCCCCGGGTGTCTCGGATTGCGGGCGAGCACCTTCTCGAGCGTGTCGACGATCGCCTGGCCGTTGCCCTTGGCCTTCGCGCCGCCCGCCTCCCAGTAATCCCACGGCTGCGTGTCCATCATCGCTTCGGCGTAGAGCACCTGCACCGTGTCGTCGTTGGGGAAGCGCCGCGCGACGTCTGCCATCGCTTTCGCATAGGCGGCGTCGAGGTCCGCGCGCACCGCCTTTGGATCAGCCGAATAGCGCTGGGCGAGCGCCTCGATCAGCGCACGATCGCGCGGCGGCGCCGCCTTCGAGAGCTCGACCGCTTTCGCGAGCGCCGCAAGCGCCGGTGGATTCGCTTCCGGCATCATCGGAACGTTGATGTTGGGCCCGAGGATCAGCGCCTCGCCCCAGAAGCAGAGCGCGCAGTTCGGATCGAGCTTCTGCGCTTCGCGGAAGGCGCGCTGCGCTTCGGCGTGGTTGAACGCGAAAGACAGGCGCACGCCCTGGTCGAACCAGTCTTGCGCCTTCCGGTTTGAGGTTCCCGCCTTGAGTCGCAGCGTGCCCAGGTCGTCGTAGAGCACCGGCTTCATGCTCAACGCGGGTTGAGCCGGCACCGGCTGGAACGGCGCCGTTTCCGCCGCTGCGAGAACGAGCCCGCGCAGGATGGCGGGTGGACCGCCAGTCGGCAGGCCGCACAGAGGGCCGCCATCGAGCAGAGGATCGAACGCGTCGTTCCCGGCATCGGGCACGCCGGGGGCAAGCACGATTATGCAGATGCCCGCGCCACTGAGCGCGAGACGGAGCCTCTTCGAAGTCATGCACGCCCCCACGGTGTCGGCCGGAGCGTGGTCGGCGGTTTCGGGCGCGGTTGTTCTCGCGCGCTCACGCGGCCCACGCGCGCTCCGACGCTACGCAATCTGAGCCCGGCGCCAGCACAGTGTCAAGTGGCATCGTCCGCGCGGCGGAGCGCCCGCGCCTCTACTCCGCCGGCACCTCGATGTCGAGAAGCGGTGCGTACTGCTGAGCGCCGAAGATGTCGGGATCGCCGGGGCTGCCGCTCGGGCGCCGCCGGTAGATCGTGAATTTGATGGCGTTGCCCGGGTCGAACTCGACGAAATCGCAAAGCCGATCGGGCGGAAGACCATAGAGCTTCAGCACGGTCTCGCGCGTGAGCACGCGCGAGCGCTTGACACGCTCGTAGGTCGCGCGCTCCCTGAAGATCACGTCGAACGTGATCAGGTCGATGCCCGCGTTCTTGCTGCGTATCGTCTTCGCGAGCTCGGAAAGCTTCTGCGTCTTCATCGGCGGCTCCGTCAGACTCCTGCGGAGGTCACGTGCGTCGGAAAGAGCTCGAGCGGATCGTCGCAGCGCAGCGTGTGGTTGAGCGTCCAACGATAGGCAGCGCTCGCGCGCAGCACTTCGTCGAGCGCGAATGCAACCGACCCGGCCGATCCCTTCACATCGGGAAGGCGCGCGTAGAACATCTGCCGCGTGCCGATCATGCAGACTTCCTCGGCCATCTCCGCGGTGCGCGCTACGCCTTGCACGAGGATGCAAAGCTCGTGCGCTGGCCGGTTGCGCAGCGGCTCGAGCTCACCCATAACGCCGTCGCGACCATAGACGATGTAGTGAAGCTCGTAGCCCCCTTCGCGCTCCTGGCCGAAGCGCTCGCGCACCTGCGCTCGCGCCCAGCCGATCACTTCGTCGACGTGCGCGATCGTGTAGGGATCGCGAATCCCGACCATCCCGACGTAGCGCTCGCCGACCTTTCCCGCACCTTCGAGCTTCACGCGGAACTCGGGCGCGGGCACGAACTTCGCGCCGGTGATCCGCGTGGTCCTCTCGGCAATCTGCTCGTAGCGGCATTCCGACATGTCGAGCGTGCCGCCCGCGACGTGCTCGAAATTGGGATTGGCGCGCTCGTACATCGCATGGCCGGCGACGGAAGCCACCGTGCAGCGCTGCGCCGGATGCATCGCGGTCACCTCGACCGCATCGGCACTCACCTCGCCCAACACCGTTTCCTTGCCGCCGTAGGGCTCCGCGCAGAACGACGCGCATTCGAGCACCTTGCCGAGGTAGTACGCCTGGCTTTCGGGGAATCCTTGATGGATCGCCGGCGCCGCGAACACGCAGCTGTCGCTGCTGCGGCCGCCGATGATGACGTCCGCGCCCTGGCGCAGGAGGTCGATGAACGGATGGACACCCGCCATCGCCACGATGCGCTCGGTCGCGTCGAGCTCGCCCTCGGTGAGCGTCGCGTGACCTTCGAGTCCGGCGACGGTCTCGCCTGCGCGCATCCGGCGGCGAAGTTCTTCCTTGCCGACCTCGGAATAGAAATAGCCGAGCTTGAACGCCGGCAGCCGATGCTTTGCGGCGAGATCCCTGATGATCTTCACGTAAAGATCGACGCGGCTGTTCGCGCCCGTATCGCCTGATGACCCAATGATCATCGGCACGCGCAGCTCGCGCGAGGCGAGCAGCATCAGCTCGAGGTCGTGCGTCTGCCACGCGAGCGGGCTCGTCGAGGTGTCGGAGCCGAGCGGGATCGGTCCGACGTCGTCGCTGCCCGAATCCGCGGCGATGCAGTCGGGACGTGCGGCGACGCCGATCCTGAAGCTCTCTTCGCGCGTGGGTGCGAAGCCCAGATGGCCGTTCGGGCAGATGATGCGCAGCGATTGCACGCCGGATTCCTTTCGACGACGGAAACGATCATAGCAGAGCGGGTGCGTGGACGAACGCCGCGCCGACGGGATACGATTGGCGCTTCGAATCGAACTTCATCTGGGAGAATGCTCATGCGGGGATCGCCGGTCCGGTTGTTTCTCTGCGTTGCCGTTTCTGTCGGCTGGACGACGATCGCGGCGGCGCAGGAGCTCCCGAAGTTGATCCGGATCGTCGTGCCCTTCGCGGCGGGCGGCAGCAACGACGTCATCGCACGCGCGCTCGCCGTGCCGCTGTCGAAGCGCCTCGACACCTCGGTCATCGTCGAGAACAAGCCCGGAGCCGCCGGCGTGATCGGCGCGGACTACGTCGCGAAGGCGCCTCGCGACGGATCGGTGCTGCTGCTCACGTCGTCGAGCTTCCTGACCGCCGCAGCAACGCAACAACAGCTTCCGTACGATCCCATCGCCGCCTTCGCGCCTGTCGCGATGATCGGACGCGGACCGATGCTGCTCGTCGTCTCCGCGACCACACCTTACAAATCGCCCGCAGACGTCGTCGCTGCCGCACGCGCGAAGCCTGGCGTCCTGAACTACGGCACGGCGGGTGTCGGCTCGATCGCGCACCTCACCACCGAATTGCTGGACGACACCGCCAAGATCAAGATGACGCACGTCCCTTACAAAGGCGCGTCGCTGGCGTCAGTCGACCTCGCATCCGGCCAGATCCAGGTGATGATCTCGAACTACAGCACAGTGGCGCCGCTGATGCAGAACGGAAAGATCAGGGCGCTCGCGATCACTTCCGCGAAGCCGCACCCGGCATTTCCGGATTTGCCGCCGGTGGCGACCGTCGCCACGGGCTTCAACGTCGACATCTGGGTCGGCGTTTTCGCGCCGGCGGGAACGCCGTCCGCCATCGTCGACCGGCTCAATCGCGAGATCAACGCCGTGGCGGCTTCACCCGACCTCGCGCCGGTGCTCGAGCCCGACGGAACGCTGCCCGAGGCAATCAGCCCGGCGGTATTCGCGACCAAGATCAAAGCAGAGCTCGGTCAATGGAAGCAGATCGCGACCGAGCACAAGATCGTCGCGGAGTGAGGAACACGCCTGGTTGCGGCTGAGCTGCAGCCTTTCTGTGGAAGCGCAGGCGAGCCGGCCGCTACCGACCTGCCCAGGGGATGATCGGCACCGCCGAGATCGCATTCATCGGTGAGCCTTCGAGCACGCGCTTGCTGATCGCGACGTAGACCAGCGTATTCCGCTTCGCGTCGAACATCCGGACAACCTTCGTGTTCTTGAAGATCAGCGAAGTGCTCTCGCTGAACACGCTCTTTTCCCGGTCGAGGTTGGGTGGCAGCGTGATCGGGCCGAACTGATGGCAGGTGATCGAAAAGCGGGAGGGGTCTTCGGCGACACCCGCCGCGCCCTTCCATCCTCCCGTCTTCGCCTGGCTGATGTGACAGGTGATGCCGTCGATGTCCGGATCGTTGAACGCCATCACGCACACCTTGTCGTTCGGCGAGAACAGGTGAAAGGTTGTGGAGGTACAGCCGACCTCGTCGGCGCGCGCGAGCGTAGCGAGAGACAGCAGCAATGCAGCGATTGCGATGCGGGAAACGCGTAACAGAATCGGTGACATGGAGATAGCAGTCTCAGGGCGAGAAAGGAATCATAAACCCTGGCCGAATAGATGTGGCCGCATGCATCTCGTCGTGGCGTCGAGCAACCCCTTAGCGCCTGTTCGCCGTCCGCACGCGCGCGCAGAGATCGATCGACTCGACGGTGCTCGCGAGCTCGCGGCTTGCCGACGCGTAGTTCGATACGCGCGGTTTCCAGAATGCCTCCAGCTCGACGCGATCACGCTCGGTGCACAGCCCCGACGCGAAGATCGGCCAGCGGCCGGGCTCTTCGGTCCCGACGCTCCTCGCCAGCGTGTCGAAGTTCGCCATGATGTAGTCGTTGGTCGCGCGCCGCGCCGGATTCCACCAGAAGCCATTTCCCAACGCGGTCCACGATTCCCGGACGTCGAACGTCGGATCGAGCAGCAGCGAGAATCCCTTCGTCGCGAGCACCGGATCGCTGAAGGCGAACAGCGCCATCATCAGGTAGCGACGCTCGAGGCGGTCTTTCGTCGCCTTCGCCTCGGCCAACAGCGCGTCGAACGTCGCTGCGTCGCCGGTGCGTCCCGCGGTGACCAGTACGACGTCGACCATCCCTGGATCGATCGCCGATTTGTCGCGGATCCACGCGTGCGCCAGCCGTCGCGCTTCCGCGGCGAGCGCGGGATCCTCGGGTGCGACGAAGCGCAGCAGCGTTCGCCGGAGTAGCTGGTCGTCGTCGCTCTCGCTGGCTCTCGGCTTGAAGCCGAGTGCTTTCGCGCGCGGCCCGAACACTTCGCGCACGAAGCGCGAGTACTTCGGCCGATCAGCGTCGACGACGGTCGTGTTGCCGACGAACTCAGCGAGATCCACGGCGGCCACGACAACGTGGCGATCGGGCGCGGCCGCGCCGAATCGCGCCCAGCGCAGCGCCTGTGCGCTGGTGACCGAGCCCGCGCGCACGAGCGCTTTCAGGTCGAGGAGGAAGCTTTCGTATTCGGCGACGGACAGCTGTTCGCGGTTCGCCTCGAGCTTCGCAAGCAGCCCATCCCGATAGTCGGGCACGTAGTAGCCGCGGCCGCCCGCGTTGGCGAAAACGAACGCGGGACAGCCGCCCGCGAGTGGCAGGTTCGTCGACGCCTCGGTCATCAACGTGCATGCTTCGTGCGATGAGACTGCGCCGGCGCCATAACGCACGCAGACGGGGATCTGCCATCGCTGCGCCGCTTCCTTCGTCGCCCCGATCAGATCGAGCCGATGTTGCGTCAGCGCAAGCTGCGCACCGTCCTTTCCGCACTGCACCCGAACGTCGAGCTGCGGGACGCCGTTCTGGTTGAGAAAGGTGTTGAACGCGGACGTCACCGGCTTGCGGCTCGCCTGTTCGACCGCCGCGAGGAAGTCCGCCGATGTCGCCGACGCGTCACGGTGGGCCTCGATGTAGCTCCTCACTCCGCTGCGAAACGGTTCCTCCCCGACCCAGCCCTCGAACATCGCGATCACCGTCGCGCCTTTCTGGTAGGTGATGTGGTCGAACGCCTTGAAGATGTCTCCGCGGTTGACGATCGGCTCGCGGATCTTGCGTGCCGAAACGAGCGCGTCGGCGTCGATCGCATCGGCACGCTCCCCGATGCGCGCGGCGCCGCGGTCATAGTCGGGCCGCCACTGATGGACGATCTTTTCGGCCATCCATGTCGCGAACGCTTCGTTGAGCCAGAGGTCGTCCCACCAGGCCATCGTGACGAGGTCGCCGAACCACATGTGCGAGATCTCGTGGGTGCCGACGTTCGCCGCGCCGCGTCGGAAGCGCGGCGTCGCGGCACCGGGTTTCGCGAGCAGCCCCGGTGCACCGTAGGTGATGAGGCCCGCGTTCTCCATCGCGAAGTTGACGGTGATCGGGATCGTGATGTGGTCGAGCTTCTCAAACGGATACGCGGTGCCGAAATACGACTCAACGCGGGCGAAGAGCTCCGGATAGGCGCTCTTTACGAACTCCGCATCGGCCGTCCGTCCGCGCGGCACGATGATTCGCGTCGGCGTCGGCTTCGCGCCCACATTGCCCAGATCGATGATTTCCCACGAGCCCACGGCGAACGCCACCAGATACGAAGGCAGCGGCCGCGTCTCGGCGAAGCGCACGGTCTGGAATCCGTCGTCGCTCGAGGTCTCCGACTCGACGCGGGTGTTCGACACCGCGACGAGCCCGCGGGGCAAGCGCAGCGTCAGCTGCCACGGCGTCTTGAAGCCGGGTTCGTCGAAGCAAGGAAAGGCGCGCCGCGCCGACAACGCCTCGAACTGCGTCATCGTGTACCACGCTCCGCCGTCCTCGAGCGTGAAGATGCCGCGCGTCGAATTGCGGCTCTGCTCCGCTTCGAACACGAGCTTCACGCGATGCATGCCCGCAGCCAGCGCCGGATCGAACGCGAGCCCGACGAACTGCTCGTGCCCCGACAGCAACGAAACGCGCGCCTCTCCCGACTCGACATCTGCACGGGTCACGTCGAGCGAGTCGGCGTTGAGCCACAGTACGGTATGCGGCCTGTCGAGCTCGACGTCGATCGCGATCTCGCCGTGAGCTTTGGGCTCGCCCGGCACGATGGTTAGGGTGAGCGCGTAGCGCGTCGGATGCGCCCCGGCGGGGAGCCGAAGGGTCGGCGGCTCGACGGCGCTCGCAGGCGCGCTCTGCGCAGCGACGATGCCGGAGCACACCGGCAGCAATGCGATCGCTGTGAGACGAATGAGGGAATTCGGCACAGGTGCGCGGGCTGAGCTGAGAGGGAGACCCAATACTACTCCCGGCAGGCGCAAGGCAAGGATCGACACCCGGGGCGTTGCGCCGCAGGCGCTCGGCCTACTTCTTCACGTATCCGACCTTGGCCATCCGTGCCTTGTCGAGCGGTCGGGCCGATTTGGCGATTCCCGCCCAAGGGTCGCGCTTGAGCTTCGCGTAGCGCTCGAGCACGCGTCCCACATCGAAGTGATGGAAGCGGACGTCCCGCTCGAGCTCTTTCCACTCGATCGGCGTGGAGACTGGCGCGTTGGCCCGGGCGCGCAGCGAATACGCGCCGACCGCAGTCGCGCCCTCCGCATTGCGCAGATAGTCGATGAAGACCTTGCCGCCGCGCGACACCTTGAGCAGCTTCGACGTGAAGCGGTCCGGAAACGTGCGTTCCAGGAGCTCCGCGGCGGCCTTGGTGAAGTTCTTCGCGTCTTCCCACTCGGTGGTCGGCTCGATGGCGACGACGACGTGCAATCCCTTGCCGCCGGTCGTCTTGACGAACGGCTGCAGCCCGACGTTCTCGAGCAGCGTCTTCACGAGGAGCGCCGCCTGCTTCAGGTCGTCCCAGGTCACCTGGTCGTCGGGATCGAGATCGAAGGTCAGCCGGTCGGGGTAGCCGAGCCGACCGGCAGTCGAGCCCCACGGATGAAGCTCGAGCGTTCCCATCTGCACGAGACCGACGATCGCGGTGAGCGAGTTCGCCATCATGTAGAGCGACGTCTTGCCGTTGCTCGCGGGAACCTTCACGCGATCGATCGCGTCGATCACGCTCGCATCGGCGTTCTTCTGGTAGAAGCACGGCTTGTCCCACCCGTTGGGACAGCGCAGCAGCGTGAGCGGTCGTTGCTCGAAGTGCGGGAGGATCCAATCGGCGATGCGCTCGTAGAAGCGCGCGAGGTCGCGCTTCGTGACGCCCGCTTCCGGATAGAGAACCTTGTCGGGGTTCGTGAGCGCGATGCCGGCGATCGATCCGCGCGCGCTCGCCCGCACGCTTGGGGCAGCGAAGCGCTCCTTCGGTGGGTTCGCTGGCACGCTCTTCGCGGTGCTGCACGACCTCGGAGTTTTCGCCGCGACGGCTTCCTTCGCGGCAGAGCGCCCCTTCTTCGCGACGTAGCTCCTCGCTGCCGCGCGGGCCTTGGGCCCTTCCAGCGGGATGGGATCGGCGACCGCCGAGGCGGCCTGGGCCGCTGCATCCCCCGGCGGTTGTTCATTCGCAGCGCGCTCGATTTCACGCACGACGTCGGTGGCGCGCTTGTCGGCGCGCAGGCCGACGAAGGACGGGTGGCGCAGCGTTCCGTCGGCCGTCCACTCGGTGAACTCGACCTCGGCGACTAGGGTGGGGCGCAGCCAATGGACGCCGCGCGCGTCCGCGCCGGTCGGTGGATTCTCGAACGGGCTCTTCGGCTGCTCGAGCTTGTCGAGCTTCTGTTTGATGCTCGCGAGTGCCGCGTCGTCGAAGCCCGTGCCCACGCGCCCGGAGTAGCGAAGCTTCGCTCCTTCGTACACGCCGAGCAACAGGGCTCCGAAGCCGTGGCGCGATCCCCCGGGCTCGGTGTAGCCGCCGACGACCATCTCCTGGCGCCGCTGGCACTTGACCTTGATCCATGCGGTGCCGCGTCCGTCGTGATGCGGGAGATCGGCGCGCTTCGAGACCATCCCCTCGAGGCCGAGCTTGCGGACGTTCTCGAGAAATGCCCGGCCTGGCACGCTGAAGTGATCGCTGTAGCGAATGCCACCGCTTGCGTCCGCGAGGAGCGACTGCAGCAGTCTCTTGCGCTCGGCCAGCGTGACACGCGTCAGATCGAATCCGTCGAGATAGAGCAGATCGAACACGAGATAGCCGAGGTCCGCCGCGGGCGACGCGGTGAGCGCGTTTTGCAGCGCCTGG
The DNA here is from genome assembly GCA_035541655.1 of Casimicrobiaceae bacterium. Classification (GTDB taxonomy): domain Bacteria; phylum Pseudomonadota; class Gammaproteobacteria; order Burkholderiales; family Casimicrobiaceae; genus CAIWHR01. The sequence goes on along the minus strand of DATKMY010000096.1, from coordinate 118,721 downwards.
AAGCTCGATCGTCCCTCCGCGTCGAACGCAACGACTTCGCCGTCGAGCCACGCGGTCTTCACCGGAAGCCGGGCCGCGGCTTCCGCCACCGCCTCGAAGTTTCCCGTCCAATCCTTCCTGTTGCGCGAGATCATCCGCGCGGATCCGTCGGCGATCCGGCACAGCATCCGGTAGCCGTCGTACTTGATCTCGTGGATCCACTTCGCGCCGTCGGGCGGCGCCTTCATCAGCGTCGCGAGCTCGGGCTCGATGAAGCTCGGCATCGCGGCCTTGCGCGCGCCCGGCACCTTGCCGATGCCGGGAAGAGGCTTCGCCCTCGCGATCGCGCCGGCCTCGACGTTGGCGGCCGCCGATTTGTTCGAATGCCAGACGCGATCGGCGCTCGCCGCGATTTCCTCGATGCTCCGTCCCGTCGCGACGCTGTCCGGCATGTCGTCAACGATCGCGGCGGCTGCGCCGAGACGGGCGTACGCGTCGGCCTCCTTGATCAGCAGCCAGCTCTCGCCGCCGTATTTGCCGCTGCGGCTCCGCACGAGATTCCAGCCGCCGTGAAGCTTCTCGCCGCTCAAATCGAATTTGAGACGCCCCTTCGCGACCCCTTCCCGCGGGTCCGATTTCGGAATCCACGTCCCGCGGTCCCACAGCATCACGGTTCCCGCACCGTACTGCTTCGCTGGGATCACGCCTTCGAAGTCGCCGTATTCGAGCGGATGATCCTCGACGTGCATCGCGAGGCGCTTGTCGTTCGGATCGAGGCTCGGACCTTTGGGCACCGCCCAGCTCAGCATCACGCCGTCGAGCTCGAGCCGGAAATCGTAGTGCAGGCGCCGCGCCGCGTGCTTCTGGATGACGAAGCGGAGCGCCGCGCCGGTCTTCGCTCCAACCTCGCCCTCGGGCTCGGGCGTGACGCCGAAATTGCGCTTCTGGCGATAGCGTTCGAGGCCCATGGGCGTGGAATGGCAGGCGCGAAATCTGGATTCCGCAAAGTACCGCGCGCGGGAAAATGCGACAAGCCCCTTACTAAACAAGCTTGTAGGAGGTCGACTGCTTGAAGTTTCGAGTCCGATTTGGCAGGATGAGTTGAATATCCGTCGCTGCGGAGGCCAGGATGGCGGCTCGCGCTATAGCTTCGATCACAGTCTCGTTCGGGATGGTTTCGATACCCGTCAAGCTCTATTCGGCGACGCAACCGTCGGCTGCGATCTCCTTCAACCTGTTGCACAGCACCGACGGTTCGCGGCTCAAGCAGCAATACGTGTGCGCGAAGGAAGGCGTGGTCGTCGAGCGCGCCGACATGGTGAAAGGCTACGAGTTCGCGAAGGACCAGTACGTGACGTTCACGCCCGAGGAATTGAAGGAGATGGAGGAAAAGGGCACGCAGACCGTCGAGATCAGCGAGTTCGTGCCCGCCGAGAGCATCGACCCGATCTACTACGACAAGGCGTACTACCTGGGGCCCGACAAGGGCGGAGCGAAACCCTACGCGCTCCTCGCCGAAAGCATGCGGCAGACGAAGCAAACGGCAGTCGGCCGCTACGCTGCACGGGGGAAGCAGTACATCGTCCAGATCCGTCCGGTCGCCGGCGGGCTCGTGATGCAGCAGCTCCTCTACGAGCCGGAAGTGCGCACCATCGAGGACGTCGAGATCGAGGAAGCCCCGGTCAAGGAAAACGAGCTCGCGCTCGCGAAGCAGCTGATCGCGCAGATCTCGTCGAAGGCGTTCGATCCGACGCACTACGAGGACGACGTCAAGAAGCGGATCGAGGCCGCCATTCAGCGCAAGGTCGAGGGCCAGGAGATCGCGATTTCGCCGAGCGAACCCGATCAGGGCGGCGCACAGGTCATCGACCTGATGGAGGCGCTGCGCGCCAGCCTGCAAAAGGGCGCGCCGAAGAGGGCGGCCGGGAAGCCGGCTCCGGTTCAACCGCCGGCGGTGGAGCTCAAGTCGGCGCAGCGCAAGCCGCCGAAGAAGGTCGCTCAGGAAGTCGAGCAACCCCGCCGCAAGGTGAGCAAGCGTTAGTCGAAGTCGACACACGGTGTCCGAGCAGGGGTACTCCTTAAGCGAGGTCAGCAAGCTCCTCGGTCTGTCGCGGTCGATCGTCACCGGGTTGATCGATGCCGGCTTCGTTTCTCCCGCGCGTGGGCGCAGGAAGGAGTATCGCTTCACGTTCCAGGACCTCGTGATGCTGCGCGCCGCACGCGGGCTCACCGAGGCCGGGCTTTCTTCGACGCGGATCCTGCGCTCGCTGCGCCGCTTGAAGTCTCAGCTCCCCCACGAGATTCCGCGTGGCCCGCTGCGGATCGAAGCCCAGGGCGATGCGGTCGTCGTCAGCGAAGGCGACCGGCAATGGCAGCCCGAGGACGGGCAGTACGTGCTCGGCTTCACCGTCGAGTCGACGCCGCGCCGCGGCGTTTCGTTCATCGATCAGCCGTCCGCCGAGTCCGCGCCCGCTGTCCCCCGCAGCGCGCCTGCGGCGTCACCCGCGCCCACCGGTGACGAGTGGTTCCGCCGGGCGATGAGCCTCGAAGAGGAAGATCCCGAGGCCTCCTGCAACGCGTATCGCCAGGCGATCGCCGTCGACCCGAAATACGGCCCCGCGTACACCAACCTCGGCCGGATGCTGCACCAACAGGGTCGGCTGCGCGAAGCGGAATCGATCTACCGTCTGGGGCTCGCGCGCTGCGGTGCCGACAGCGTGTCGCTGTTCAATCTCGGCGTGCTGCTCGAAGATTCGAACCGCAGCGCCGAAGCCGCCGGCCTCTACCGCAAGGCGTTGGAAGCGAGCCCCGAGATGGCCGACGCGCACTACAACCTCGCGCTCCTGTGCGAGGCGAAGGGGATGCGCCGCGAGGCGTTGCGGCACCTGAGCGCGTATCGGAAGTTCAGCGGCTAGGTCCGCTGCACAGGGCGAGCGCCCCCGGCGGATTCGTCGACATTGTTGACGAATCGGCGGCGCCGGCCGTTCGTCTCCACAATCGATGCCGATCGTCCGCTTCGATGGCGGATCGGCAGACGGATGGGAGTCACGCTTCTGCGCCGCCCCTGGAGTCGAGCGACGCCGCCTTGACAAGCGCATAGAGCGCCTGGCCACTTGCGATCCCGAGCTCCCGCGCCGATCGGCGCGTGATTCGCGCGACGAGCGTTGCGCGACCGACGGCGAGCCTGACATCGACGACCGGATCACCCGACTCGCTGACCGATTCGACGTGTGCCCGGAGCACGTTAAGAACGCTGATTCCGGCCGGCCTGTGGATCGAGAGCGAAACATCGCGCGCGAGAATGCGCACGCGCGCACGCTCGCCGACCGCCAGGTCGACCCCGGGCACGACGAGCTCGCCGCCGTCGAACGCGAGTGTCGACAGGCCGTCGTCTCCGTCGTGAGCCGCCACGCGCGCTTCGACGATCGAAGCCGCCTCGAAGCCCTCGGCAGCGCCTTCGAAATCGAGGCGGTCCTTCACCTCGCCGATTGCGCCGAAGGCCGCGCTCTTCCCGTTCGAGAGCACCACGATTCTGTCGGCGAGGCGCGTGATCTCGGCCACCGAGTGCGTCACGTAGACGATCGGGATGCGGAGATCGTCGCGCAGGCGCTCGATGTAGGCGAGGATCTCCATCCTGCGCGCGCCGTCGAGCGAGGCGAGCGGCTCATCCATCAGCAGGATCCGTGGCTGCGCCAAGAGCGCCCGGCCGATCGCGACCCGCTGCTTCTCGCCGCCCGAGAGCGTCGGCGGCTTTCGTCGCAGCAGCGTGCGCAGGCCGAGGAGATCCACGACGTGCTCCTGCGCGATCACGCGATCTCCCGGGGCGCGTAGCCGCTGGCCGTAGACGAGGTTCGCTTCCACATCCATGTGGGGAAAGAGCAGCGCATCCTGGAACACGTAGCCGATCCGGCGCTTCTCCGGGGCGACGTCGATACCCTTCCCCGAATCGAAGAGGCAGACCTCGTTGACGACGATCGTCCCGCGCGAAGGGCGCACGATGCCGGCGATCGCGTTGACGACGCTCGTCTTGCCCGAGCCCGAGCGGCCGAAGAGCCCCACGATCGGCGCTTCGACCTCGAACCGCACGTCGAGGTGAAACGCCCCGAGGTGCCGCTCGATGTCGACCTCGATCATCGCCCTGCAGCCCGGCGCGAGCGGCGCGTCAGCCATTCGGAAGCGGCCAGCGCAACGACCGATAACACGACGGCGATCAAGCTCAATCGCAGCGCGTTGCCCTCGCCTCCCGGTACCTGCGTGAACGTGTAGACCGCGAGCGGCAGCGTCTGCGTCTCTCCCGGGATGTTCGAGACGAACGTGATCGTCGCGCCGAACTCGCCGAGGCCGCGCGCGAACGAGAGCAGCGTGCCGGTGACGATGCCGGGCAGCGCGAGCGGCAGCGTGATCGATGTAAACACCCATGCCTTCGATGCGCCGAGCGTGCGCGCCGCGACCTCGAGCCGCTGATCAATTGCCTCGATCGACAGACGGATCGCGCGCACCATCAGCGGGAAGCCCATGATCGCCGCGGCGAGCGCGGCGCCCGTCCAGCGGAACGCGAGCACGATGCCGAACCACTGGTCGAGCAGGCTGCCGATGGGCCCGCGCTTGCCGAAGAGCACGAGCAGCGCGAAGCCGACGACGACCGGCGGTAGCACGAGCGGCAGATGAATGATCGCGTCGAAGAGCGTCTTTCCCGGAAAGGAGGACCGCGCGAGACAGTGCGCGACGAGGACCGCGAACGGCAGGCTGCACACGACGCTAGCCACCGCCACGCGAAGGCTCAGCGCGAGAATGCCGAGCTCCTGCGGGCTCAGCTCGAGCATCGTGTATCGGAGGGCGCGCCTGTCCGCGCCACCGAGCCATCCACGGGCGCGGCGCGATACTGCATCCGCCTATTGAACCACGCCGAAGCCGTACTTCTCCCAGGTCGAGCGCGCCGGCGTGGAACGCAGATAGTCGAGCAGCACCTTCGCGGCGCTCGACTTGCTTGCCTCGAGCAGCGCCGCCGGGTAGACGATCGGCGGATAGGTGTCGGGCGGAAAGGTGTCGACAACCTTGACACCTTTGTCGGCTATCGCGTCGGTCCGGTAGACGATCCCGAACGGCGTTTCGCCCCTCGACACGAGCGCCAGCGCTGCGCGCACGTTCTCGGCACGCGCGACCTTCCCCTCGACGCTCGGCCAAACGTTGAGCTTCTCGAGCGCAGCTTTGCCGTACTTGCCGGCGGGAACGCTGTCCGGATTGGCCATCGCCAGCCTCTCGTTGCCGAGCGCCGCGGCCAACCCGAAATTGGGCGCGATCCTGAGCGTCGCGTTGCTCGCAGCCGGCGCGACGAGCACCAGCGTGTTGCGCAGCAGGTCGAACCGCGCGTTCGGTGCGACGAGCTTCCGCTGGCTCACGTAGTCCATCCAGTCGAGGTCGGCGGAGATGAACAGATCGGCGGGCGCCCCGGCCTCGATCTGCTTGGCGAGCGCGTTGCTTGCTCCGTAGGAAACGATGACCTTGTTGCCGGTGTCGCGGCCGAACTGCCGTCCCTGATCGTCCATCGCCTCCTTGAGGCTCGCCGCCGCGAAGACGGTGACGTTCTCGGCCGCTGCAATCGGCGATGCGATCGCCAGGAGCAGCGCGACGATTGCGGTCGAACACTGGAACGCAAATGCGATCGGAGTCATCTGCTCCCCTCTTCGAAGATCCAGGCGACCGTAATATACCGTCGTATATTCCCGGATCACAAGTAGGCGGATCCCGGTCGCAGCCCGGTCCGACAGCGCGGCGAAGCTATAATTGGCGTCGTTTGCGATGAATGAGACGAAAGACGAACAGCGCCGCGACCGCGACGTGAAGTCCCCCGTATGACGTCGGCACGAGGCGACTGATGGCGACCGAGGCGCACGCCCGCGAGGACGTGCGGATGCACGGTTTCAGCCGGCGGGCCGAGGTCGGCACCGTGCTGCAATGGATCGACGACCACGCGCAGCGTCTCGGCCCCGTGCTCGTTCCGCTCGATTGCGCGTCCGGACGCGTGCTCGCCGAACGGGTGATCGCGGCGATCGACGTGCCTGCGTTCGATCGCGCGGCGATGGACGGTTATGCACTGCACGCCGACGAAACTTCGGGCGCGTCCGACTACAATCCGCTCGCATTCGCCGTCCTTGGCCAGGCGCTGCCGGGGCGCCCGTTCGCTTCGCCCGTACCCCCCGAGAGCGCCGTGAGAATCATGACGGGCGCTGCGATACCCGACGGTGCGGATGCGGTCGTGCCTGCCGAATATGTGCGCGAGGCCACGGGCCAGGTGGAGATCACGCTCGCGGTTTCCCCCGGGAAGCACATCGGCCGCCGCGGCGAAGACATTCGCGCCGGGACGGTCGTCCTCGAACCCGGACGCCATCTGCGTCCGCAGGACGTCGGCCTTCTCGGCTCGCTCGGAATCGCGGAGACGTCCGTCGTCGGCGAGCCGCGCGTGCGCATCCTCGTCACCGGGAACGAGATCGTGAGTCCGGGGGCACCGAAGGCGGAACACGAGATCTACGACGCCAATTCGGCGATGTTGCGGGGGCTCGTCGCGCGTGACGGCGGCGTGGTGGAATCGCATCGGATGCTCGGCGACGATCCGGAGAAGATTCGCGCCGCGCTCGTCGCTCCCGGTGCCGACGTCATTCTGATCTCGGGCGGCTCGAGCGTCGGAAGCGAGGATCATGCGCCGCGGCTCCTCGCCGATGCCGGCACGCTCGCGATCCACGGCGTGGCGATGCGGCCGTCGAGTCCGGCGGGGGTGGGCGCGATCGGCGACGCGCTCGTGTTCCTGCTGCCGGGGAATCCCGTGTCGTGCCTTTGCGCGTACGACTTTTTCGCCGGGCGCGCGATCCGGCTGCGCGGCGGCAGGCGCGGCGATTGGCCGCATCGCTCGCGGCAAGGTATCGTCGCGCGCAAGATCGTCTCGGCGATCGGGCGCGTCGACTACTGCCGCGTACGTCTGGCCGACGGCGGGATCGAGCCGCTCGCATTGAGCGGAGCCTCCATCCTTTCGTCGACGACGCGCGCCGATGGCTTCGTGATCGTCCCGGCCGAAAGCGAGGGCTACGCGCCCGGCACGACGGTGACGATGTACCTGTACGAATAGGTCCCGAGACAGCTCTCGATGGCACCCGCCGAGCCGCCGCGGCACGATCCCCGACAGACGCAGTTCCTGAGCGTCGTCACGCGCGACGAGGCGACTGCGCGCTTCCAGCAGCATCTCGATCTCGCACCGCTCGGACGCGACACCGTGGCGCTCGGATCCGCGCTCGGGCGAATTCTCGCGGACGACATTCGCTCGGCAGTCGACGTTCCCGGCTTCGATCGCGCGAACGTCGACGGCTTCGCCGTGCAATCGGCGGACACGCAAGGCGCGATGGAGGAATCGGCGCGCGGACTGGCCCTCAACGACGAGGTGCTCTCGCCCGGAGTCGCTCCGCGCGAAGCGGTGACCGAGGGGCGGGCGACGGCGATTGCAACCGGCGGCATGGTGCCGCGCGGCGCCGACGCCGTCGTGATGGTCGAGCACACCGACGTGCGCGGCGGCATGGAGCTCGAGGTCACGCGCGCAGCGGTTCCCGGCGAGAACGTGAGCTATGCCGGCACCGACATCGCGAAAGGCGAGACGGTTCTGCGGGCGGGGCAGCTTCTCACCTCGCGCGAGATCGGCGTGCTCGCAGCCGTGGGGCTCGCCGAGGTCCCCGTCTATCGCAAGCCGCGCGTCGCGATCCTTTCGACCGGGAACGAGATCGTGGCACCCGGGCGGCCGCTACGCCCCGGCGCCGTGTACGACTCCAACGCGGCGATCATCGGCGCCGCCGTCGAGGAACTCGGCGGCGAAGCGATTCAGCTCGGCATCATCGCCGACAACGACGTCGCGCTCGGTGCCGCGCTCGAGCGCGCGCTCCAATACGACGTCGCCGTGCTCTCCGGCGGAACGTCCAAGGGCGCGGGCGATCTCTCTTATCGCGTCGTGAGCGAGCTGCGCGACCCGGGAATCGTCGCGCACGGCGTTGCGCTCAAGCCGGGCAAGCCCATTTGCCTCGCGGTCACGTCCGGCAAGCCGGTCGTGATCCTGCCCGGATTTCCGACCTCCGCGATCTTCACGTTCCACGAGTTCGTCGCGCCGGTGATCCGCGCTTACGCCGGCGTGCCGCGCGAGCGGCGACAGACCGTATCCGCGATGCTGCCGATGCGGGTCAACTCGGAGCGGGGACGCACCGAGTATCTGCTGGTCGGCCTCGTGCGGGGCGCCGGCGGGCTCGCCGCGTATCCGATGGGCAAGGGCTCGGGCTCGGTCACGGCCTTCAGCGGAGCCGATGGCTTCATCACGATCGATCAGCACACCGAGATCGTCGATGCCGGCTCGACGGTATCGGTGCAGCTTCTCGGTCAGCGCATCGAGCCCGCGGACCTCGTCATCATCGGCAGCCACTGCGTCGGGCTCGATCTGCTGGTCGGCAAGCTGCTGAAGAACGGCTTCCGCGCAAAGACGATGTTCGTCGGCAGCATGGGCGGCCTCGCCGCAGCGAAGCGCGGCGAGTGCGACGTCGCGGGAATTCACCTGATGGACCCCGCGACGCGCCAATACAATCGCCATCTGATAACCGAGGGGCTGACGCTCGTTACCGGCTACGGACGGATGCAGGGGATCGTCTATCGCAAGGGCGACGCGCGCTTCAAAGGCAAGGGCCTCGAGCAGGCGCTGGCGGCGGCCCTCGCCGATCCCGAATGCGCGATCGTCAATCGCAATACCGGCAGTGGGACGCGGATCGTCATCGACGCGCTCCTCGGCCTGCGCCGCCCATCCGGCTACGCCGTACAGGTGAAGTCGCACAACGCGGTCGCGGCGGCGATCCACCAGGGGCGCGCGGACTGGGGCGTCGCGATCAACACCGTCGCCGAGCAGTACGGCCTCGGTTTCATTCCGGTCCAGCCGGAGCGCTTCGACTTCGTCGTGCCCACCGCCCGCCTCGCCCGCCCTGCGGTGCGCGCGTTCCGCGACCTGGTCAACGACTCCGGCGTCAGGGAGGAATTGCGCGCGCTGGGATTCGACGCGTGAGATCGCGGCGGGCATCCGCACACGCATGGCCGGCGCCGCCTCGACCGCGCTCGTCGCGCCCTTGCGGGGACGAGCCGCCGGTCGCTCCGCTCAGAAAGCATAGGAAAGCGTCACCCGAAAGCTGCGCTTCTCGCCAGGGTGGATGTGCGTGTCGGCGACGCCCTCCGGCGGTTCGCCGGGCAATCGCGACGTGTAGTAGTACGTGATGTCGTTCGTCTTGGCGTTGAAGAGATTGAATACGTCGAGGCGCAGCTTCGTCTTCGGATCGATCAGGTAACCAGCCTGCGCGTCGAATACCGTCGACGGATCGGCGCGCACGCTGTTGTCCTCGATCAAAGGATACGAGCCGATGTAGCGCATGAAAATCGCGCCGGACCATGGCCCGTACCGGTCGACCGCCAGACCCGCAGCGATGACCGCGTCGGGCGCGCCGGGGATATAGGGGCCTTCCGATCCGCCGTCGGAAAAGCGGGCGTGGTTCCACGCGACGTCGAGATCGACGAAGAGCCACGGCGTCGGCCGCCAGCGATTGTTCCATTCGATCCCGTAACGCTTGGAAGGTCGCCCGGCCTCGGTCGTCCCGGCGTCGCCGGCGAACACGAGCTCACTCCCGAGCTTCAGGTACCAGAGCGCGAGCGACGACTGCACATTCGCAATCGCTTCGGTTCGCGCCCCGAGTTCGGCCCCCGTGCTGCGCACGAGAGGCGTCGCCGCATCGACCGGCTCGCCCGTCTTCGGATCGACCTTGATCGTGACGCCTCGCGCGTCGTTGCTGTGAAACCCGGAGCCCGCGTTGAGGAAGTACTCGGTCTTCGACCACGGCCCGAAGACGAGAGAGGCTTTCGGCGACGCGATGCCGGAATTCACGATGCCGGAATTCTCCGGAATGCTCGAATCGACATCGAAGTGGTACCGGTCGTAACGGATGCCGACGACCGATCGAGACCAGTCGCTCCACTGCGTGTCGTTCTGTGCGTAGATGCCGACGCTCCCTTCGACGACGTCGTCCTGGCGCGTCGTCGACAGACGCTCGCGCTCGCGAGTCGCGTACAGACCGACCGGATCGATTCGGTCCTGGCGCAGCTCGAATCCCAGCGTGTTGCGCGTCGGAGCGCCATAGAGCTCGCCGGCCTTCGACCAGCTCCCGGTCCAGCCGTAGACGTTGCGGTCGTCGGCTTGCTCGAACTGGTCGCCGTTCACCGGATCGTCCAGGAAGTAGGTGAAGTCGGAGAAGAGGTTGAGCCTGTACTTGAACCAGTATGCGGTGGTCTGCAGCGCGCCACCGGCGAGCGGTGCCGAGTAATCCGACGGCATCGAGGCGCTGCACACCGTCAGCCAAAGCCGGGAGCGCGAGCACGGCGGATGCCAGCCCGACGAGCATTCACTCGCACCGCGCGTGATCCAATCGCCCCCCTCGTAGGCACTTTAGTATAATTGTTCCCACCGACGAGCGCACGACCGGATGGACGGCGCGCTCGGCGATGGATTTTGACCCCGGTCATCGACAGGCGGTGTGAAGAATGCTACATGTGTTCCCACGCTGGAAGACGTTGGGTCGTGTTGCAGCGCTGACAGCGGCACTGAGTGCGTCCCGCGAATCCCGCTGCAACCGCGCGGGGATTGGTGTCCCTGCCCGACAGCCGCAGCCTGGTTTGGAAGGGGAAGGACCCGTGTCCGAATATGCGTACGTCCCAGGAGCGACCGCGCCCCGCCGGCGGATGCGGGCGTTCACCCCTGCCGAGTGGCTACGACTTGCCGGGCTCTACGGCTCGATCGCGGCACTGCACGCGCTTGGCTGGTCGCTGTATCTGTACTACGCCGCCGCCCACCCGGCGCTGGTCGGGCTGGGGCTCGTCGCCTACATGTTCGGCCTCCGGCATGCGTTCGACGCCGACCACATCGCGGCGATCGATGACACGGTGCGCTACATGCTCCAGAAAGGCCGCCGTCCGCTCGGGGTGGGATTTTTCTTCTCGCTCGGCCATTCGACGATCGTGTTCTTGCTCGCAATCGCCATCACGTTTGCGGCAGCCGCGCTAAAGCAGGACTTGCCCCAGCTCAAGAACGTCGGCGGAATCATCGGGGCCGGTGTCTCCGGCACCTTTCTGTGGATCATCGGGATCCTCAACCTGCTGGTGCTGCTCGACATCGTCGGCGTCTGGAAGAAGGCGAAGGCGGGAACGCACGATCACACGCACCTCGAGGAGCTGCTGCTGCGCCGCGGTCTCCTCAACCGGTTGTTCGGCGGGCGCTTGAAGAAGATGTTGAATCACAGCTGGCAGATGTACCCCCTCGGCGTGCTGTTCGGCCTGGGTTTCGACACCGCTACCGAGGTCGGATTGCTGGCGATGACCGCAGGGGCTTCCGCCGGGGACCTGCCGATCCTCGCGATTCTCTGCCTGCCGATCCTGTTCGCGGCGGCGATGACGTTGATGGACACGACGGACGGCGTTCTGATGTCGAAGGCGTACAACTGGGCGTTCGTCAATCCGCTGCGCAAGATCTTCTACAATCTCACGACCACGGCAATCTCCGTCGTCGTCGCGCTTCTGATCGGCACGATCGAGCTCACTCAGGTGCTGACCGGCATGCTGGACCTGCACGGGCCCTTCTTCGACTTCGTCGGAGGGCTGGAATTCGGCGGCCTCGGTTACCTGATCGTCGGCCTCTTCCTCGTTGCGTGGGTACTCTCCGCCGCATGGTGGAAGTTCGGGCGTCTCGAGGAGCGCTACGGCGAGCCGTTGCTGTTGCATGCCCATCCGCACGCGCACGCGAGCGGGATCCGGCACTCGCACCGGCACATGCATAGCTGAGGCGTCGGCGACCGCGGTCCGCGCCGCGATCGTCGAATCCGCTCGATTCAGGAGCGCGGAACGAGGTGCATGTGGCCGCGATGCTGGTGGCCGCCCAGCGTCTGGTGCGCGTCGCCCGGATCGACGGTGACGAGGTTCATCTGCGCATGCCGCAATCCACGCTCGGCCTGCATCGCATTTGCGAACGAGCGCACCGCGGCGGTCGGACCTCTGAGCATCACCGTTTCCAGGCAATGTTCGTGGTCGAGATGCACGTGCATCGTCGAGATCACCATGTCGTGATGATCGTGCTGCGCGGACATCAGCCGCTCGGCAAGGTCGCGCGAATGGTGATCGTAGACATAGGAGAAATTTGCGACGCAGTACGACTTCTGCTCGTAGGCGATGCGGTTCGCCTCAACGTCGCGACGCAGGAGGTCGCGCATCGCCTCCGAGCGGCTCGTGTAGCCTCGCTTCTTGATGATCGCGTCGAACTCCTTCGCAAGCTTCTCGTCGACCGAGATCGTAATGCGCTCCATCGCTTCCCTCCGTTCTTGGGCGGCGCGACTGTGGCGCCGCGCGGGACCTCCGACGCGTTCGCCGGACCCCAGCGACCAAGCATACGGCAAGTCGCTGTGCCGCCGCCGAGGCTGTCCCCGCTCGCCGCCCGGCCCGCGAATCTCATTGACCAAAGTCAATCCATGCGCCGCGCTGCACTTGTTGGACGGTTCCCCAGCGCCGATACTTGCCGTTTATGGCCTTTCCGCGCACGCTGTCCTCGAAGCTCGTCGGCGTCCAGATACTCTTCCTGGCGCTCGCGCTCGTCTCCATCGGCCTCACGCTGCCCGTGTCGTGGCGGCTCGACGGCAACGCCGCGGCGATAAACGACGCCGGCAGCCTGCGCATGCGCACCTATCGGCTCGCGTTTCTCGGCCTCGAAGCAATGCGGACCGAACCCGCCGCCCCCGCCGCAAGGGCGGCGATCGCCGGGGAGATCGACGCGTTCGACCGGATCGCCGCAACGCTCCGCGAAGGCGATCCGCTTCGTCCGCTGTACGTGCCGATGACCAAGGAGATCGACAGCCAGTTTGCCGCGTTCGATCGCGAATGGCATGCGCTCGCGCCCGCGTTTCGGCGCGTTTCGCTGGGCGCTCCGCTCGACGTCCAGCGGGAGCAGATCGAAGGGTTCGTCGGCACCGTCGATCGCCTGGTCGCCACGATCGAGCGCGACAGCATCGAAACGACGCGCCTCCTGCGCCAGATCCAGCTCGTGCTCGTCGCGCTCGCGATGATCGGCACGCTCGCGCTCATCTACCTGTCGTTCCGTTTCGTGATCCGCCCGGTTCATCGGCTCGAACACGGGTTGCGCCGGATGGCGCTCGGCGACTTCGCGGCGCGCCTTCCGGTCAAGTCCAAGGACGAGTTCGGCGCGCTCGCCGCGGGGTTCAATCACATGGCCGAGCATCTCGAGCATTCGTACCGCACGCTCGAGGCGCGCGTCGCCGACAAGACGCGGTCGCTCGCCGAGCAGAACGGGCGCCTCGCGACGCTCTACGACATGACCGCCTATATGAACGCGTCGAGCTCGCTCGAGGATCTCTGCCGCGGCTTCCTGCGTCGCCTGATGGTCGCGACCGGCGCCTCCGCGGGGCTCGTGCGCCTGGTCTCGCGCGAGGACGGCAGCATGTTCCGCTACGTCGACGAAGGCTTGCCCGGATCGTTTCTCGAGCGCGAGTCCTGCATCGGCCGCGGCGAATGCGCGTGCGGCGACGCCGCGAGGCGCGAAGGCGCGGTGATCCACGTGCTCAGCGGACACCCGCTGCCTTTCGCCGTCAGCCTGCCGCATTGCCGCGACGCCGGCTTCGGCACCGTCGCCGCGCTGCCGATCACCGCACACCGCGAGGTGCTCGGCGTCTACAACCTCTTCTTCGCCGACGCGCGCGAGCTCTCCAGCGAGACGCGGCACATGCTCGAGAGTCTCGGCCACCACTTCGGCGCGGCGATCGAGAACATCCGCCTCGCCTCCCGCGAGCGCGAGCTCGCCGTCGCCGAGGAACGCAACCTGCTCGCGCAGGAGCTCCACGACTCGATCGCCCAATCGCTGGCGTTCCTCAACCTGCAGGTGCAGCTGCTGCGGCGCTCGATCGCCGGCGGCAGGGCCGCGGAGGCAACGCGGGTCGCCGACGAGATCCAGGCCGGCGTGCAGGAGTCCTACGCCGACGTCCGGGAGCTGCTCACGCACTTCCGCACGCGCGCCGGCGGAGGCGACGTCGAGCACGGCATCCGCTCGCTCCTCGCGCGCTTCGAGCGGCAGGCTGGCGTCCCCGCATCGCTCAAGAGCCGCGGCAACTCGCTGCCACTCGACCCGGAGACCCAGCTTCAGGTCATGCACATCGTGCAGGAGGCGCTGTCGAACGTGCGCAAGCACGCCCGCGCCAACAGCGTCGCGGTGGAGGTTTCGCGCGGTCCCGGCCACGTGTTCGTGATCCGGGACGACGGATGCGGCTTCGACGCGAGGCGCTCCTTCGCCGAGGGCGACGAGCACGTGGGGCTGCGGATCATGCGCGAGCGCGCCGAGCGCATCGGTGCGAACGTGAGCATCCGGTCGGAACGGGGGCGCGGCACCGAGATCACGCTCAGCGTTCCGATCGGCGAGAAGGCCGCCGCCTGAGGCGCCGGACGGCGGCGAGAAGCGCATGGTGCAGCCGGCTCCGGTACGTGTCGCCGTCATCGACGACCATACGCTCTTCAGGCGCGGACTGATCGCGCTACTCGCGCGCGAGCCCGAGCTTTCCGTCGTCGGGGAGGCGGCCGACGGGTTCGAGGGCATCAAGGTGGTCGCCGCCACGCAGCCCGACGTCGTCCTGCTCGATCTCAACATGCCGGGCATTTCGGGCGTCGAGGCGATTGGCGCGATCCGCAAGGATGCGCCCGCAGCACAAGTCGTGATGTTGACGGTCTCCGAGGACGCGCAGGACCTGCTGGCCGCGCTGCGCAGTGGCGCGAGCGGCTATCTGCTGAAGAACATCGACGGCGAATTCCTGGTCGCGGCGATCCGGCGCGCGGCCGACGGCGATTCGGTCATTTCGCCGGAGATGACCGGCAAGCTCGTCGAGCAGGTGCGCGGCAACGTGACGCGCACTCCAGACGACGTCCTCTCGACGCGCGAGCGCGAGATACTCGTGCATATCGCGCGCGGGATGAGCAACAAGGAAATCGCCCGCGAGCTCGACGTAGCCGAGAGCACCGTCAAGATCCACGTCCAGCACATCCTGCGCAAGCTGAATCTCGCGAGCCGCGTGCAGGCCGCGCTGTGGGCCGTCGAGCACGGCGTCGCCGCGCGCGGCTGAGGTCGGCTGCCGCGCCAGCACCCGGCGCGCCCCTTGCGGCCGCGTGGCCTGCGATCGGACCGTCGCTTTTCAGCAGCGGACCTCGGCCCCTCGGCGCGCGTACCAGCGCCACGTCCCCAGCACGCAGGTGAGATAGAAGAGGCTGAAGAAGAGAAGCGCCGCGCGCGGACTCCCGGTGAGGTCGATCGACGTGCCGTACGCGATCGGGATGTAGGCGCAGCCGAACGCCGCCATCGCCGAGCTCCATCCAAGCGCAGCGGCGCCTTCGGTGCTCCCTTCGCGGCGCGCCTGCTCGAGCGCGGCTGCGTCGCGGGGATCGCTTACCGTCCGCTCGCGCAGCGTGCGGAAGATGATCGGGATCATCCGGAACGTCGAGCCGTTGCCGACGCCCGCTGCGACGAACAGCACCATGAACGCGAGTACGAAGCCGATCAGGCTGCCGCCGCCGTTCGCCGAGGGCAGGAAGAAGGCCGCCGCGAGCGGCGCCGCCGTCATCACGACGAAGATAAGGACCGTTATGATCGCGCCGCCGACGCGGTCGGCGAGCCAGCCGCCGATCGGCCGCACCAGCGCCCCGAGCAGAGGACCGACGAATGCGAACTTGAACGCGTCCACGCCGGGAAACTGGGTGTTGACGAGCATCGGGAAGCCGACGGCGAGGCCGATGAACGACCCGAACGTGCCGATGTAGAGCCAGCTCATCCGCCACTGGTGCTTGTTGCGGATGATCGCGACCTGCTCGGCGAAGCCGGCGCGCACGGCTGCGATGTTGTCCATGCCGAACCAGGCCGCGATCACGGCGAGCACGATCGGCGGCACCCATATGAACCCCGCGTTCTGCACCCAGACCGGCACCGCTACGCCCGCGAATTCGCGCGTCTGCGGGCTGCCGCCCATGACCAGCAGGGCGCCCGCGTACGTGGCGAGCGGCGCGACGAGCTGCGCGATGCCTACGCCGAGGTTGCCCACGCCTGCGTTCGCGCCCAGCGCGGTGCCCTGCAGGCGCTTGGGGTAGAGAAAGCTGATGTGCGCCATCGAGGAGGAGAAATTGCCCGCACCCAGGCCGCAGAGCAGCGCGATCGCTGCGAACACCGCGTAGTTGGTCGTCGGGTCCTGCACGGCGAATCCGATCCACAGCGTCGGCAGCAGCAGCATCGTCGTGCTCCACACCGTCCAGTTGCGACCGCCGAAGATCGGCACGACGAACGAATAGAGCGCGCGGAACACCGCTCCCGACAGCCCGGGCAGCGCCGCCAGCCAGAAGAGCTGGCTGGTCGTGAACCTGAAACCGATGCGTGGCAACTCGACGACGATCACGCTCCACACGACCCAGACGGCGAACGCGAGCAGCAGCGCCGGCATCGACACGAGAAGGTTGCGCGTGGCGATCCGGCGACCCGTCGCCGCCCAGAACGTCTCGTCGTCCGGCCTCCAGTCGACGAGCACGTGGCGGCGCCGGCGCACGGGCTCGATCAGCTCCGCGCCCGCGAGCGCCGCGCGCGCCGCGGCGTGCTGCTCGAGGATGCCCTCGCGCTCGTTGCGCTCGGCCACCCACATCCAGATCATCGTCACGACGACGACGAGTGTCATCAGCATGAAGCAGCTCGAGCGCACGCCGATCACGTCGGCGGCGACGCCGAACATGATCGGCAGCGTGAACCCGCCCAAGCCTCCGATGACGCCGACGATGCCTCCGACCACGCCCATGTTGCTCGCGTAGTGATCCGCGAGGCTCCGGTAGACGCTCGCCTTCCCGAATCCCTGCGCGAGCCCGGCGACGAAGATCAGCGCGGTGAAAGCACCGACGCCGACGCCGATGTCGACGGCAACGTCGCCCTTGATCCCGTGGATGATCATCGTCGTCGGCGGATAGGAGAGCAGGAACATGCAGACGAGGCTCACCCAGAGCACCCACCACGTCACCGTGCTTCCGCCCCACTTGTCGGAGGCCCAGCCGCCCAGCGCCCGGATCGCTCCCGAGGGCAGGTCGAAGAGAATGGTCAGGAAGGCCGCGGTCGCGAGCGGCAGCCCATACTCGCCCACGTAGTACTTGGGCAGCCAGAGCGCCATCGCGACGAACGCTCCGAACACGAAGTAGTACGCGAGCCCGAAGCGCCAGACACGCAGGTCGAGCAGCGGCGTCAGCTGCTCGCCGAGCGTGGGGTGCCGTCGGTCCTCCGCGCCCTTGCGGTGCAGCGGGTCGTCGTAGGTGAGGAACCAGAACACAACCGCCATCGCGAGCATCGCGACTGCGTAGACCTGCGGCACCGCGCGCCACGAGCCCGCAGCCGAGGCAGCGATGATCAGCGGAGCGGCGAACTTGGTGAGCGAGGAGCCCGCGTTGCCGGCGCCGAAGATGCCCATCGCCGTGCCCTGGCGCTCCTTGCTGAACCAGGCCGACGTGTACGCGATGCCGACGGCGAACGAGCCTCCGGCCACGCCGACGAACAGTCCGAGCACGAGGTACTGCCAATACTGCGTCGCGTACGACAGCAACCATGTCGGGACGACGACGGCGAGCATCTGCAGAAAGTAGACGCGCCTCCCGCCGTAGCGGTCGGTCAGAATGCCCAGCGGCAGCCGCACCAGCGAGCCGGTCAGGATGGGCGTGGCGACCAGCAGGCCGAATTCGGTTTCGTTGAGGTTGAGCTCCGCCTTGATCTTGATTCCTATCACCGAGAACATCACCCACACGGCGAAGTTCACCGCAAACGCAAGCGTGTTCATCGCGAGCACCGAGATCTGTTCGCGGCTGTATGCGGCCTTGCCTGCGGCCATCGATGGGCCGGCGGTCGTCGTCGTCACGTCGTTCCTCTTTGTCGAAATGCGCACCCCGGGGGCGCGGGATCGCGCGCCATTGGATCGTCGCATCCGCCGGCCCGCATTGACGATCGTCAAGCCGGCTGCATCCACGCGCCGCCGATAGTTCGTTCGGCGGATGGCCATCCGCCGTCGTGACGATCGCGCCCTTCCTCGAACGGCGTTAGGCGACGCGCCTTCCGGTGAATTTCGACGGGCGCGGCGAGGCGCTAGATTCGGCGACGTACGCGCGAGAGAACCCGAGACAGCCGAGACGACATGACGACCACGACCACCACAGCCGCGCCGCGCAAAGGCCGCGTGCTGGACATCTGGAACCCCGAGGACAAGGCATTCTGGGCGCAGGAGGGCGAAGCCATCGCGCGGCTCAATCTCTGGATTTCCGTGCCCTCGCTGTTCCTCGCTTTCGCCGTATGGCAGCTCTGGAGCGTCGTCGCCGTCAACCTCAACGCGCTCGGGTTCAAGTTCACCACCGATCAGCTCTTCGGGCTCGCGGCCGCGCCGGCGCTTTCGGGTGCGACGCTGCGGATCTTCTATTCGTTCGTCGTGCCGATCGTCGGAGGCCGGCGGTGGACGGCGATCTCGACCGCGTCGCTGCTGATTCCCGCGATCGGCATCGGCATCGCCGTCCAGAATCCGACGACGACGTTCTCGACGATGCTGATCCTCGCGCTGCTGTGCGGCTTCGGCGGCGGCAACTTCAGCTCTTCGATGGCGAACATCAGCTTCTTCTTCCCGAAGGAGCGCAAGGGCTCGGCGCTCGGCGTCAACGCGGGACTGGGAAACCTCGGCGTCTCGAGCGTGCAGTTCCTCGCGCCGCTGGTCGTGACGATGCCGGTCTGGGGACCGCTGTCCGGCGCGCCGCAGACGATCGTCGACAAGGCCGGACAGACCTCGACGATCTGGGCGCAGAACGCGGCGCTCATCTGGGTACCCTTCATCGCGATCTGCGCGATCCTCGCCTGGATGTTCATGCACGACATCGCCGCGGCGCGCGCGTCGTTCCGCGAGCAGGCAGTGATCTTCAAGCGCAAGCACAACTGGCTCATGTGCTGGCTCTACCTCGGGACCTTCGGCTCGTTCATCGGCTACGCGGCTGGATTCCCGCTGCTGATCAAGAGCCAGTTCGCCGGCGTCAATCCGCTCTACTACGCGTGGATGGGGCCGTTCGTCGGCGCGCTGATCCGCCCCTTCGGCGGCTATCTCGCCGACCGTCTCGGCGGCGCGCGCGTCACGTTCTGGAACTTCATCGTCATGGCGCTCGCCGTCGTCGGCGTCCTCTACTTCCTGCCCTCGGGTGCTTCGGGTGGCAGTTTCGCAGGATTCTTCGCGATGTTCATCCTGCTCTTCCTCACCACCGGGATCGGCAACGGCTCGACGTTCCGGATGATTCCGGTGATCTTCCTCACCGAGCGGCAGCGCGAAGCCGCCGGCAAGGGCACCGAGGCGCTCGAGCAGGCGACGCGCGACGGCAACAAGGAAGGCGCCGCGGTACTCGGGTTCTCGGCGGCGATCGCGGCTTACGGCGGATTCTTCATCCCGAAGAGCTACGGAACGTCGATCACGCTGACCGGCGGCCCCGAGTTCGCGCTCTACTGCTTCATCGCGTTCTACGCGACCTGCATCGCGATGACCTGGTGGTACTACGCGCGGCGCAACTCGCCGATGCCGTGCTGAACGGAGTCTCGCCATGAGCCATTTTCTCGATCGCCTCACCTACTTCGCGAAGGATCGCACGAGCTTCGCCGGCGAGCACGGCGTTGTCACCACCGAGGACCGCACGTGGGAGGACGGCTATCGCAAGCGCTGGCAGCACGACAAGATCGTGCGCTCGACGCACGGGACGAACTGCACCGGCTCGTGCAGCTGGAAGATCTACGTGAAGGGCGGCGTGGTCACGTGGGAGACGCAGCAGACCGACTATCCGCGAACCCGGCCGGACATGCCGAACCACGAGCCGCGCGGCTGCTCGCGAGGCGCCTCGTACTCGTGGTATCTCTACAGCGCCAACCGGCTGAAATACCCGATGATCCGGGGCCGCCTCGTCCGCATGTGGCGCGAGGCGCGCGAGACCCGCGGACCGGTCGAAGCGTGGGCGTCGATCGTCGAAAACCCGGCGTCGGCAACCGCGTACAAATCGGTCCGCGGCATGGGCGGCTTCGTGCGCGCGACGTGGGACGAAGCGAACGAGATCATCGCCGCCGCGAACGTCTACACGATCAGGAAGTACGGCCCCGACCGGGTCATCGGCTTCTCGCCCATTCCGGCGATGTCGATGGTCTCGTACGCGGCGGGCAGCCGCTACCTGTCGCTGATCGGAGGCGTCTGCATGAGCTTCTACGACTGGTACTGCGATCTGCCGCCGGCATCCCCTCAGACCTGGGGCGAGCAGACCGACGTGCCCGAGTCGGCCGACTGGTACAACTCGACGTTCCTCATCGCATGGGGAAGCAACGTCCCGCAGACGCGCACGCCGGACGCGCATTTCTTCACCGAGGTCCGCTACAAGGGCGCGAAAGTCGTTGCCATCACGCCCGACTATGCCGAAGTCTCGAAGCTCGCCGACCTGTGGCTGCACCCGAAGCAGGGCACCGACGCGGCGCTTGCGATGGCGATGGGCCACGTGATCATGAAGGAGTTCTATTTCGAGCGGCCGTCGGCGTATTTCCAGGACTACGCGCGCCGCTACACGGATCTGCCGATGCTGGTGCGGCTCGAGCGTCGCGGCAACCGCTTCGTCGCCGACCGCTATCTCCGTGCCTCCGACTTCGCGGACAAGCTCGCCCAGACCAACAACGCCGAATGGAAGACGGTCGCGATCGACACGCAGCGCAACGCGCCGTACGCACCGCAGGGATCGATCGGCCATCGCTGGGGCCAGAAGGAAGGGGTGGATGCAGGCAAGTGGAACCTCGAGGCGAAGGACGCCGCAAGCGGCGCGGAAGCGAGCCCGCTCCTCACGCTGATCGACAGCCGCGACGACGTGGCGACCGTCGCATTCCCCTACTTCGGCGGCATCGTCAACGAGCACTTCGACGCGAACGACCAGGGCGGTGACGTGCTGCTCCGAAGCGTTCCCGTGCGGAGGATCGTGCTCGCCGACGGCGAGGCCTGCGTTGCCACGGTGTTCGACCTGCTCGCAGCCAACTACGGCATCGACCGCGGGCTGCCCGGCGGCAGCGTCGCCAAAGGCTACGATGACGACGTCCCGTACACGCCCGCGTGGCAGGAGAAGGTGACCGGCGTCAAGGCGGCCGATGCGGTGACGCTCGCCCGCCAGTTCGCCGACAACGCGGACAAGACCGAAGGCCGCTCGATGGTGATCATCGGCGCGGCGATGAACCACTGGTTTCACTGCGACATGAACTACCGCGGCATCATCAACATGCTGATGCTCTGCGGCTGCGTCGGCAAGAGCGGAGGAGGCTGGGCGCACTATGTCGGCCAGGAGAAGCTGCGCCCGCAGACCGGCTGGACCGCTCTCGCGTTCGCGCTCGACTGGCACCGGCCGCCGCGCCAGCAGAACTCGACATCGTTCTTCTACGCGCACACCGACCAGTGGCGCTACGAGAAGCTCGACGTCCGCGAGATCCTTTCACCGCTCGCCGATCCGAACGAGTACACGGGAAGCCTCATCGACTTCAACGTCCGCGCCGAGCGGATGGGATGGCTCCCGTCGGCGCCGCAGCTGCAGGCGAACCCGCTCGAAGTCGTCCGCCGCGCCGCCGCCGAGGGCATCGACGCGAAGGACTACGCGGTTCGCGCGTTGAAGGACGGTGCACTCCGGATGGCGTGCGAGGACCCCGACCACCCGGCGAACTTTCCGCGCAACATGTTCGTCTGGCGCTCGAACCTGCTGGGAAGCTCGGGCAAGGGTCACGAGTACTTCCTCAAGCATCTGCTCGGAACTCAGAACGGCGTGCAGGGCAAGGACCTCGGTGCCGAGGGCTGGAACAAATCCGAGGAGGTCGCCTGGCGCGACGAGGCCCCGCAGGGCAAGCTCGATCTGCTGGTGACGCTCGACTTCCGGATGTCGACGACGTGCATGTATTCCGACATCGTGCTTCCGACTGCGACGTGGTACGAGAAGAACGATCTCAACACCTCCGACATGCATCCGTTCATCCATCCGCTGTCGGCGGCGATAGACCCGGTGTGGGAATCGCGATCCGACTGGGAGATCTACAAGGGCATCGCGCGCAAGTTCTCCGACGTCTGCGCCGGACACCTCGGCGTCGAGCGCGACCTCGTGCTCACGCCGCTGATGCACGACACGCCGGCCGAGCTCGCCCAGGCGACCGACGTCAGGGAATGGAAGAAGGGGCAGTGCGATCTCGTTCCGGGGCGCACCGCGCCGGCGATGACGGTGATCGAGCGGGACTACCCGAACACCTACGCGAAGTTCACTGCGCTCGGGCCCCTGATGACGAAGGTCGGCAACGGCGGCAAGGGCATCGCCTGGAACACCGAGCACGAAGTGCAGAGGCTCGCCGAGCTCAACTACACCGTCCAGGACGGCATCGCGAAGGGCCTGCCGCGGATCGAGACCGACATCGATGCGGCCGAGGTGATCCTGACGCTGGCGCCGGAGACCAACGGCGAGGTCGCGGTGAAGGCATGGGAAGCGCTGTCGAAGGTCACCGGCCGCAGCCACAAGCACCTCGCGCTCGCCAAGGAGGACGAGAAGATCCGCTTCCGCGACATTCAGGCGCAGCCGCGCAAGATCATCAGCTCGCCCACGTGGTCGGGCATCGAAAGCGAGAAGGTGAGCTACAACGCCGGCTACACCAACGTCCACGAGCTGATTCCGTGGCGGACGCTCACCGGGCGCCAGCAGTTCTACCAGGATCACAAGTGGATGCTGGGCTTCGGTGAGGGTTTGTGCGTCTATCGTCCGCCGGTCGATCTCAAGACGGTAGCGCCGATCAAGGGCAGCCGCGCCAACGGCAATCCGGAGGTCGTGCTCAACTTCATCACGCCGCATCAGAAGTGGGGGATCCACTCGACCTACACGGACAACCTGCTGATGCTGACGCTTTCGCGCGGCGGCCCCATCGTATGGCTGTCCGAGACCGACGCGGCGAAGGCGAGCATCGAGGACAACGACTGGATCGAGCTCTTCAACGTCAACGGCGCGATCGCCGCGCGCGCCGTCGTGTCGCAGCGCGTCAAGCCCGGGATGTGCCTGATGTATCACGCGCAGGAGAAGATCGTAAACGTGCCCGGGTCGGAGATCACCGGCACGCGCGGCGGCATCCACAACTCCGTGACCCGGATCGTGGTCAAGCCCACGCACATGATCGGCGGCTACGCGCAGCTGTCCTACGGCTTCAACTACTACGGGACCATAGGCACGAACCGCGACGAGTTCGTCGTCGTGCGCAAGATGAGAACCGTCGATTGGCTCGACGGGCCGGCGCAGGCGCCTGCGACCGCGGCGCCCAACGCCTGAACCGACCCGAAACGGCGGAGGACCAGCGAATGAAGATCCGCGCACAGATCGGCATGGTGCTCAATCTGGACAAGTGCATCGGCTGCCACACGTGTTCGGTGACCTGCAAGAACGTGTGGACGAACCGCGAGGGCATGGAGTACGCATGGTTCAACAACGTCGAGACCAAGCCCGGGATCGGCTATCCGAAGGAATGGGAGAACCAGGAGCGCTGGAACGGCGGCTGGGTGCGAAAGGCCAACGGCAGGATCGAGCCGAAGCAGGGCGGACGCTGGGCGATCCTGATGAAGCTCTTCGCCAACCCGAACCTGCCCGAGATCGACGACTACTACGAGCCGTTCACGTTCGACTACGAGCACCTGCAGACGGCGCCGGAGTCGAAGACCGCGCCGGTCGCGCGGCCGCGGTCGCTCCTCACCGGCGAGCGGATGGAGAAGATCGTCTGGGGCCCGAACTGGGAGGAGATCCTGGGCGGCGAGTTCGCGAAGCGCTCGAAGGACGCCAACTTCGAAGGCGTGCAGAAGGCGATCCACGGCGAGTTCGAGAACACGTTCATGATGTACCTGCCGCGGCTGTGCGAGCACTGCCTCAATCCGACGTGCGTCGCGAGCTGTCCGTCGGGGTCGATCTACAAGCGCGAGGAGGACGGCATCGTGCTGATCGACCAGGACAAGTGCCGCGGGTGGCGGATGTGCGTGTCGGGCTGCCCGTACAAGAAGATCTATTACAACTGGTCGACGGGCAAGGCCGAGAAGTGCATCTTCTGCTACCCGCGGATCGAGGCGGGACAGCCCACCGTGTGCTCGGAGACCTGCGTCGGCCGGATTCGCTATCTCGGCGTCCTGCTCTACGACGCCGATCGCATCGAGGCGGCGGCGGGGGTCGAGGATCCGAAGAAGCTCTACGGCGCGCAGCTCGACCTCTTCCTCGACCCGCATTCGCCCGAGGTCCAGGCGCAGGCGCGGCGCGACGGCGTACCGGAGGCGTGGCTCAAGGCGGCGAAGGAATCCCCGGTCTACAAGATGGCGGTCGACTGGCGCGTCGCGCTGCCGCTGCATCCGGAGTATCGGACGCTGCCGATGGTCTGGTATGTCCCGCCGCTCTCCCCGATCCAGTCCGCGGCGAACGCCGGCCAGATCGGCGCCTTCGGCGAACTGCCCGATGTCCGCTCGCTGCGGATCCCGCTGCAGTACCTCGCGAACCTGCTCACCGCGGGCGACGAGCGACCCGTCGCCATCGCGCTCGAGCGGATGCTCGCGATGCGCGCGTACATGCGCGATCGGCACGTCGAGCGGCGCGAGAACGAAAAGGTGCTCGCGCAGGCGGGCCTCACGGTCGCGCAGGTCGAGGAGATGTACCGCTACATGGCGATTGCAAACTACGAGGATCGGTTCGTGATCCCCACCGCGCACCGCGAATACGCCGAGAACGCGTACGACCTCCGGGGTGGATGCGGCTTCTCGTTCGGCAACGGCTGCTCCGACGGCTCGTCGCAGCCGAGTCTTTTCGGCGGAAGGAAGGGAAAGACGATCGCCATCAAGCAGGTCGCAGGAGGAACCCCGCGATGAATCCCGCGTACAAGGCACTGGGCGCGCTGCTCGGCTACCCGACGGCGGAGCTGATCGCAGCTCTGCCCGAGATCGACGCCGTTCTCGGCGACGCGCGCCCGCTGGGACGCCGCGAGCGCTCGGCGCTCCGCGCGCTGACCGACGAGCTCGCCGCTTGCGACCTGATCGACGCGCAGCAGCACTACGTCGCGCTGTTCGATCGCGGCCGCGCGACCTCGCTTCACCTCTTCGAGCACGTTCACGGCGAGTCGCGCGAGCGGGGCCAGGCGATGGTCGACCTGAACGAGATGTACGCCCGCGCCGGACTCGTGCTCGCCGCGAGCGAATTGCCCGACTATCTTCCCGTGCTGCTCGAGTTCGCGAGCCTGCAGCCCGACGCGGTGGCGCGCGACGTGCTCGACGACTGCGCGCACATCGTGCGCAGCGTCGGCGTCGCGCTGGCGCGTCGCGACTCGCGCTACGCGGCGGTGTTCGCCGCCGTGCTCGCGCTCGCCGGCGCACCTCCGCTCGACCTCGAGCAGCCGCCCGAGGCCGAGCCGGAAAAGTCGCTCGACGAGGAGTGGATCGAGGAGCCGGTGATCTTCGGGCCGGCTGCAGGATCGGCTTGCGCGACGAAGACGCCCGCCGCTGCCGTCGTCAGGTTCATGCCGCGTCGTGCGGCGCACCGCTAGGGAGTCGGGGCGATGAACTACGTGGACATGCTGCTCTTCGGCATCTATCCGTATCTCGCCGGCGCGGTATTCCTGATCGGCAGCCTGATTCGCTTCGATCGCGAGCAATACACGTGGAAGAGCGACTCGTCGCAGCTCCTCAAGCGCGGTCAGCTTCGATTGGGGTCGAATCTCTTTCACATCGGCATCCTGGGAATCTTCTTCGGCCACCTGGTCGGGCTGCTGACGCCGATCGGCGTCTGGCATGCGCTCGGCGTGACGGCGCCCGCGAAGCAGATCCTCGCGATCGGCGCGGGCGGGCTGTTCGGCCTCGTAATGCTGGTGGGCATTGCGGTGCTGATGCATCGCCGCTACAGCGAGCCGCGGATCCGCGCGACGACAACGACGATGGACTGGGTCGTGCTGTGGCTGCTGCTGATCCAGCTCGCGCTCGGGCTCTGCTCCATTTTGGCTTCGCTGGAGCACCTCGACGGCGGCGAGATGGTGCGGCTGATGACGTGGGCGCAGCACGTGGTGAGCTTTCAGGGAGATGCCGCGCCTCTCGTCTCGGGAGCGCCTCTCGTGTTCAAGATCCACCTGGTGCTGGGGATGACGATCTTTCTCGTCTTTCCGTTCTCCCGTCTGGTCCACATCTGGAGCGGCTTCGCCACGCTCGGGTATCTGACGCGCGCCTACCAGATCGTGCGCAGCCGGTGAAAGGCGTGCGCGGCGTCCGCGAGCGCATTCCCCGAGGAGCCATCCAGAGTTTCCGCAGAGGCACGATGCTGTCGATCAACGGAATCACCCTTGGCGACGAAGCGCTCGAGCGCGAGGCGAAGCTCTTCGTCGATGCGCGGGATCGCGGCGCCGCTGCGCGTCGCTCGCTCGCGGTGCGCGAACTGCTGCTGCAGCGCGCAGGAGCGCTCGGGTTGCTCGAAGGAGGCGCGCCGCGCGCGCAGGTGTGCTTCGCGAGCCGCGCCGACGAAGACGCGGTGATCGCCGCCGTCATCGAAGCCGACATCCGCGTTCCGAGTCCGACCGAAGAGGAATGCCGGCGCTACTACGACTCGCATCCGGAGCGCCACGCCGCCGGCGAGCTGATCGAGGCACGCCACATTCTCTTCGCCGTGACGAAGGGGACGCCCGTCAACGCGCTGCGCGACGTGGCCGAGCGCGCATTGTCCGAAATCCTCGCTGATTCGACGCTGTTCGCGGAACGGGCGCGGGATCTCTCGAATTGCCCGTCCGGCGCGCAGGGCGGCAATCTCGGCCAATTCGGCCGTGGCCAGATGGCGCCCGAGTTCGAGCAGGCGCTGTTCGGCAAGTCCGACGTCGGCGTCCTGCCGCAGCTCGTTCGGACGCGCTTCGGCTTCCACGTCGTCGAGGTGGTACGGCGGATTCCCGGTCGCGCGATTCCTTACGACGAGGTGCGCGGCTCCATTGCCGATCGGCTGACGGCGCGATCCGAGGAGCGCGCTCTTGCGCAGTACGTTCGGGTGCTCGCGGGGAGCGCCCGCATCGAAGGCGTGGATCTCGGCGCCGCCTCGAGCCCGCTCGTCCAATAGGCTGACTAGCCGCCGGCCCCCGTCCGCGGGGAGCTTTCGCATTCCGCGTCCCCGCGCGCCGGTCCCGCGCGGAATGCTTTACTGCGGCACGAGCTTCAGCGACTTGGCGATCGCGCCCATCTCCGCATATTCGCGATCGATGTAGTCGCGCAGCGCCTGGCCCTTTCGGATCTCCACCTGCTCGCCGGCGTCCTCGAGAAACTTCTTCGATGCCGGCGAGGTCGCGGCCTTCTCGAAGGCGGCCTCGATCTTCGTCACGCGCTCGGGTGGCATCGATTTCGGCGCGATGAGAGCGCGCCAGAGGATCGTCTCCTGCTGCGGGATTCCCAGGTCTTTGAGCCCCGCGGCCTGCGGCATCGCGGCGACCCGCTCGGCGGAGGTCACGAGCAGGCACTTCGCCTTCCCCTGCTGCACGTGGGGCAGGATCGGCGGGATCGACCCGACATAGATGTCCACGTGCTTGCCGAGGAAATTCTGCAGCGTCTCGCCCGCGCCCTTGAACGGGATGTCGCGCGCGGAGCCCCCCGTCGCCTTGAGTATCCGCGCCATGCCGAGGTGACCCGGTCCGCCGAGGCCGTCGTTGCCGTACGTGTACTTGTCCGGGTTCTTCTTCAGCTCGGCGATGAGGCTCGCGCCGTCGTTCGCCGGGAACTCGGGATGCACGCAGACGATGTAGGGCGCACTCGACACCTGCAGGACCGCAACGTAGTCGCTCGGCGTGTACGGAACCTTCATCGTGTTCGGCGACACGGTGATCGGTCCGAGCCAAACCCCGGCGACGGTCTGGTTGTCGGTGGCGCGCACCATCTGCGTGACGCCGATCGTGCCGCCGGCGCCGGGCACGTTCACGATGATGACCGTTTCGCCCAGCAGCGGCTCGGCCTCGTGCGCGAGAACGCGGAAGTAGCCGTCGGTGCCGCCGCCCGGCGCCGTCGGCACGATGACCTTGAGCGTATCGGCGGCGAGCGCAACGGCGGAAGCGAGCGCGAGCCCAAGTGCACCCAATGCGCGCAGCGATGATTTCGTCGCGACCATGAATCGGCTCCCTCCTCGTGGATGTTCAGTTGCCACTCTGCGTTGCCCCGAACCCGAATAGCGACGACGGCGTGTCGACGAGGACGACGCGGCGCACCGCCTCATCGGGGATCCATGCGACGAGCCAATCGACGCACTGGCGGTACGTGATCGCTTCCTCGTAGCCGACGAACGGCCAGTCGCTCGCCCAGACGAGCTGCGAGGGTCCCCCCGTCGCGAGGAGCGCGTCGACGTAGCGCTGCGGGTCCGCGCCTCCGAGGCGATACGGGGCGGAGAGCTTCACCCAGGTATCGCCCGCCTGTACGCCCTTCAGCACTTCACGAAAGCCGGCGCAATCGACGCCGAGGGCCGGATCGGGCGAGCCGAAGTGATCGACGACCACGCGTACGCCCGATTCGCGCAGGCGCGGCAATACGCCTGCGAGCTTGTGTCCCTCGAGATAGATCTCGACCTGCCAGCGCTGCGCGCGCACGTTCTCGAACAGGCGCCGATACCCGGCACCCGCGACGTCCGGCAGCGTGTCGCGCCGGAACCAGTTGAGACGGATGCCCGCAACGCCTGTGCCCGCCATCTCCGCCAGCGTTTCCGGTGGCGTGTCCGGTCCGACGATCGCGGTGCCCCGCAGCCGGTCGGAATGCGCGGCGAGCGCCCTCAGCAGCAACTGGTTGTCGGTGCCGTAGAAGCTCGGAGCGGTGAGCACGCCGTGCGAAATCCCGTTCGCGTCGAGAACGCCGAGAAATTCCTCGACGCTCACGTCGCGCTTCGGCGCGGAGTGGCGTTCCGAGGCGAGCGGCAGGTCGCGCCGCATCACGTGCGCGTGGCAATCGATCGCGCGCAAGGGCCGCGCGCCGCCGGGCGCAATCGCCATCGAATCAGCCTACGATCGCCGGCCGGCGCGGAGAGCCCTCGCCGCTCGCGCCATACTTCGCTTCGAGCTGCGACGCGGTGAGGAAGCGTTGCTCGAGCGCCTCGACCTCGGAGAGCGCCATGATCTCGTGCAACTCCTCGAACGACACCAGCGCGTCGGGCCTGTCGACCGGCTTTCCGCTGTCGAGCGATTCCTTGAGCAGCGCGAGCCCGGTCTGCATCCCGCGCAGTGCGCAGGCGGTGAGCAGGCGCGGATAGATGACCGCTGCGACGCCGAGGTCCTGCAGCTCCCTCGCGGACAGCAGCGGCGTCGTCGAACGCTGGCGAATGCCGAAGCCCATGTTCACCGACACGGGCTTCGTCGTCTCGCGCGCGATCGTGCGGATCTGCTCAACCGACAGCGCTGCGTCGGCGAACAGCAGATCGGCGCCGGCTTCCGCGTACAAGTTGAGACGGTGCACCGCCTCGGCGAGGCCGTGAGTGGCGAGCACGTCGGTGCGCGACTTGATCACGAAGTCGGGATCGACGCGCGCCTCGGCCGCAGCGCGGATCTTCTGCACCATCTCCTCGGCGGAGATCACCTCCTTGCCCCTCATGTGTCCGCAGCGCTTCGGCCAGACCTGGTCCTCGAGCATCAGGCCCGCCACGCCGGCGCGCTCGAACGCGCGCAGCGTGTGATAGACGTTGAGTGCGTTTCCGTATCCGGTGTCGGCATCGGCGAGCAGCAACAGATCCGGCGCGCACGCCGCGATCGCGCGCGCGGCAGCGACGTTCTCGTCGAGACCCATCAGCCCGACGTCGGGCTGCCCCAGTCGGCTCTCGCTCACGCCGCTGCCGGTGATGAACGCCGCCCGATAGCCAGCGCGAGTGACGAGCCGCGTCGAAAAGCCGTCGAACACACCCGGCATCACCAGAATCGCCGGCGCCTCGATCAGCCGCCGCAGCCGCTTTCCGGGACTTTCCATGACTCTCCTCCTGTCCTTTTGCGCGAAACAAATGCAGGCGACGAATGATACCGCCACCTGACAAATCGCTGGCATTCCAGCCAGCCCCGATCTGCGCGAACCGCGCCGACTTGAACAGCGTAAGATGCAGCTTCATCAAGTCGCTTAGTGCACCCGGCGGCCGTGACTGACGTTGTCGTGTTCTCTGCGATCCGAACCCTGCGGCGATCGGGTGCGGCAGTGGCGACAGGCCTTCTCGCGCTTTGCAGCGTAAGCCCGCTGCCCGCCTGCGCGGAGGACAACTCGATGACCCTCAAGATTGCTTCCAACGCCTTCTCTCCCAACGGTTCGATACCATCGCTCTACACCTGCGACGGGAAGGATATTTCGCCGCCACTTGCATGGAGCGGCGCCCCTGCGGGCACGAAGAGTTTCGCGCTCATCGTCGATGACCCCGATGCACCGGACCCTGCGGCACCCGAGATGACGTGGGTGCACTGGGTCCTCTACAACATCGACTCGAAGGCGGCCGGCCTGCCCGAAGCCGTCGAGACGGCTGCTTTACCCTCGGGCACGCGCGAGGGCGTCAACGATTGGGGACGCGCGGCCTACGGCGGGCCGTGTCCGCCCGTCGGACGCCACCGCTATTTCCACAAACTGTACGCGCTCGATACCGTACTGACCGATCTCAAGCGCCCGAACAAGGCGGCGCTGGAGCAGGCGATGCGGGGACACGTACTCGCGCAGGCAACGCTGGTCGGCACGTATCAGAAGCGGCGATGACGCCCGCACCGCGATAGCGGTCGATTCCCCGTCGGTCGGCGCGCATGCCCTTCGGCGGCGTCGACGAGGCAATAGCCCGTTCGGCAATACCTCGTTCCCGACAGGTCGGTGCACGATGACGGGCGGCGGCGCAATCGCGTGCGTGGCGTTGCTGTCGCCCAGCTTTCGCCGCGCTGTCGCCGATGATCGCGCGCGATCTCACGAAGCCGTGGCGCTGTACACGACAAGCAGACTCCGCCCTCTGTTGTCACATCGATTTACAAAGATCCGTAAACGATCGGCAGCGCAGCGGCGTTTGGATCACGCGGGTGACAGAGTGCCCGCATCCATCCTAGAGACGCACAAGCGACCGATCCATGAAACCCGAGATGGGAGCTGCTGGAGAGCAAACGATGACCTTCGCATCGAAAGGCAACACAGGCGCAGAAGAGCCCGCGGCCCCCTGTTTCACGGCGCGCGGAATTGCACGATGCTCGCTCGCGGTCGCCCTTTCGGCACTTTTCTCGCTCGTCGCTTCGAGCAGCGAGGCGGCCAGCCTGCTCGACCGGGCCGATGCCACGCGACTGCTCGAGCAGTCGAGCTTCGGTCCCACCGATGCGCTCGTCGCGCACGTGCAGGCGATCGGAGTGCAGGGGTGGCTCGCCGAGCAGTTCGCGGCCACGGGCTCGCGCTACCCGACATTTCCCGCGGTGCCGATCGACGCCACCACTTACTGCGCGACGAGTCCGGATGCGCAATGCCTGCGCAACAACTACTCGCTCTTCCTCCTGCGCAATGCGTTCTTCCAGAACGCGCTTGCCAACCCCGACCAGCTGCGTCAGCGCGTCGCCTTCGCGCTGTCGCAGATCTTCGTGACGTCCGGCGTGGTGGTGCCGCAGGTCTACGGAATGGCGCAGTACCAGCAGATCCTGCTCGACGGGGCGTTCGGGAACTTCGAGGACCTGATGACCAAGGTGACGCTGTCCCCGGTGATGGGCGACTACCTGAACATGGTCAACAACGACAAGCCCGCGGGTGCCGTCAATCCGAACGAGAACTATGCGCGCGAGCTGATGCAGCTCTTCTCGATCGGGCTGTGGGAGCTCAACGCGGACGGCACCCAGCTCCTCGACAGCGCCGGATTCCCGATCCCGACCTATGAGCAGGACACGGTCGAGGGCTTCGCGCACGTCTACACCGGGTGGACCTATCCGCTGCCGTCCGGCGCGGTGCAGCACATGCACAATCCGAAGAACTTCAACGGGCCGATGGTCGGAGTGCCTTCCAATCACGACACGGGCGCCAAGGAGTTGTTGGGCGAGGTGACCGACTCGGCCGGGAAGCCGATGAACGTCGACCTCGCATTCGCGATCCACAACATCTTCACCCACCCGAACGTCGGGCCGTTCATCGGGCGCCAGCTCATCCAGAAACTCGTCACCAGCAACCCCTCGCCTGCCTTTGTGGCCCGGGTGGCGGCGGTTTTCGCCGACAACGGCGCCGGCGTGCGCGGAGATCTGAAGGCGATCGTTGCCGCGATTCTCACCGATCCGGAAGCCCGCGGAGACACGCAGAGCGCGGCGGCGTACGGCAAAGTTCGCGAGCCGGTGCTCCTGGTCACCGCGATCGCGCGCGCCGCGGGAGCGGCTTCGGACGGGGTATATCTCGCGAGCAGCGCAGAGAACATGGGCGAGAACCTGTTCAACGCGCCGTCGGTCTTCAACTACTACCCGCCGAACTACATGCCGACAGGGTTGAGCGTGCAGGCGCCGGAGTTCGCGCTGCGCAACGCCGCGACCACGATCAGCCTCTACAACTTCGGCAACACGTTCGTGTTCGGCTCGATACCTCCGCTCGCGACGCTGCCGGGGGCGATCGGTACGCAGCCGAATTGGACGCCCTGGCAAGCGCTGGCGGCGAACCCGGCCGCGCTCATCGCGGAACTGAACGCGCTGTTCTTCCACGGAACGATGCCCGCCGCGATGCAAACGACGCTCGCGACCGCGGTTGGCGCAGTGCCGGCGTCCGACACGCTGACGCGTGCGAAGACGGCGTTCTACCTCGTCGTCACTTCGCCGCAATACCAAGTGGAGCGCTAACCATGAGCAAGCCGATCTCCTCGTTCCGTTGTTCGGCGCCCGCGCGGCGCGGCTTCGTCCGCCGGATGGCCGCGCTCGGATCCCTCGGGCTCGCCGCGCGCTTCGACGCACTGCAGGCGATCGCCTCGGCCGCCGCCGCGAGCACGACGAGCGCTCCGGCCGCGAGCGGCTACAAGGCGCTGGTCTGCGTGTTCATGTTCGGCGGTAACGACGGCAACAACACAGTGGTGCCGCTCGACGCCGCGGGATATGCCGCTTATGCCGCGGCGCGGCCGGCGAGCTCGGGGATCCAGCTCACGAAGGCGCAGCTGCTGCCGATTCAGCCCGCCAACGAAGGCACGCCCTACGGGCTGCATCCGGCGCTCATCGAGCTCCAGAGCCTGTTCGCGAAGAACAAGCTCGCGATGCTCGCCAACGTCGGCACGCTCACGCAGCCGACCACTCAGGCGCAGTACGCAGCGGGCATCCAGCCTCAGTCGCTCTATTCGCATGCCGACCAGCAGGCGCAGTGGCAGAGCTCGATCTCGACCATGCCGTCGGCGACCGGCTGGGGCGGCCGCATCGCCGATCAGGTGGCCGGTCTGAACGCCGGCTCGAGCACGACGATGCCGGTGGTGACCTCGCTCGACGGCACGGTGCTCTTCGGGAGCGGCGCGGCGAGCGCATCGCTCTCGGTTCCGGTGACGGGCTCCTTCGCGCTGCAGGGCTTCCCCAACACTGCGGCGGCAAACGCGCGGTTGGCGGCCGTCAAAGTCCTCCTCGGCCAGCCTGGCGACAACGTGTTCGTGCCACAGCTGCAGGCGGTCGGCAACCAGGGGCTCGCGCTTTCGACGACGCTCAACCCGATCCTGTCGGGCACCTCGCCTGTCGTCGATCCGTTCTTCAGCGCGCTCACGAGCGACATCGCCAACCAGCTCCACCGGGTGGCGACGCTGGTCGCCGCGCGCAGCCTGATCGGCGCACAACGCCAGATCTTCTTCGTGCAGCTCGGCAGCTTCGACACCCACGGCGACCAGCTCAATCGGCAGCAGAAGCTCTTTGCCGATCTCTCGCCCGCGCTGAAGGCGTTCTACGACGCGATGGCGGCGCTCGGCGCGGGCAGTCAGGTGACGACCTTCACGCTGTCCGATTTCGGCCGCACGCTGCAGCCCGCATCCGGAGGCGGGACCGACCACGCGTGGGGCAGTCATCACTTCATCCTGGGCGATGCGGTGGCGGGCGGCCGCTTCTACGGCGCGTTTCCCGAGCTTGTGCTCGGAGGCCCCAACGACGCCGAGCAGGAAGGTCGGTGGATTCCGACGACGGCAGTCGATCAGTACGGCGCGACGCTCGCCAGGTGGTTCGGCGTTCCGGCGACGGCGCTCGCGCAGGTTTTCCCGAACCTGGGCGCGTTCGCGACCTCGGATCTGGGATTCATGACGTAGCGATCGCGCGGGCGGCGGGGTAATTCGACGGCTTAACGGACCTCCGTCAGCAGCTGCGCGATCATCGTCTGCGCCTGGCTGTCGTATCCGCCACCGAACAAGTTGAAGTGGTTCAGAACATGGTAGAGGTTGTACAGCGTGCGCCGCACCGCATAGCCGCAGTCGACGGGCGACACCGCGCGATACGCGGCGTGGAAGTCGGAGCCAAAGCCGCCGAAGAGCTCCGTCATCGCGAGATCGGCTTCGCGATCGCCGAAATAGACGGCCGGATCGTAGATCACCGCTTCGCCCGACGCGAGGCGCGCCGCGTTTCCGCACCAGAGGTCGCCGTGGAGCAGCGACGCGGCAGGTGCGTGGCCCGCGAGCAGTGACGGGATTGCGGCGAGCAGCCGCTCTCCGTCGCGCTGCAGCGCCTCCCCGCTCCCATTGCGCGCGGCAAGCTCGAGCTGGGGTCCGATGCGTCGATCGCGGAAGAACGCTGCCCAGTCGTCGCTCCAGCGATTGTCCTGCGGCGTCGCGCCTATCGCGTTGCCGCGCCGCCAACCGTAACGGTCGGCAGTAGTCCGATGGAGTTGCGCGAGCGCGGCCCCCAGGGCCGCATCGCGGCCGCCGTCACCGAAGTCGAGCCATTCGAGCACCAGGAAGGCGCATCCGCCGGCGCTCGCGCAGGCGCGGGAAGCCGGCACGCGAATCGCTCCGGCGCGCGATAGCTCGCGCAAGCCGTCCGCTTCGGCCTCGAGCATTGCGAGGCGCGACGCGTCCTGCGTCTTCACGAAATAGCGGCCGCCGCCGGACTCGAGACGCCACGCCCCGCCGAACGTGCCCCCGCTCAGCCTGACCCACCGCACGGCGTTCGGCCGGGCGCCGATCCGCGCGAGTGCGGCGGACTGCCACGCCGCGTCCATGGCGCCGCCGGATCCCGCTCAGTGCCGCAGCGCGTCGATGCCGCGGGCGATTCCGTCGAGCGTCAGCGGATACATCCGCGGGCCGATCGTCTGCAGGACGATCTGCGTCGAGCGCGTGTATTCCCACGCGCGCGGCGGCTCGGGGTTCCACCAAATGACGCGCCGATAGTGCTCGGCGACCCGCTTGAGCCACAGCGCTCCGGGCTCCTCGTTCGCGTACTCGACGGAGCCGCCCGCCTGCACGAGCTCATACGGGCTCATCGCAGCGTCGCCGACGAGGATCACCTTCCAGTCGGGCCCGTACTTGTGCAGGATATCCCACGTGTCGACGCGATCGAAGCGCCGTCGCGCGTTGTCGCGCCACACGTAGTCGTAGATGCAGTTGTGGAAGTAGAAGTGCTCGACATGGCGGAACTCGGTGCGCGTCGCGGAGAAGAGCTCCTCGCAGAGCCTGACGTGCGGATCCATCGAGCCGCCGACGTCGAGAAAGAGCAGCACCTTGACACGGTTGCGGCGCTCGGGAACGAGGTGGAGGTCGAGATAGCCGGCGTTCCTCGCAGTGCCGGCGATCGTGCCGTCCATGTCGAGCTCCTCGGGGATTCCTTCGCGCGCGAAGCGGCGGAGCTTGCGCAGCGCGATCTTGATGTTGCGGGTGTTGAGCTCGACGTCGCCGTCGAGATTGCGGAAGTTCCGCTCGTCCCACACCTTGACCGCGCTGCGATTGCCGCTCGTCGCCTGCCCGGTGCGAATCCCTTCGGGGTTGTAGCCGTACGCGCCGAACGGGCTCGTGCCGCCGGTGCCGATCCATTTGCTGCCGCCGGCATGCCGCCCCTTCTGCTCTTCGAGTCGCTTCTTCAGCGTCTCCATCAGCTTGTCCCAGCCGCCCATCGCCGCGATCTTCGCCTTGTCCTCCGCCGAGAGCAGGCGCTCGAATTCCTTGCGCAGCCACTCCTCGGGAATCTCCGCGCGGACGTCGAAGATCGCCTCGACGTTCCTGAAATACGTCGCGAACGCGAGGTCGTAGCGATCGTAGAGCGCCTCGTCCTTGACGAGCGCGGCGCGCGCGAGGTGGTAGAAGTCGTCGAGCGACAGCGACACGACGCGATGCCGCAGCGCGTCGAGCAGCGTGAGGAACTCGCGCGTCGACACCGGCAGCCGCGCGCCCTTGAGGTGCAGGAAGAAGCCGATCAGCATCAACGCTCCAGGCGGAACCGGAGGTGGCGCTTCACTGCCGGCCACTCGGGCGCGATGATGCTGAACACGACGGTGTCGCGCAGCGTTCCGTCGGGCATGATCGCGTGGTTGCGCAGGATCCCGTCCTGCTTCGCACCGAGGCGCGCGATCGCCTCGCGCGACGCGAAGTTGAAAAAATGGGTGCGGAACTCGACGGCGATGCAGCCGAGCGCCTCGAACGCATGCGTGAGGAGCAGCAGCTTGCACTCGGTGTTGACTGCGCTGCGCTGCACGCGCTTCGCGTACCACGTGTGGCCGATCTCGAGCCGGCGGTTCGTCGCGTCGACGTTGAAGTAGCGCGTCGCGCCGACGATGTCGCCGACCGGCTTCTCGCGGACGACGAACGGCATCGCGCCGAGACGCGTACGCATGTCGAGAGCGATGTCGATCCACTCCGTCGTCCTGTCGGGCGCGGGGACGCTCGTGTACCAGAGGCGCCAGAGCTCGCCGTCCGCAGCGGCGGCGCGGACGCCATCGGCGTGTTCGTGGGCAAGCGGCTCGATCCGCACGTGGCGGCCGTCGAGCGTTACGGGTTCAAGGAAGGCCATGGCTGCTCGCGGATGGGAATCGACGGAGTTCGAGAATGGGAATTCGCCGCTGCAACGGCCGGCGGCTCAGCGCAGCAATCCGAGAATCGCATCGGTGTCGCGCTTCCCGCCGGCGAGCGCGACGGCTTCGGCACGCCGGTAGCGGCGAACGACTTCACGCCCGACGTCGGTCAGCACGGTGCCGCCGCCTTGCGGGCCGCCCGAAGCGGTCGTCACCACGGGATCGCGAAAGCACTGGTTCATCGTGTCGACGAGAAGCCACGCACGCCGGTACGACATGCCGAGGGATTTCGCCGCCGAGGTCAGCGAGCCGGTCTCCGCGATCGCCTCGAGCAGCTCGGTCTTGCCGGGGCCGATGGCGATCGCGTCGCCCTTGGTGATGCGCAGGCGGAATCGGACTTCGGGCTTCGGGCGTTTCGATGACATGGCGGGTGGCGCGCGAGCGATCGATTCGAGAGCATCGATCCTCCCGACCACTTTCGCTCGCGCAGCTGGCGCTACCGCCGATTATAGTCGTCGGCGGCTCCCGCCCGCGACGATGCGCACGCGCCCGCGCTTCGAGGCTAGTTCGCGACGCGGCGGAGCTCGAGCCGCTCCAGCCATTTCACATGGCGCGGCCCCGGCTGCGCGTCCCGCAGAGAGACGATGGCGAACGGGCCTTCGCTCGCGTCGAGAGGCGCGCCGTCGCGCTCGAAGACGACGATCGCCCCGTCGCCGATCGGCGAGAGAAAGAGCTCGGCCCACGAGAACACCGCCTGGTAGCCGTCGGTCGCCGTCGCGACGACGATGCTCCGGCGGAGGTCGTGGCGCTCGCGCTCGACGGGCTTCGCCGCCGCGATCAAGTCGCGCAGCAATACGCCCGAGTAGCGCCGCGTCGTTCCGTCCGCCGCTGCGAGCGCGCCGGTTACCCTGACCTGGCGCACGTCCTCGACCTGCCGCACCGGGAGCCGGCGCAGATCGGCGAGCGTGAAGCTCAGCCGGTTCTCGACGTTCCCGTCGACGATCAGCGTGGTCGGCAGCCCGGGCCCGTTCTGCGCGACGCTCGTGTGCGCCGCGAGCGTGACGACGGCGAGAACGACGCCGAACGAGACGCGCCTCATGATTGCTCCAGCCCTCCGCGACTGCGCTGGCCACATCGGCCCGGCGCGCCACGCGCGGCGTCCATCGTACCGCCTCATCGCTCCGCTACCGGCGCGAAGCCGTGGCGCGCGAGGATCGCCTGCCCTTGGTCGGACAGCACGAACTCGACGAAGCGCGTCGCCGCCGGCGCTGCGTCCTTCATCGTCGTCAGTCCGTAGTCGGCGCCGACCGCGAGCGGCTCGCCGATCGCGATCATCCGTGCGCCGCCGACCTCGCGGATCGCGACGATCGCGTTGGTACAGTACGTCAGGAAGATGTCGGCCTTGCGCTCGCCGATCAGCGCGGCGTAAACCGATCGATCGGCCGGAGGCGGCGGCGAATCGGGTCCGCCGGTCAGCTTCAACGCCTTCGCGTCGAGCGCCGTGTACGCGCCCGGCCTGATGCTGCCGGCTTTCTCGAAGAGCTTCCACGCATAGTCGCCGCCGGGGTCGGCTTTCGGCGTCGACGTGCCGAGCTTCACGCTCGGATCGAGCATCCGGTCGAGCAGCGTCTCGGCCGTCGCTTCGACGCCGGGAGCAACGATCGCGCAGAGACGGTTCCGTGTGAAGACGATCGGCGGACGCGCGAGGCCGGCCCGCGCGAGCGCCTGCGGATTGCCGAGATCGGCCGACGCGAACACGTCGGCGCTCGCGCCTTTCTCGATCCGCTCGCGCAGCAGGCCCGAGGCGCCGAAGGTCGCCGCGACGGACGGTCCGCCCGCAGCGGTGAACGCTTGGGCGACCTCGGTCATCGCGCCGCGCAGGCTACCGGCAGCGTAGAGGTGCAAGGCCGGCTCCTCCGCGTCGGCGACCGGGCTCGCCGCGACGACGAGACCAAAGGCAACGGCTCGGGCATTCATGCCCTTCGCCTCGCAACCTCACGCGCCGGCCTGGTCGGCGTTGGGGTAGAAGAGCTGCTCGCCGCCGATCTTGTATCCGGCGATCGCCTGCTGTCCCTCCGGCGAGACGAGCCAGTCGATGAACGTCTGACCGAGGTCCTTCTTGACGCTCGGATGCTTGTCGGGATTGACGAGCATCACGCCGTACTGGTTGAAGAGGCGCTTGTCGCCCTGGACTGCGATCTCCAGATCGCCGCGGTTCTTGAACGCGAGCCACGTCCCGCGATCGGAAAGGATGTAGGCGTTCATCGACGACGCGGTGTTGAGCGCCGGGCCCATCCCCTGGCCGACGTCGCGGTACCACGCGCCCTTCGCCTTGTCGAGATCGATCCCCGACGCCTTCCACAGATCGAGCTCGGCCATGTGCGTGCCGCTGCGGTCGCCGCGCGAGACGAACGGCGCTTGCGCAGCCTGGATCTTGGTCAGCGCCCAGGTGACGTTGTCGCCGCCGGCGACCTTCGCCGGGTCGCTCTTCGGCCCGATCAGCACGAAGTCGTTGTACATGACGGGGTAACGCTTGACGCCTTCCCCTTCGGCGAGAAACTTCTCCTCGGCGGCTTTCGCATGGACGAACACGACGTCGGCGTCGCCGCGACGCGCGAGGTCCAGCGCCTGGCCGGTGCCCAGCGCGACGACGCGCACCTCGATTCCCGTCTTCTTCTCGAAGATCGGCAGCAGGTAGCCGAAGAGGCCCGACTGCTCGGTGGACGTCGTCGACGCGACGGTGATAAAGCGCTCCTGCGCACTCGCGCCGAGCGCGACGAGCGAGAGGAGTAGCGCGATGAACATCCGGCGCGCACTTACCATGGCAACTCTCCTTCGAGAAACTTGGCGGCCTCGTTAGAGGCGGGGCGCTTGAAGAACTGCCCGGCCGGCGTGCGCTCGACGAGACGGCCCTGATGCAGGAAGAGGACCTCGTCGCCCAGCCGATGCGCCTGGCCGAGGTTGTGGGTGACCATCACGATCTTCGTTCCCGCGGCGTGCATCGCCGCGATCACGTTCTCGACCTCGTGGGCGGCGCCGGGATCGAGACTCGCCGTCGGCTCGTCGAGAAAGAGAATCTCGGGGCGCAGCGCCCAGACCCGGGCGAGGGCGAGCCGCTGCTGCTCGCCGCCCGAGAGGGTGCGCGCGTAGCGCTCGCCGAGCGCGTCGAGGCCGACCTTGCGCAACGCTTCGGTCGCGCACTCCTCGCATTCCTCGCCGCGGACACCCGCGAGGTTCAGCGCATAAGTCACGTTCCGCCGCGCCGAGCGCCGCAGCAGCACCGGCCGCTGGAACACCATCGCCTGGCGGCGCGGTGCGCCCGGCAGCTCGGGCGCGTTCCACTCGATGCGCCCGGCGGTGGGTCGCAGGAGCCCGTGACAGAGCCTCAGCAGAACGCTCTTGCCCGCGCCGTTGGGACCGAGAACGATCGTCCGCGGACCGCGCTCGAGCATGAGCGAGATGCCGTCGACGATTCGCCGCGATCCTGCCTCGAACACGACGCCGTCGAGAACAAGCGGGAGCAGCGACGAGGGAGCGCGCATTTCCAGATCTATCGTCAGCCGTAGCGCCGCCGCGCCGATTCCTTGGCGACGAACGCGCCCGCGTTGAGCGCAAGCACAACGGAAAGCAGGATGAATCCCAGCGCGAGCGCGAGCGGCAGATCGCCCTTGCTCGTTTCCAGCGCGATCGCCGTGGTCATCACGCGCGTGACGCCGTCGATGTTGCCGCCGACGATCATGACGGCGCCCACCTCGGAGGCCGCGCGCCCGAATCCCGCGAGCACGATCGTGACGAGCGAGAAGCGCAGGTCCCACAGCAGCGTCGCCGCAGCACCGAGCTTCGTCTCGCCGAGCGAGCGCAGCTGCTCGCGGTATTCGCCCCACGCGTCGGCGACGAGTTGCTGCGAAAGCGCGGCGAGCGTCGGCGCGATCAGGATGGTCTGTGCGATCACCATCGCGGTCGGCGTGAACAGGATTCCCCACGAGCCCAGCGGCCCGGCACGCGAAAGCAGCAAATAAACGACGAGACCGACGACGACCGACGGCAGACCCATCAACCCGTTGAGTACGACGACCAGCGCGTGCTTGCCGCGAAACTCGTTGACGGCGATTGCGGAGCCGAATGGAAGCCCGATCGAGCAACCGAGGATCACTGCAGCGATGCTCACGCGAAGGCTCAGCCCGACGATCTGCACAAGCGTCGGATCGAGCGCGGTGACGAGCCCGACCGCGCGAGCAGCGGCGTCGACGATGTCGTTCACTGGATGTGGATGCGTGCGCGGGCCCGGCGACCAGTCGGCTATATGCACATCCCTACATTTTTGCACGCGGCGCCGATATGCTTCATCATTCATACATCATAGCTAAAAATCGTATCGAGCGTCGAAATATGCACGTGTTTGCGTAAATGAAACTGATACCTGTCCTGGCCTGGGCGCTCGAAAGCGATACGAGCGAGCCGCTCGACCCGAGGCTCCTGCCGCTGCTCGACGCGATCGCCGCGCGCGCGTCGCTCGCCGCTGCGATCGGCGAATGCGGAATCTCGTATCGGGCTGGCTGGGGACTGCTGCGCGACTATCAGCGCAAGTTGGGCGGGCCGCTGGTGCGACTCGAGCGCGGACGCGGCGCTGCGTTGACACCCGCGGGCATGCGACTTCTCGACGCGCGCACCAGAGCCGCACGGCGCCTCGCGCGTATCCTTCCGTCGCTGGCCACGAACGTCGATACGGAGGTGCGTCGGGGAACCTCGGAGAAGCTCCGTCTGCGGATCACTGCAAGCCACGACCTCGTGCTCGCCGCGCTGATGCGCGCCATGCCCTCCGAGGCTGCGCTCGATCTCGATGTCTCGTTCACGGGGAGTCTCGATGCGCTCGATGCGTTCGCCGCCGGGCGCGCGGACGCCGTGGGTTTCCACATGCCGCTCGGAGGCCGCCGATGGGATCGATCGGCGTTCCGCCGCGGGCTCGACGCGCGCAGCGACCGGCTCGTGCGCTTCGTCGATCGCGAGCAAGGTCTGATGCTGCCGCGCGGCAATCCCGAACGCGTCAATGGTCTTTCGGACATAGCCGCGCGTGGCCTACGCTTCGTCAATCGCCAGCGCGGATCGGGGACGCGGCTGCTGATCGACCAGATCGTCGCCGACGAGGGCGTCGACCCCGCGGCGCTGAACGGCTTCGGCACCGAGGAGTTCACGCATCTCGCGGTCGCCGCGACGGTCGCCTCGAGCGGCGCCGACGCCGGCTTTGGGCTGCGCGCGGCAGCCAGCGAATATAATCTCGCGTTCGTGCCGGTCGTGCGCGAGCGCTACTTCCTCGCGTTCCGCGCGAAGGATCTCGAATCGCAAGGCGTTGCGCGACTCCTGACGTTCTTGCGCGGTCCGAAGTTCGCGCGGGTGTCGAGCCGATTTCCCGGCTACCGGAGCGCCGGTGCCGGAGCTGTCGGAACATTGAGACTGCTCGACGCAACCGCATCGCCCCGCGGCTCCGACTGACTCGCTTCTCCACGGAGGCTCCATGAAGATCAGCGCTCGCAACAGCTTCCCCGGCAAGATCACCGAGGTGAAGCTCGGACCTATCAGCGCCGAGGTCACCGTCAACATCGCTCCCGGGATCAACGTCGTGTCGGTGATCAGCGCATCGTCGGCGCAGAGCCTGGGGCTCGCCGTCGGCAAGCCCGCGTACGCCGTGATCAAGGCTAGCAGCGTGATGATCGGCGTCGAGCACTGAAGCGCGCTCGCGCGAGCGCCGTCGGCCGGCGCCGGTGCACCTGCTAGCGCCCGGCGCGCGCCATGAACGCGACGCGCTCGAAGAGGTGCACGTCCTGCTCGTTCTTTAGCAGCGCACCGTGGAGCGGCGGAATCAGCACCTTCTTGTCGGCGCTCTTGAGCGCTTCGGGCGGGATGTCCTCGGCAAGCAGCAGCTTCAGCCAGTCGAGGAGCTCGGAGGTCGACGGCTTCTTCTTGAGCCCTGGCACGTCGCGCAGGTTGAAGAATACTTCGAGCGCCTCGGCGAGAAGCGCGCGCTTCAACCCGGGGAAATGCACGTCGACGATCCGCGTCATCGTCTCGCGATCCGGGAAGCGGATGTAGTGGAAGAAGCAGCGGCGCAGGAACGCGTCGGGGAGCTCCTTCTCGTTGTTCGAC
Source organism: Casimicrobiaceae bacterium (assembly GCA_035541655.1). GTDB lineage: Bacteria > Pseudomonadota > Gammaproteobacteria > Burkholderiales > Casimicrobiaceae > CAIWHR01. The sequence goes on along the minus strand of DATKMY010000096.1, from coordinate 75,510 downwards.
GTGATCACGACGAGGGGGCGGTTCGCCGCGCGAATCGTCTGCTGCGTCTCGTAGACGTAGAACTCCATCCGGTCGAGCTCGCGCAGCAGGTCGTTCGGGAACTCGATGTCGGCCTTGTCGATCTCGTCGATCAGCACGACCGCCGGTGCCGCCGACCCGAAGGCCTCCCACAGCACGCCGCGCTTGATGTAATGGGCGATGTCGCCGACGTGCTCGTCACCGAGCTGCGAATCGCGTAGTCGCGACACCGCGTCGTACTCATAGAGCCCCTGCTGCGCCTTCGTCGTCGACTTGATGTGCCATTGGAAGAGCGGCCGGCCAAGCGCGCGCGCGACCTCTTCGGCGAGCAGCGTCTTGCCGGTTCCGGGCTCGCCCTTGACGAGCAGGGGTCGCTCCAGCGTGACCGCGGCGTTCACCGCGAGCATCAGGTCGGGAGTTGCGATGTAGGTATCGGTGCCTTCGAAGCGCATGGAGGAATCCGCGTCTGCAGCGTCAGTGCGCAATGGTAGCAAAGGCCGCGAATTTCACCCTCGAAGTGCCCACTGCGCGAGCCACAGCGCGACCATGCCGCCGGCCATCGTCGCGGTCGGGCTCCGCGAGCGCCAAGCGATCGACGCAGCGACCGCCGCCGCGACGAGCTTCGGATTGGTGTACGAAAACGCGAGCGTCGAAGGCGCCGTGAAGACGACACCCGGCACGACGATCGCGGCCAGCATAGTCGAGGGCACGTAGCGGAGTGCGCGCGCGACCAGCGGCGGCATCTCGACGTGCGCGAAGAGCGCGATGAAGGAGAGCCGCGAAACGTAGTTGAGCGCTCCGACGACGAAGATCACGATCCACCACGCCCAGGCCGTGCTCATCGCGCGCGCCTCTGGGAGATGATCCCGGCGGCAATCCCGATCAGCCCGGCGCAGACCAGCGACAGCCGCATCGGCAATGCGTCGAGCGCGACGACCGCGACCCCTGAGGCAAGCGCCGCGATCCGCATCGAGTGATCCTCGAGCGTGGGCAGGAGCAGCGAGAGGAAGCACAGTGGCACGATGAAATCGAGCGACCACGTCGTGGGGATGACGTTGCCGGCCCAGTAGCCGACGAGGCACGAGCACTGCCACGTCACCCACAGCAGGACGCCCGAGCCGAGAAAGTACGACGCGGCGCCGCGCTTGTCGCCGGAATCGCGAAAGCGCCGGATTCCCACGGCGAACGCCTGGTCGGTGAGCATGAACGCGAGCGCATGCCGCCAGCGCGGCGGCAGGCTTCTCAGATGCGGGGCCATCGCCGCGCTGTACATCAGGAAGCGCAGGCCGACGACGAAGCAGGTGAGGATCGTCACTGCAGTCGGCGCCCCGGAGGCAACGAGCTGGGTCGCGAGGATCTGCGCGGCACCCGAGAACATGAACCCCGACAGCCCCAGCGACTGCCAGACGGAGGCGCCCGCGGACTGGGCGCCGACGCCACAGACGAGCCCGAACGGCAGCAGTCCGAGGAGCGGCGGCGACATGTCGCGGACGCCTGCGAGAAAATCGGTTCGGGAAAAGACTCGGGACAAGGGTCGCGAGAATATATCCTACTCGGCAGCGAGCGCGGCGCACCGAATCCGGAAAGCCGGTGGCGAGCCTTGGCGTTTTTCCGGTCGCCGCAATCGGACCGTACCTCGCCTTGCTCGAGGCTTCGGCCGATGCTTGCCTTTTGGACGAGCACCTTCTAACCTCCCTTCCCTCGTTGGGAACGACACGATGCCCGATCATCTGGATACCGCCACCTCCATCATCGCTTTCGATGCGCTGCGTGACGCGCGGGTCAGCGCGACGCCCTACCCGCACGCGCTGATCCCGCAACTGCTTCGCGAGGAGCACCTGGCCGCCGTCGTCGCGGATTTCCCCGACATCCGCAAGGGTGGCAGCTTCAACCTGTCGGACGTCGAATGCCGCGGTGCATTCGCCACGCTGATCGGCGAGCTCAAGAGCGACGCGTTTCGCGATTGCCTGGCGGGGAAGTTCGAGCTCGACCTCGCGGACAAACCCGTCGCGATCACGCTGCGCGGCTACTCGCGCGCGAAGGCCGACGGCCACATTCACACCGATTCGAAGTCGAAGCTGATCACGGTGCTGATCTACCTGAATCCGTCGTGGGCCGAGGACACCGGGCGTTTGCGCCTCCTCAACAGCCAGCGGATCGACGATGCCTTCGCTGAGGTTCCGCCGAGTCCGGGCTCGACCGTCATCTTCAAGGTCACCGAGAACGGCTGGCACGGCTATCTACCGTTCGAAGGCGTGCGCCGCTCGATCCAGCTCAATTTCCTGACGAGCGGAGCTTCGGCTGCGCGGCATCGGCTGCTGCACGGGTTCAGCGCGATGTTCAAAGGGAAGCGCGGACGAATGTAGTCGCGTCGCGGGCGGCAGTCCTCATGCATGTCCTGTTCGTCAAGCTCACCTCGCTGGGCGACGTTATCCACGCGTTGCCTGCGCTCACCGATGCACAGGCCGCGATTCCCGGGATCCGCTTCGATTGGGTCGTCGACGAAGCGCTCGCCGCGGTTGCCGCATGGCACCCCGCCGTCGACACGATCATTCCGACCGCGCACCGGCGCTGGAGACGGCAGATGTGGCGAACGCTGCGGACCGGGGAGGTCCCCAAGCTCGCCGAGCGCCTGCGCGCGAAGCGCTACGACTACGTCATCGACGGCCAGAACCGGATCAAGAGCGCGCTCGTCGCCCGGCTCGCCCGCGGGCCCCGCGGCGGCCTCGACGCGCGTTCCGCGCACGAATACGGCGTGCACCTCCTCTACCAGAAGCGGGCAACCGTCGGCAAACCCCACGAGGAGAACGCGATCCTGCGCGTGCGCTCGCTGTTCGCGCAGCTTCTGGGCTATTCGTTGCCGGAGACGCCGCCCGACTTCAGGATCGACGCGAGTCGCTTCGTCGCGCCGTCCGTCGCGTTGCCGGAGCGCTATCTGCTTTTCGTGCGAAACGCGGGCTGGCCGAACAAGCTATGGCCGGAAACCTACTGGTCGGAGCTGCTGAAGCTTGCCGGCGCCGCCGGCCACGTGGTGCTGCTTCCGGCAGGCACCGCCGCCGAGGGGCAGCGCGCCACACGCCTCGCCGCGTCGCATCCGGGCGCGGTCGCCCTGCCGCGGATGCCGATCGAGCAGATGGCGTATGTCGTCTCGCGCGCCCGCGCAACGGTGTGCCTCGACACCGGGCTCGGGCACCTCGCCGCCGCGCTGCGCGTGCCTTCCGTGCATCTGTACGGACCGACGTCCGGCGCGCTCACCGGGCCGCCCTTCGCCGAGCAGTTCTATCTGCAGGCCGACTTCCCGTGTTCGCCGTGCTACAGGCGCGTGTGCACATACATTAAGCCGTCGAGCGAAAAGCCCGCGTGCTATACGACGCTTCCGCCGGCGCTGGTGTGGCGTACGCTCGCTCGCGCGCTGGGCGCGCGCGCCTGCTGACCGTCGACCGGCGATGAGCGAAACCCTACTGCTTGCCGAATCGGACGCACGCGTCGAGCTCGCGCCTGCAACCGGCGGCGCAATCGCGCGGTTCGCGTTCGCCGACGTCGACGTGTTGCGTCCTGCGTCCGCGGAAGCGCGTGCGACGGGCAACGTCCGCGGCTACGCGTGTTACCCGCTGGTGCCGTACTCGAACCGGATCGCGAACGCGCAACTGTCGTGGGGCGGGCGCAACTACGCGCTCGCACGCAATTTCGGTGAGCATCCGCACTCGATCCACGGCGTCGGATGGCAGCGACCGTGGCGCGTGGCCGCGCACGACGCCGCGAGCGCGCTCCTCGCGTTCGAGCACACCGCGTCCGAGGCCGATGCGCGCGCGTGGCCGTGGCCGTTCCGCGCGACGCAACGCTTCACGCTCGCGGTGGACGATGGAGTCGCCGCCCTCTCCGCACGGATCACGATCGCCAACAGCGGGACCGAGGCGTTTCCGTTCGGCCTTGGCTTTCATCCGTTCCTCCCGCGGTCCGCCTCGACCGAGCTCGGCTTCAGTGCCGATCGCGTCTGGAAGACCGACGGCACGCAACTGCCGATGACGGAGATCGCGATTCCCGATGCATGGCAGTGCGATCCGCCCTGCGCCGTCGACGCGGTCACGCTCGACAACGTGTTCACCGGCTGGCGCGGCGGGGCGACACTCGTCGATCGCACGCGCCGCCTCGCGACGACGATCGCGGCCGACCGCGCGGCGTCGTTTCTCGTCGTCTACGTGCCGCCGGCGCGCGATTTCCTCGCGGTCGAGCCCGTCACGCACATGACGGACGCGTTCAATCGCGCGGCGCGCGGCGAGCGCGGCACCGGGACGCGCATGCTGGCGGCGGGCGCGGCGTTTTCTTGTACGATGCGGATCTCTGCCCGCCTCCTCCCGTGATGTCCGCCGACGCTCCATCCACGTCGCCCCTGCGCTGCGTTCTCGACGTTCGCGCAAGCCTCGGCGAATGCCCGGTATGGTCGACGGACGAGCAGGCGCTCTACTGGGTCGACATCAACGCCCCGTCGCTCAACCGCTTCGACCCGGCCTCCGGCGAGAGCACCGCGATGCCGATGCCCGAGTCGATCGGCTGCTTCGCGCTGCGCGCATCCGGGGGCTTTGTCGTCGCGCTGCGCGACGGCTTCTGGCTCGCGTCGACAGAGGGCAGGCTCACGCGCAAGGTCGGCAGCGCGCCGTACGACCCGACGCACCATCGCTTCAACGACGGTCGCTGCGACGCCCGTGGGCGCCTGTTCGCCGGCTACATGAACGAAGCACGCGACGCGAGCTCGGCGGCGCTCATTCGCCTCGACCCGGATTTCACGCAGACGCAGGTGATCTCCGGGATGATGATCAGCAACGGGCTTGCGTGGAGCCCGGACGGGCGCACGATGTACCACGCGGACACGCCGACGCGGACGATCAACGCCTACGACTACGACCTCGCCGCGGCACTTCCGTCGAATCCGCGCGTATTCGCGCGCTTCACCGCCGCCGGCGATCGTCCCGACGGCGCCGCGATCGACAGCGCAGGCTGCTACTGGAGCGCGTTCTACGGCGGCGGCAAGGTCGCGCGGATCGGCCCCGATGGCCGCACGCTGGGCGAATTCGCGGTACCGGCGATGTGCCCGACGATGTGCGCGTTCGGCGGACGCGATCTGCGCACGCTGTTCGTGACGAGCGCACGCCAGCGCCGCAGCGACGAGGAACTCGCGCGATTGCCGCAGTCGGGCGGCATTTTCGCGATGCCGGTCGACGTTCCCGGACTTCCCGAGCCGAAGTTCGCCGGATGAGCGCGGGACCCCGATGAGCTTTCCGCTGCAGCCCGCTCCTCCAAGGCGCTTGCCGTTCGACGCGGCCAGCTTCCTGCGCGTCGACGCGCTGCAAAGCGTCGGCACGTCGGCGGTCGGGGCCGAGTTCGCGACATCCACCGGCGACATCTTCGAGGTGTCGTGCTACGGCCCGGGCGTGTTCCGGCTGCGCGCGGGGCCCAACACGCGCCCGGATTACGGGCTGCTCGTCGCCAGAACGAAAGCCTGCTCGATCGCCCGCGGCGACGGCGGCTCGTGGAAATTCAGCGCGGGGGACTCGACGCTTGAGCTGCTCGGGAAGCCGCTCTCCTTTCACCTCTTTCACCGCGGCGCGCCGGTGCTCTCGTCGATCACCGACGAGCACATCGGCGGCACGACCCGTCTTCCTCCGTTCGGCCGCCTCCGCAAGGGCGGCCAGTGGCTCGCCTGCGTCGCGCTCGCATCCGGCGAGCCCGTCTACGGGCTCGGAGAGAAATTCGGTCCGCTCGACAAGCGCGGGCAGCTCGTCCACTCGCAGGTTGTCGATGCGCTGGGGGTCAACACCGGGAATTCGTACAAGAACGCGCCGTTCGCGTGGAGTCCCGGCAACGGCAAGGGCGCGTGGGGCGCATACGTCAATACGCCGGCGCTCGTCGCGCACGGCGTCGGTCACCCGGACTGGTCGCACCGCTCGTACGCAATCCAGGTCGACGACGACGCGCTCGATCTGTTCGTGATCGCCGCCGACGCGCCGTCCGGGATCGTCGACGCTTATACGCAGCTCACCGGCCGCCCGGCGACCGTCCCCGCCTGGAGCCTCGGCCTGTGGGTGTCGCGCGCGTTCTACAAGACACCGCAGGAAGCAGCCGACACTGCCGCGAAGCTCCGCGCGCACAAGATTCCCTGCGACGTGCTGACGCTCGGCGGGCGTACCGCATGGGACGCGGGAACGGCGTTCGATTTCACGTGGGATCCGGCGCGCTACCCCGATCCGCGCGCCGCGCTCGCAGCGATCAGCGAGCACAACCTGCGCGTGTGCGTGTGGGAGTACCCGTACGTGTCGGTGCATTCGCCGCTTTTCGTCGAGCTCGCGTCGCGAAACTATCTGCTGACGACTGCGGACGGCGATCCGTACGTGTTCGGGTGGAACCCCGCGCCGGAGCTGAACCCCTGCGGCGGCACGGAGGAGACGCTTCCCGACTCCGGGATCGTCGATTTCACTCATCCCGGCGCCTACGTGTACTGGCGCGACGCGCATGCCAGGCTGTTCGCCGACGGCGTCGACGTGATAAAGACCGACTTCGGCGAGCACGTTCCGGAAGACGCCGTCGCGTTCAACGGCGACGCGGGTCGGCGGTTGCACAACGTCTATCCGCTGCTCTACAACCAGTGCGTCCGCGACGCCACCGAGAAGCACCAGCGCGACCGCGGCTCCGCGCCGATCGTCTGGGGCCGCGCCGGATGGAGCGGGAGCCAGCGTTACCCGGTGCAGTGGGGCGGCGACCCGCAGAGCGACTGGGAAGGGCTCGCCGCTTCGATTCGCGGCGGACTTTCATGGGGGATGAGCGGGTCGCCGTATTACAGCTCGGACATCGGCGGCTTCTATGGCGCGCCACCGTCGGCCGAGCTCTACCTCCGCTGGCTGCAGTCCGCGGTATTCGGATCGCACATGGGGCTCCACGGGATCGGCGAGCGCGAACCGTGGGCATTCGGCAGCGAAGCCGAGGCGATCGCGCGCAAATGGCTCGCGTTCCGCTATCGCCTGATCCCCTATCTGCAGACGCTGATCGCCGAAGCCGTCGCCACGGGGATGCCGGTGATGCGCGCGATGCCACTCGCATTTCCTGCGAACGCCCTCACCCGCAGCTACGAGACGCAGTTCCTGTGCGGCGGTGCGCTGCTCGTCGCGCCGATCGTGAAGGAAGGCGGCGAGGTCGAGGTCGCGCTCCCGCCCGGCGCGTGGTACGACCTGAACTCGCATCAGCGCTTTCCGGGTGGCCGCGTGCTCCGCTACAAGGCGGCGCTCGACCAGTTTCCGGTGTTCGGCAGGGAGGGCCATACGCTGCCGCTCGGCCCTGCAGTCCAGCATACGGGCGAGATCGACGCCGCGAAGCCGCTCGAGCAGCTCTGGGTGTTCGGCAAGCCGACACGCACGCTCGACGGCTTCACGCAGGCGAGGATCGAAGCCAGTGCCGACGGCGCGTTCGCGATTCGCGCGTCGGCGGACGTGAAGGTCGAGCGCTTCGGCGACGCCACCGGCATCGCCGTCGGCGCGATCGGCGAGCAGTGACCGCCGCGACGATCGCGATTACGGCGGGCGAGCCCGCGGGAATCGGACCCGAGCTCGTCGCGCTCCTCGCCGCGCGCCATCGCGAGCATCCCTACGCTGCGCGGCTCGTCGTCCTCGGCGATCGCGATGTGCTGCGCACCCGCGCCGGGCGGCTCGGTCTCTCGCCCGAGTACGTCGACTACGATTCGACGCGCATCGACGCGCCGCAACGCGCGCTGGAGATCTGGCATCACCCGGTCGCGGTTCCCGTGACGCCGGGCGTGCTCGATCCCGCCAACGCGAGCTCCGTGCTGGCGACGCTCGCGCGCGGCTGCGACGCGTGCGCGACCGGCGCCTTCGCGGCGCTCGTCACGGCGCCGGTGCAGAAGAGCGTGCTGATGGACGCGGGCTTCGCATTTTCGGGGCACACGGAATTCTTCGCCGAACGCACGCATACGCCGCGCGTGGTGATGATGCTGGTCGCCGGCGAAGCCGCCGCGGCGTTGCGCGTCGCGCTCGTCACCACGCACGTGCCGCTCGCGGCCGTTCCGGCAGCGATCACGCGCGAAGCGGTCCGCGCGACGGTCGCGATCGTCGCCTCCGAGCTTCGCGCGAAGTTCGCGATTCCCGCGCCGAAGATCGCCGTTTGCGGTCTCAACCCGCATGCCGGCGAGGGCGGGCATCTCGGCCGCGAGGAGATCGACGCCATCGCTCCTGCGGTCGCGGAGCTCGCGGTCGAAGGCTTCGAGGTCACCGGACCGCTGCCTGCGGACACGGTGTTCGTTCCGGATATCGCGCGGGCGTTCGACGCGATCGTCGCGATGTACCACGACCAGGGCTTGCCCGTGCTCAAGGCGGCGAGCTTCGGTCATGCCGTCAACGTGACGCTCGGACTGCCGTTCGTCCGCACGTCCGTCGACCACGGGACCGCGCTCGACCTCGCCGGCGACGCCGCGCTCGCGCGTACGGTCGACCCGGGGAGCCTTTTCGCCGCGGTCGATCTCGCGATTGCGCTCGCGCGAGCGAAGGCGGAGGGCGCCGCTTAGGCGTCTGCCAGCCTGCGGACGCGAACCCATTGCATGCACGCTGAGCCGATGGAGCGCCACCAGCCGCGAAAGCGCTTCGGTCAGTGCTTTCTCGTCGATCCGCACTACGTCGCGCGCATCGTCGCCGCCATCGCCCCGCGGCCCGGCGACAACCTGGTCGAGATCGGCCCCGGCCAGGCTGCACTGACGCGGCCGTTGCTCGCCGCGGCCGGGCATCTGACGGCGATCGAGCTCGACCGCGACCTTGCCGCTCGGTTGTCCGCCGAGTTCGCGCCCGAGGCGCTCTCGCTGCACGTGGGCGACGCGCTGAAATTCGATTTCGGGAAGCTCGGTGCGCGGCTGCGGATCGTCGGCAACCTGCCCTACAACATCAGCTCGCCGCTTCTCTTCCACCTCGCGCAGTTCGATTCGCAGATCGCCGACGCGCACGTGATGCTGCAGCGGGAGGTCGTCGCGCGGATGACCGCTGCGCCCGCAACCCCCGACTACGGCCGGCTCACCGTGATGCTGCAGTCGTCGTTTCGCGTGACGCGCCTCTTCACGGTGCCGGCGGGTGCGTTCCGGCCGGCGCCGAAAGTGGAATCCGCGGTCGCGCGCCTCGTACCGCTCGGGGACGCCAGACCGCGAATCGCCGACCCGGCGCTGTTCGCCCGGATCGTCGCCGCCGCGTTCGGTCAGCGCCGCAAGACGCTGCGCAACGCGCTGCTGCCTCTGTGCGACGAGCGCGCGCTCGAAAGCGGCGGGATCGACCCGGGCGCGCGCGGCGAGACGCTCGCGGTCGCCGATTTCGTGCGGCTCGCGAACCTGCTCAGCGAAACAGCGTAACCACGGCGCCCTCGAGCCAGCGGACCGGCAGCATCAGCGCGAGCTGGGCGAGGACGATCACGATCAGCGGCGAGAGGTCGAGCGTGCCGCCAAGCGGCGGGATCAGGCGCCTCATCGGCGAGAGGAAGCGGAACGTGAGCGCGTTGAGCACGCCCGCGAACGGACCGTCGGGCGCGGTCCACGACAGGATCGCCTGCGCGAACACGACGATGATCAGCAGCCACAGCATCGCCTCGAGCAGCTTGACGCACGCGAGCAATGCGAACATTGCGAGGAAGCTGCCGGAAAGCCCGCCGGGCCCGAGCAGCAGCGCGAGCGCGACGAGCCAGAGGAAGCGCGCGAGCCACGCGAGCACGAGCGTCGACATGTCCAGCCCGCGAAAGCCGGGGACGACGCGCCGCAGCGGCTTCGCCGCCCAGTCGGTGAGCGCGATGACCGCCTGTCCCAGCGGGTTGCGAAACGGCGCCCGCAGCCACTGCATCATGAAGCGCAGCAGGAAGCCGTACGTGACGATGCTGAACACGGTATCGAGCAGAAAGCTCAGCGCCTGGTCGATCATCGCGGCGGTCCGAAATCTCGCAGGCTGCTACGTGTCGCTGCCGAAGGCGTCGCCCATCTCTTTGGCGCGATCCCTGGCCGCCTTCACCGCGGCGACGATCGTCGCGCCGACCGCGCTCCCTTCGAGCGTGGCGATCGCGCGCTCGGTCGTGCCGCCCTTCGATGTCACCTGCGCGCGCAGCGTGGCCGGCTCCTCGGGACTCGCCTGCGCGAGCGCGACGGCGCCCGAGAAGGTCGCGTAGGCGAGGCGGCGCGCGTCGCACGCATCGAACCCGAGATCGCGTGCAGCGCGCTCGAGCGCTTCGATGAAGTAGAAGACGTACGCCGGACCGCTACCCGAAACCCCCGTCACCGCGTCGAGCATCGCTTCGTCGCCGACCCAGAGCACCTCCCCCGCCGCCTCGACGACTGCGGCAGCGAGCGTGCGCGCCAGTGCATCGACGTCGGGCTCCGCGTACAGCGCACTGATGCCCTTACCGATCAGCGCTGGCGTGTTGGGCATGGCCCGGACGAGCCGACGATAGCCGCCCAGCCAGCGCGCCAGATCGATGAGCCGAATGCCGGCAGCGATCGACAGCACGACGGGCTCGCGCCCCGCCGGGAGCTGCGCGGCGAGCGCGCGTGCGGCTTCGCGCATCTGCTGCGGCTTCACCGCGAAGACGACGAGCTCGGCCTCCGCTACGGCATCGCGTGTGCAGGCCGCGTGGAGACTCACGCCGGGATGACGCTCCGCGAGCCGTGATCTCGCCTCGGCGTGCGGCTCGACGACACGAAAACCGCCGAGCGCCGCCCCGCGCGCGCGCAGTCCGCCGATCAGCGCGGTGGCCATGTTTCCGCCGCCGATGAAGGTGGTGGTCACCCGGCTACGCTCCGCGCTTCGCGCGCTCCGAAGATCGACGTTCCGACGCGGACCAGCGTCGCGCCTTCGGCGATCGCATCCTCGAGATCCGCCGACATTCCCATCGACAGCGTATCCGCGTCGAGTCCCGCGGCGCGGCAGTCGTCGAGACATTCGCGCAGCACGCGGAACTGCGCGCGGCGCCGGGCGACGTCTTCGGTCGGCTCGGGGATGCCCATGATTCCGCGCAGGCGCAGGTGCGGCAGTGCCGCGACCGCCTTTGCGAGCGGCACCGCGTCGGAGGGCGCCACGCCGCTCTTCGACGCTTCGCCGCTCGCGTTGACCTGCACGCAGACCTCGAGCGGCGGCGCGTCGGCCGGCCGCGCGCGCGCGAGCCGCTCGGCGATCTTCATGCGATCGACCGTCTGGACCCAGCCGAACCGCTCCGCGGCAACGGCGGTCTTGTTGCTCTGCAAAGGCCCGATCAGATGCCACTCGATGTCGGTCAGATCGGCGAGCGAGTCGATCTTCTCCACGCATTCCTGCACATAGTTCTCGCCGAACGCCTTCTGCCCGAGCGCATGCACCGCGCGGATCGCTTCGGGCGGAAACGTCTTGCTCACCGCAAGGAGCCGAACGCTGTTGGGATCGCGTCCCGCCAGGGACGCCGCACGCGCCATCCGCGCCTTCACTTCTTGCCACGCCTTCTCGTAGTGGAACATAATTAATGACAATGGCGTAGAAACCCAACCATTGGCACGCGTTTTGCGTGCCGCCAAATGCGGCTCCAGGGCTCGCCTGCCAGGAATCGCGTTACCTGCGCGCGGATTATAGATGGACATCACCGAACTGCTGGCTTTTGCGGTCAAGAACAAGGCATCCGACCTGCACTTGTCGGCCGGCCTGCCCCCGATGATCCGGGTGCACGGTGACGTTCGCCGTATCAATCTGCCGCCCATGGAGCACGAGGACGTCCACGCCATGGTGTACGACATCATGAGCGACGCCCAGCGCAAGGCCTACGAAGAGAACCTCGAGTGCGACTTCAGTTTCGGGGTCCCCAACCTGGCGCGCTTCCGCGTCAACGCGTTCGTCCAGCAACGCGGCGCGGCGGCGGCGTTCCGGACGATTCCCTCGAAGGTGCTCACGCTCGAGGAGCTCAACGCGCCAAAGGTCTTCGCGGAGATGACGAACCGGCCGCGCGGCCTGATCCTCGTCACCGGGCCGACCGGGTCGGGCAAGTCGACGACGCTTGCGGCGATGGTCGATCACGTGAATGCGAACGAGTACGCGCACATCCTCACGATCGAGGACCCGATCGAGTTCCTGCACGAATCGAAGAAGTGCCTGATCAACCAGCGCGAGCTGGGGCCACACACGCTGTCGTTCCCGAATGCGCTCCGCAGCGCGCTGCGCGAGGACCCCGACTACGTTCTAGTGGGCGAGATGCGCGACCTCGAGACGATCCGCCTGGCGCTGACGGCCGCCGAAACGGGCCACCTCGTGTTCGCGACGTTGCACACGAGCTCGGCCGCCAAGACGATCGACCGCATCATCGACGTCTTTCCCGCCGCGGAGAAGGAGATGGTCCGCGCGATGCTCTCCGAATCGCTTGTCTCCGTGATCTCGCAGACGCTGCTCAAGACCAAGGACGGGCAGGGACGCGTCGCCGCGCACGAGATCATGATCGGCACCCCGGCGATCCGCAACCTGATCCGCGAGAACAAGATCGCGCAGATGTACTCGGCGATCCAGACGAGCCAGAACGTCGGGATGCAGACGCTCGATCAGTGCCTCGTCGAAATGGTCCGCCGCAACATGGTCCAGGTCGTCGAGGCCCGCCAGCGCGCTGTCAACAAGGACTTGTTCCCGTAGCGCTGCTGAGCCGTACCGGCGCGCCCCTCGGGTGCGCGCAAAAGGAGCACAAATGGAACGCGAACGCGCCACCGGATTCATTCACGAGCTGCTCACGCTGCTCGTCAACCAGAAGGGCTCGGACCTCTTCATCACCGCAGGATTTCCGCCGGCGCTCAAGGTCGACGGCCGGATCTCGCCCGTTTCGAAGTCGGCGCTCAATCCGCAACACACGATCGAGCTCGTCCGCAGCGTGATGAACGACAAGCAGGCCGCCGAGTTCGAATCGACGAAGGAGTGCAACTTCGCGATCGCCCCGCCGGGCGTCGGGCGCTTCCGCGTCAATGCCTTCGTCCAGCAGGGCCGGATCGGCATGGTGCTGCGCACGATCACCACCGAGATCCCGAAGTTCGAGGATCTCGGCCTGCCGCCGGTGCTGAAGGACGTCATCATGTCGAAGCGCGGCATCATGATGTTCGTCGGTGCGACCGGCAGCGGCAAGTCGACGTCGATGGCGTCGTTGCTCGGCTTTCGCAACGAGAACAGCTACGGCCACATCATCACGATCGAAGACCCGATCGAGTTCGTCCACGAGCACAAGAACTGCATCATCACGCAGCGGGAAGTGGGCGTCGACACCGACGACTGGGACATCGCGCTCAGAAATTCGCTGCGCCAGGCACCCGACGTCATCCTGATCGGCGAAGTGCGCGCGAGAGAGACGATGGACTACGCGATATCGTTCGCGGAAACGGGCCACCTGTGCCTCGCGACGCTGCACGCGAACAGCACGAACCAGGCACTCGACCGGATCATCAACTTCTTCCCCGAGGACCGGCGCCCGCAGCTGCTGATGGATCTTTCGCTCAACATCCGCGCGTTCGTCGCGCAGCGGCTGATTCCGCGGCGGGACGGCAAGGGTCGGGTACCGGCGGTGGAGGTGATGCTCAACTCGCCGCTCATTTCCGACCTGGTCTTCAAGGGCGACATCTCCGGAATCAAGGACCTCATGAAGAAGTCGCGCGAGCTCGGGATGCAGACGTTCGACCAGTCGCTGTTCAGCCTCTACGAGTCCGGGCTCATCAGCTATGAGGACGCGCTGCGCAACGCCGATTCGCTCAACGACCTCCGCCTCGAGATCAAACTGCACGGCAAGGAAGCGAAGGGTCGCAACGTCTTCTCCGGAATCGGCAACCTCGACATCGTGCCGACGACGGTGACCGGACGCCCGTAGCGCGGGCGTCGCGCCGGGCGTCTTCGCTCGTCGGGGTTCGGGCCCGGCGGGGTTGGCGTTCACGCCCTCCACCCGGGAGCACGCGGATGAGCGAGCGCACGCATTTCGGTTTCGAGGAAGTCCCCGTCGACGAGAAGGCGAAGCGCGTGCGCGGCGTGTTCGACTCGGTCGCCGGCAAGTACGATCTGATGAACGACCTGATGTCGGCGGGCTTCCATCGGCTGTGGAAGCGCTTCGCCGTCGAGGCGACGCGAACGACCGCCGGGATGCGGGTGCTCGACCTCGCCGGCGGCACCGGGGACCTCTCGCAGCTCTTTGCCGAGCGCGTCGGCGCTTCGGGCGACGTGGTGCTGACCGACATCAACGGCGCGATGCTCGCAGCGGGACGCGATCGTCTGACCAACGTCGGCCGACTCGTCGCGGTGGTCCAGTGCGACGCCGAAAAGCTGCCGTTCCCCGACGCGCAGTTCGACCGCGTGTCCATCGCGTTCGGCCTGCGCAACGTGACGGACAAGGAGCGCGCGCTCGCCGAGATGCGCCGCGTGCTCAAGCCCGGAGGCATCGCCGCGGTGCTCGAGTTCTCGCGCATCTGGGCGCCGCTCGCCCCGGCGTACGACTGGTACAGCTTCAACGTGCTCCCTCGGCTCGGTCGGGTCGTCGCCGGCGACGAAGCGAGCTATCGCTATCTCGCGGAATCGATCCGGATGCACCCCGACCAGGCCGCGCTCGCGGCGATGATGGAACGTGCCGGCTTCGATCGGGTCGAATTGCACAATCTCGCCGCCGGAGCGGTCGCATTGCACCTGGGCTATCATTACTGAAACAAGAACGAGACACGAACGACGGCGGATTGAACCGGGTCGTTTCGGACACACTTTCGAGTTTTTCTGGAGGAAGGAATGAAACAGCGAGCGCTCGTTGCGATTGCCGCGGCCACGCTGGCGGCGTTTCTGATCAGCGACGCCGACGCCAGAATCGGCGGCGGCAAGAGCATGGGTGTGCAGCGCCAGGGCATCGTTCCGCGCGCATCGACGCCACCCGCATCTACGCCATCGGGCGCGGCATCGCAGCCGGTGATGCCGGCCACACCCGGCGCTGCGCTTCCGGCGAAACCCGCCGTGCCTCCGGGGCCCGTAGCGTCCGGCGCTTCGCGCTGGCTCGGACCGATCGCCGGCATCGCGGCGGGGATCGGGCTGGCAGCGCTCCTCTCGCATTTCGGTCTGCCCGAAGGGCTCGGCACGTTCCTCCTTCTCGCGCTGCTCGCGTTTGCCGCGACCTTCGTCGTGCGAATCTTGCTCGCGCGCCGCACGCAGAGCGAGCGCCCACTCGCCTATGCTGCGGGCCGCTACGCGTCGACTAAGCCCGCATTCGAGATGCCGCCGGCACCGCAATCGAGCAGCGGCGATCGCGTCGAGCCCACACTCGGCTCGCCAGCCCAGCCCGCGCGCAGTGCGTTTCCGCCGGGCTTCGACGCCGCGGGCTTCGCGAGGAACGCGAAGGAGCAGTTCATCCGGCTGCAGAGCGCCTACGACGCCGGCGACCGCGAAGCGCTCGCCGACGTGATGACGCCGGAGATGATGGACGAGATCCTGCGCGACCTCGCGGCGAACGGGCAGCGGCGGCCGACGAAGATCGAGAAGCTCGACGCCGAGGTGTTCGACGTCGAGACCCAGAGCGACCGCCACTGGGCGAGCGTCCGCTTCACCGGAACGCTCCGTGAGGGCGACGGACCGACGGTCGCGTTCGACGAAGTGTGGAATCTGACGAAGCCCGCGGACGGCTCCTCCGGCTGGCTGCTCGCCGGGATCCAGCAACTGGCTTGAGGCCGATGAGACCGATCGACCTCGATCCGGCCGCTGTCGCGCCCGCGCTCGCCAACCGCGCGCTCGAGCGCGAAGCCTGGGCGCAGGCGTCGCTCGCAGCGCATGCCGGCCGGACATTCGCCGTCGCCGTCGGCCTGGTGGCCACGCGGCTACGCATCGGCAGCGAGGGCAAGCTCGAGCCCGCGCTTCGCGACGCCTCGCGTCCGGACGTCACGCTCGCGCTTTCGCCGCTTTCGTTACCCGCGTTTCTGGCCAATCCGAAGCGTTGGGACGAGCTCGTCGTCGCCGACGGCGACGCCGCGCTGGCTGCAACGTTGAAAGGGCTCGCCGAAACGTTGCCGTGGTTCGTCGAGCGCGCCTTCGCTGCGGCGCTGGGACCAATCGTCGGTCAGCGCGCTGCCGATGCAGGGCGGAAACTACTCGCCTTTCCCGAGTATGCCGCGGGACGCGTCGGGGACAGTATCGCGAGCTACGCACGCGACGAGCTGCGGTTCGCGGCGACCCGTATCGACACGCGGAGCTTCGGCGACGATGTGGCGGCGATCGCGGCGCGCGTCGACGCCATCGAGGCGCGCATCGATGCACTCGTGACCCGGCTCGCGCAACGAGGTCCGCGCGCTGCGTAAGCCGGAAGGCGCCCGGTTCGCGCGAAGCCGGAGGCCTATGCGACGCGCGGCCCCGCGGATGAATTTGTCAACATAGTTGATGAATCCGCGGGCGCGCCGACGTCACGTCGCGTAGCCGAGCACCGCGAAGAAGTGGCAGCTCGTGCCGGCGAGCACGAAGAGGTGCCAGATGAAGTGCCCGTAGCGGATGCGCGCGTCGGTCGCGAAGAACGCGATGCCCGCCATGTAGGCAAAGCCGCCCCCCGCGAGCAGCAGCAGGCCCGGCAGCGCCACGCGCTCCACCAGCAGCTCCGCCGCGACGACGAACAGCCAGCCCATCAGCAGGTAGAGGCCCAGCGAGGCAAGAGGGTGCTCGATGCGATCGAAGGCCTTCAGGGCGACGCCGACGACGGCGAGACTCCAGACCACGCCGAGCAGCACCCAGCCGAGAGGCCCGTTCAGCGCACCGAGCGTGAACGGCGTGTAGGTTCCGGCAATCAGCAGGTAGATCGCGCCGTGGTCGAGCTTGCGCAGCAGCGCCTTCGCGCGCTCGTGCGGCACCGCGTGATAGAAGGTCGATGCGCAATAGAGCAGCACCATCGTCGTCGCGAAGACCGCCGACCCGACGACGTTGACCGCATGGCCGCGCTGCGCCGTCGAGGCGATGAGAACGGGAGCCGCGGCGAGCGCAGCGACGAACCCGAGGCCATGACTCAGGCTGTTCGCGATCTCCTCGCCGATCGACTGCCGCCGCTCCAACGCCACCATCGCGCTGCTCCCTCGGTGAACCGGGTCCGGCAGAGGCGGCGGTGAGCGCAAACGCTTCGCGGTCCCCTGTTGTGCACAAAGCGCGCGTCGGCCGGACTTCATGTCACACGAAGCAACGAGCATGCCCGCCAGTTCGTCGACAAGCCTTGCGGTCCGAGAGCGGAAAGACGTTTCCCTTACAATCAGGGGGATGCGCCTTCTGCGCCTCGCCCGGATCCAGTACGTCGCGCTCAAGTACGGGCTCGACGAGTTTCTGACCGGCCACGAGCGGTTTCGTGCGGTCCGGCCGATCGCGCGGGCGCTCACCTTCTGGCGCGACACGTCCGCCCCTCGGGGCGAGCGCCTGCGCCTCGCCCTCCAGGATCTCGGGCCGATCTTCGTCAAGTTCGGCCAGATGCTGTCGACGCGCCGCGACATCCTGCCGCCCGACATCGCGGACGCACTCGCCAAGCTGCAGGACAACGTGCCGCCGTTTCCGTCGGACCAGGTGGTCGCGACGCTCAACCGCTTCTACGGTCGGCCCCTCGAGGCCGTGTTCCGCGCGTTCGACGCTGAACCGACAGCGAGCGCTTCGGTCGCGCAGGTGCACTTCGCCGAGCTGCCGGACGGCACGCCCGTCGCCGTCAAGGTGCTGCGTCCCGCGATCGCGAGCGTGATCGCGAAGGACATCGCGTTGATGCACACCGGCGCCTGGCTTATGGAGCGCCTGTGGTCCGACGGCAAGCGGCTGCGGCCGCGCGCCGTGATCGCCGAGTTCGAGAAGACGATCAACGACGAGCTCGATCTCTCGCGCGAGGCGGCCAACTGCTCGCAGCTCCGGCGCAACTTCCAGCACTCGCCGCTCTTGCTCGTCCCGGCCGTGCACTGGGACTACAGCGGCTCCGAAGTCATGGTGATGGAGCGGATGTCCGGCATTCCGATCGGCCAGATCGATCGGCTGCGCGAAGCGGCCGTGGACATCCCGCGCCTCGCGCGCGCCGGCGTCGAAGTGTTCTTCACGCAGGTGTTCCGCGACGGCTACTTCCACGCCGACATGCATCCCGGAAACATCTTCGTCGCGATCGGCGGCCCGCATCACGGCAAGTACATCGCCGTCGACTTCGGCATCATGGGAACGCTCTCCGAGCGCGATCAGAGCTATCTCGCGCAGAACTTCCTCGCGTTCTTCCGCCGCGACTACCACCGGGTCGCGACCGCGCACCTCGAGTCGGGGTGGGTGCCCGCCGACACGCGCGTCGACGAGCTCGAGGCGGAGATCCGCGCGGTGCTCGAGCCGGTCTTCGATCGGCCGCTCTCCGAGATCTCGCTCGGCCGCGTGCTGCTGCAGCTCTTCCGCGCGTCGCGCCGGTTCAACGTCGAGATCCAGCCGCAGCTCGTGCTGCTGCAGAAGACGCTGCTCAACATCGAAGGTCTCGGCCGCGAGCTCGACCCCAACCTCGACCTCTGGGTGACGGCGATGCCGTTCCTCGAGCGCTGGATGCAGGACCGGATCGGACTGCCCGCGCTGCGGCGCCGCCTCCTCGCCGAGGCGCCCTACATCGTCGACGCGCTCCCCGAGCTCCCGCGCCTCATCCACCAGCGGTTGACCGCGCAGCGCGCGGCCTCCGATGTCGCGATGCGGGAGCTGACCGAGGCGCAGCGGACGCAGAACCGCCTGCTCACGCTGATCGCGGTGCTCCTCGCGATCGCCACGAGCGTGGTGCTCTGGAAGATCGGCGCGGGCTAGCGGCGCCGGTGTCGCGCCGCGGTGTTGCTATACAATCCGCCGCTGGCAACGGAATCCGCTCGCGTGCCTCCCCGCCTCGCCGATGTCGCTCCTCGAAATCCGCAACGTGACGCGCCGCTTCGGCGATTTCACTGCGGTCGACCGCGTGAGCCTTTCGATCGAAGCAGGCGAGTTCTTCACCCTGCTCGGGCCGTCGGGCTGCGGCAAGACGACGCTCCTGCGGATGATCGCGGGCTTCGACCTTCCCGACGCAGGCAGCATCTTCCTGAACGGAACCGATCTCGCCGACCGGCCGCCCGAAGACCGCCCGGTGCGCACCGTGTTCCAGAGCTACGCGTTGTTCCCGCACATGACCGTCGAGGGCAACGTCGCGTTTCCGCTCAAGATGGCGAAGACTCCCGGCCCAGAGATCCCGGCGAAGGTCGCCGCAGCCCTCGAGGACGTGCGGCTCACCGGCTTCGGCAAGCGCTATCCGCACGAGCTCTCGGGAGGACAGAAGCAGCGCGTGGCGATCGCGCGTGCGCTGGTGACTCATCCGACGGTGCTGCTCCTCGACGAGCCGCTCGCCGCGCTCGACGCGAAGCTGCGCGAGGACATGCAGATCGAGCTCATCAACCTGCAGAAGGAGGTCGGCATCACGTTCGTGTACGTGACGCATGACCAGACCGAGGCGCTCGCGCTCTCGCACCGGATCGCGGTGATGAACGCGGGCCACGTCGAGCAGGAGGACGAGCCCTCGCGGATCTACGGCTTTCCGCGGACGCGCTTCGTCGCCGATTTCATCGGTCATTGCAATCTGCTCTCCGGCCCCGTGGCATCCAACGCGGGAGGCATCGTCACGCTCGACGTCCCCGGCCTCGGGCCGGTGCGGGTTGCCGCGGAGACGCCGATCGCTGCCGGGAGCTCCGGGACGGTCGCGCTGCGGCCGGAGAAGATTCGCATCGCGGCCGCTGCGGCGTCCGACACGCCCGACAATCACTACGGCGGCACCGTCGCAGAGATGCTCTACATGGGTGACGTCACCGTCTACAAGGTGCAGACGCCCGGCGGCGAAAGGATCGAGGCGCTGCTCGCGAACTCGGCGAGCGGACGCGCGAAGTTCCTCGACGTCGGCGACGCGGTCGAGGTGAGCTGGGCCGTGGCTGCCGGGCACTTCATCGGCGAATGAGCGCGGCGGCCAGAGCCAGGGCCCGAAGGGCACGTCGGCGCGCGATCGAGCGGCGCCCGGCGGCGCATAGCGTGCTCAAACGAGAGGCGTGGGGAGGGCGCGAGTAGCCGTGGCTCTCAAGGCGCGCAGCGGCAATCTCGGCAAATGGCTGGTGAGCGGGCCGCCGCTCGTCTACCTCCTCGTCTTCTTCGCGATCCCGACGCTGATCATGGTGCTCGCGTCGTTTCGCTCGCCCGGCGATTTCGGCGGCCTCGCGCCGCTCGTCGACGAGAGCGGCAAACTCGACCTGAACGTCGAGAGCTACGCCCGATTCTTCACCGAGGCCGTGTACGCGCAGGTGTTCCTGAAGTCGGTCTGGTACGCGCTGCTCACCACGCTGCTCTGCCTCGCGCTCGGCTATCCGCTCGCTTCCCTCGTCGCGCGGAGCGGCAGGAAGCATCGCAACCTGCTGCTGCTCCTCGTGATCCTGCCGTTCTGGAGCAATTTCCTGATCCGCATCTACGCCTGGATGATCATCCTGGGGCCTCAGGCCGCGCTCGCTCGCGGCGTGAATGGCGTGCTCGGATTCTTCGGCCACGAGCCAGTGCCGCTGCTGTTCAGCTCGTTCGCGGTGCTCGTCTGCCTCGTCTACGTGCACCTGCCGTTCATGGTGCTGCCGCTCTACGCGAACCTCGAGAAGCACGACCAGGCGCTGCTCGACGCCGCGCAGGACCTCGGTGCTGGAGCCTGGCAGCGGTTCTGGCGGATCACGTTTCCGCTGTCACTCCCCGGGGTCTACGCGGGCGCCGCGCTCGTCTTCATCCCGGCGCTCGGCATCTTCGCGATTCCCGACATCCTCGGCGGCCCCGACGACAGCCTGATCGGCAACGTCATCAAGCAGCAGTTCCTCGAAACGCGCGACTGGCCGTTCGGCAGCGTGCTGTCGATCGTGCTGACGGTCGCCGCGGTCGTGATCGCCGGACTCGCCGCGTGGGTCGGGCGGCGCAACCTCGGAACGCCGTCTTCGGCGACGAGCGCACGTGCGTAGGCGGCCGATCGCGCTGTGGGTCGCCGCGGGGGTCGGGTACGCATTCCTCTACATCCCGCTGGTCATCGTCATCGTCTATTCGTTCAACAACTCGCGGTTGAACGCCGAGTGGGTGGGCTTCACGCTCGAGTGGTACGACAAGCTCTTCCACAACGACGAGATGCTCACCGCCGCCGGCAACTCGCTCGCGATCGCGCTCACCGCAAGCGTCGTCTCGACGACGCTCGGCACGATGGCCGGAGTCGCGATGTACCGCTACAAGCTGCGGCTGCTTCCGCTGCTCGTCCTCGCGCCGATCGCGATCCCCGAGATCCTGATGGGCGTGTCGCTCCTCATCTTCTTCGTGCTCGTCAACTTCACGCTCGGGCTCGTCTCGGTGACGCTCGCGCACATCGCGTTCTGCATCGGCTTCGTCGCGATCGTCGTGCGTGCACGCCTCGCGGGAATGGACGAGAGCCTGACCGAAGCCGCGCGCGACTGCGGCGCGACGCCGTGGGCAGCGTTCCGCTACGTGACGCTGCCGCTGATCATGCCGGGCGTCATCGCCGGCGCGCTGATGGCGTTCACGCTGTCGATCGACGACTTCGTCATCACGTTCTTCACCGCGGGCGCCGGCACCGTGACGCTGCCGCTGCAGATCTACTCGATGATCAAGATCGCGGTCACGCCCGAGGTGAACGCGGTATCGTCGCTGTTGATGCTGCTGACGCTCGCGCTTATCATCATCGCCTCGAGGCTGTCGCCCGGCCTCGTCGGCGCCCAATCGGAGGGACCATGAACCGTCTCGTTCTGCTGCTCGCATCGCTCGCGTTCGCGGCCACCGCGTCCGCCGCCAAGGACGAGTTCCATCTGTACAACTGGAACAACTATCTCGCCCCGGAGACGGTGAAGCTCTTCGAGGACCAGTGCAAGTGCACCGTCGTTCAGACGTACTACTCGGACAACGAGGAGCTCCTCGCGAAGCTCGCCGCCGGCGCCAAGGGGTACGACATGTACGTTCCGACGTCGAACGCAGTGCAGGCGCTGATCAAGAGCGGCAAGCTGAAGCCCCTCGACAAGAGCGCGATCCCCAACCTGAAGAACATCGACCCGCGCTACCTCAATACGTCGTTCGATCCCGGCAACAAGTACTCGGTGCCCTACGCGATGTCGACGACGATCATCGGCTACAACGACCAGAAGATAAAGGAGCTCGGGCTCCCCACCGACACGTGGGCGGTGATCTTCGACCCGAAGTACCTCGAGAAGGTCAAGGGCCGCGTCACCGTGCTCGACAGCGCCAACGAGCTCTTCGCCGCGGCGCTCAAGTACCTCGGCTACTCGGTGAACGACGTCGATCCCAAGCATTGGGACGAAGCCGCCGCGCTCATCAAGAAGGCGAAGCCCTACTGGGCGGCGTTCAACGCATCGTCCTACATCAAGGAGCTCACCGTCGGCAACATCTGGCTCGTGCACGGCTATTCGAACGACATCTTCCAGGCGAACCTCGACGCGCAGGCCGCGGGAAGGCCGTTCAAGATCCTGCAGGGAATGCCGAAGGAAGGCGCGGTGCTTGCCGTCGACAACATGGTGATCGCCAAGGATGCGCCGCGCGCCGACCTCGCGCTCAAGTTCATGAACTTCATGCTCGAGGGCAAGAACTCGGCCGAGGGAGTCACCAACCTGATCGGCTCCGGCAACCCGAACATGGATGCCGTCAAGTACATCAAGCCCGAGATCCTCCACAACCCGGCGATCTTTCCCGACAAGGCGGTCGCGGCAAAGCTCGAGCAGCTGCAGGACCTGACCGGACCGCAGCGACGCCTGCGCAACAAGCTGTGGACCGAGATCAAAGCCGGTCGTTGACAGGGAGGGTCGGAGGCGCGTAGCGCGGCGTGCGCTCGCGAAGCGACCGCCGTCGCCGTGGCGACACCACGCACGCACTCGCGCCTTCCGCATTTTCTCGCGACGCTCTACGGCCTGGCGATCGTCTACGCGAGCCTGCAGCCGTTCTCGCCCTGGATGTCGCCGCCGCCGGCGACGCCGTTTTACCTGTTCGCTCCGTGGCCGCCGAAGTGGATCCGCTACGACGTCGTCACGAACCTCCTCGCGTACGTGCCGTTCGGATTCTTCGTCGCGCTGGTCCCGCGCCGGATGCGGCCGCCGGCGCGTCTCGCCGCCGCGATCGCCGCCGCCGCTTTCCTTTCGTTCACGATGGAATGGCTGCAGATGTATCTGCCCACGCGCGACGCGAGCGTCGCCGACCTCCTTGCGAACACCGGGGGCGCCACCGCGGGCGCGGCGGTCGCGGTCGCGTTCGCTCGCTCGGACGCGGCGAAAGCTGCGATCGCTGCAGCGCGCCAGCGCTGGTTCCTCCCCGGAACCGTGGGCGATCTCGGTCTCGCGCTGCTTGCGATCTGGGTCGCCGTTCAGGTGAATCCGGGCATTCCGCTGTTCGCCACGATGTACGACCTCGCGCCGCGGCCGGGCGTGTCGCTTCCCGAGCCGGATGTCGCGGCGACGCTCGTCGAAGGCGCGCACAGCGCGTTCCAGCTCGTCGGCGTCGGCCTCTTCCTCGCGCTGCTGCTGCGCGAGCGCCGCTACGTCGCCGGGGCAGCGCTGCTGCTGATCGGCGCCGCGGCCCTCGTCAAAGGGATGGCCGCCGCGGTGCTGCTCAAGCCTGCGGCGTGGGAGAACTGGCTCACCCCCGGCGTGTCGCTCGGAGTGGCCGCGGGGTCGCTGCTCCTGTCGATGGCGATCTGGCTGCCTCGGCCCGCGCAGGTCACGCTCGCGGCGATCGCGCTGCTCTCGTCGCTGCTCGCAACGCTATTCGCGCCGGACCTCGTTTATGCGCGCGCGCCGATCGCGCTCTTCAACCGCTCGTACGGGCACCTGCTCAATTTCAACGGACTCACGCACACGGTGCTGCTGCTCTGGCCGGCCGTTGCGAGCGTCTTCCTGCTCGCGCTCGCCGGACGCCCCGGATGGGGCGAGCCGACGTGAAGCCGTTCTCGATCGTCATCCCGAGCTGGAACAACCTGCGCTATCTGCGGTTGTGCGTGGATAGCCTGCGCCGTCATTCGACGCGCCCGCACCAGATCATCGTCCATGTCAACGCCGGAGACGACGGAACGCGCGACTGGGTCGAGCGCGAGCGCATCGACCACACGGCGAGCGACGAGAACGTCGGCATCTGCTACGCGCTGAACCGGGCGGCGCTCCTCGCGCGCACCGATTACGTCATGTACGCGAACGACGACATGGTCGCGGCGCCGGGCTGGGACGTCGCGCTGGACGCAGCGCTCGCGCGCGTGGCCCGCCACCGCCTGTTCATGCTGTCCGGGACGATGGTCGAGCCCGAGGCGACCGGAAACGCCTGCGTCGTGGTCGCCGATCTCGGGCGCGATCCGGAGCGCTTCGACCTCGGCGGATTCGCACGGCAGGCACCCGCGCTCGTCCGCGGCGATTGGCTCGGCGCGACATGGCCGCCCACGCTCGTGACACGTGCCGCATGGCACGAGATCGGCGGCTACAGCGTCGAGTTCTCGCCGGGCATGGGGAGCGACAACGATTTCGCGATGAAGCTGTGGCACGCAGGCTGCCGCGTCTTCGTCGGTGTCGGCTCGAGCCTCTTCTATCACTTCGCGAAGGTGTCGACGGCGAGGATCCGCAAGAACGACGGCGGCCGCCAGTTCCTGATGAAATGGGGAATCGCGCAATCGGCCTTCGATCGCCGCTGGCTGCGGCGCGGGCAAGCCGTGCCGCCGGGCGAAACGGGCGTCGTCGTCGCGGAGCCGCGGCCGTCGCCGGGGCTCGCGCTCGACCGGATCAGGTCCGCGCTGAAGCGCCGGATCGGCTGAGAAGCGTCTGCGCCGCCTCGATCACGGAGGTCGCGGGAAGCGCGTCGAGGCAGGCGCTGAAGCTCTCGCGATGGCGCTCGCAGCCTTCGCGCTGGCACGGCACGCACGAGAGCGAGGGCTCCTGCAGCAGCAGCACGTTGCCGCGCCGTTGTGACGCGGCGACCGCAATGTAGCGCGTGGCGAGCCCGCCGCGCGGGATCGGACCCCAGATCCGCGGATCGGTCGGGCCGAACAGCACCACCGATGGCGTTCCGCACGCGGCGGCGAGGTGCGAGGTCGCCGTGTCCGGCCCGACGTAGAGCGAGGCACCCCGCAGCAGATCGGCGGTCTCGCCGAACCCCAGGCGGCCGCCGGCGTCGATCGTCGGCACCGCGCTCTCGGCGAGGAGCTCGCGCACGTATGCGCGCTCCCCGGGCGCATCTCCGCCCGAGACGACGATCCGCATTCCGCGCGCGTGCAGCCACTCGAGGAGCGCGCACCAGCCTCGCACGTGCCAGCGCTTGTAGCGAAAGCGCGGCGCGACGTTGACGACCGCGTACGCATCGCGCGCGTCTTCGAGTCCGAGATGCGCCCTCCATTCGGCGGCCGTGCCGCCCG
Source organism: Casimicrobiaceae bacterium (assembly GCA_035541655.1). GTDB lineage: Bacteria > Pseudomonadota > Gammaproteobacteria > Burkholderiales > Casimicrobiaceae > CAIWHR01. Next base: position 50,064 of record DATKMY010000096.1, on the reverse strand, counting down.
CCGTTGGCACGACCGGTTGCGCGACGAACGGCAGCCCCAGCGACTCGGCGAGGCGCCGATAGGCGTCGATCCGCCGCTCGTGTCGCGCGAACACGACGCTTCGACCGAGTAGCGCCGCCTTCCACCAGCGCGCCGACGGTTCCGGCGGGACGAGTCCGGCGCGCTCCGACGCCGCGAAGAGGCCGTAGAGATGGGGGCGGTCGCCGGTTTCGGCGATCACCGCGAGATCGTAGCGGCGCCACAGGCGCCGCACGAGCGCCGCATTCTCGGCGAAGGTCGGCCGCGGCGAGACGGTGAGGATGCTCCTCACGTCCGGGTTGCCTTCGAGCATGGGGGCGGCGCCCTCGGTGATCAACACGTCGACCCCTGCGCCATCGAACCCGCGCGCGATCGCGCGGATGAGCGGTGTCGTGAGCAGCAGATCGCCGAAATAGCGCAGCGAAACGACGAGGACCGATTTCGGCGAGCTCATTGCCGGCGGCGCGCCGGCAAGCCTTCGTAGCCCGCGAACAGCAGCGCGCTCATGTAGACGAAGAAGACACCTTCCGCGTGATCGATGAGCGTCGAGGAGAGAACGCTCGCGACGACCATCGTGATGACCAGCGCTCGCGCCGCCGTCTGATCGGAGCGCTCGGGGAGGCGCGCCGCCGCCCACCATTGCGTCCCGAACACGCAGACGAGCACGACGAATCCCGCCAGGCCGAACTGCGCGACGATCATCAGGAACTCGTTGTGCGGATTCTTGGTGAGCGTGTCGCCGGTCCGGTTCGCGAGCTCCGCGTACGCCTTGCCGAACCCTCCGGTGCCCACCCCGAGTATCGGGTTGTCGCGAATCACCTCGATCGTGTTGCGCAGCATCTCGAGCCGCAATCCGACCGAGTTCCGGAGATCGGGAGGGGCGCCCGAGCGCCACTGCTGCAACTCGTCGTCGGCGAGCGTGATTCGCTTGTGCAGCATCGTGTCGGGAGACAGGAACACGACGACGGCCAGCGCGGCGAGCGCGCCGATCGCGAGCGCGAACCCCTTGGCGCCGAACTGCCGATAGAGGAAGTAGGCGAACAGCACGGCGAACACGATATGGCCGGTGCGTCCGGGAACCATGACCAGCACGTTGACGACAGCAGCCGTGCAGAGCAGTCCCAGCACGATCCGCGCGCGGCGTGTTCTCGCATCGACGGCCGCGAGCGCGAACAGGAAGGCGGTGAACGCCATGAAGACGTTGTGCGTGATGTGCGCCTTGAAAGCGACCGGATCGTCCGGCGTCCCCTTGAGCAGCACGGTGGGTGGCATCACGCCGGACCAGATGAGATACGAGATGACCAGCGTGACAATCATCGACGCCTGGAACGCGGCGAGACCCCGCCGCCGCCACCGAACGTCTCGCATCAGCGGAATCAGGGCCGGGATCAGCAGCAGGCGCGCCCCCTTCGAGACGGTCATCAGCACGTCCGAATCGCTGCCGACCGAGTAGAGCGTCCCCGCGAGGTAGAGCGCGAAGAGCGCGATCGCCGCAAGCGCCACCGGATTCGCGCGGATCGCGTCGAGCTTCTCTCGATACCCGCCGCCGAAAATCCAGGCGCCACCGATGATCGAGAGCAGGACGTTGTCGGCGACCACCGACACGGGGATCGACAACCCCAGGACGACGACCAGCCAGCGAACGACGTCCTCGGCGGCTGCGCGAGACCACCGCGGAGCGGTCGTCGCGGCGGTAGGAAAGCCCCCGGCGGCGCGGGCGAGAGAGCGACGATCGAGCATCTGGCGAGGTGATCCGGGAAAGCGGAAGCCCACCGAAGTCGCCGCTTCCTTGGCCCGCGATTATATCGGAGGCCCCGATGGCCGCCCGCGCGGCAACTCCGGCACGACGCTGGCATAATTGAGGGTGCGCCGACCTCCCGGTCGGGGTGACACAGTGCTCTTCTCCTACGTTCGCGACGCCTTCGTGCGCCCAGACCCTCTCGAACGCGATGCAAGACATGCCCCTCGCGGCGCTGACTGCCACGCTTCTTTGCTACTGGATCGGTGTCGGCGTCATGATCGTCCGCGTGCGCCGCGCACTGCGGAGGAAGCGCGGCAGCGACGGGGAACAGCGCTTCGAGCGCTTCAACCTCAACTGGATCGTCTGGGTGGCGCTCGTCGCGGCGTGGATCGGCATTCCGTGGGCGACACTGGCGCACTCGGCAAAGGTCGCCGAGCTCCCGGCCTTCGCAACAAGCGAGCCCGCGTATCGCGCGCTGCGCTGGATCGCGGCGCTCGTCGCCGTCGCGGCGCTCGCCGCGACGATCAGGTGCTGGAAGCGGATGGGCAGCGACTGGCGTATGGACGTCGGCGTCGCGACCCGGGCTCCGCTCATCACCGACGGCTTCTTCGCCTACCTTCGGCATCCGATCTACGCGTTCAGCATCCTGCTAATGCTGTGCTCGGTCGCGATCGTCCCCACGCCGCCCATGCTCGCGGTCGCTGCGATCCACTTCGCGATGATGAACGCGAAGGCACGCAGCGAGGAGCGCCACCTGCTCGCGGTGCACGGCGACGCCTACGCGCGCTATCTGCGAACGTCGGGGCGATTCCTCCCGCGGCGGCGGCCGCCGCAAGGCTGAGGCCCCGGTTCGGCGCGTACGCGTGCTTCCTCGACGCACTAGCGCGGGCCTTGTCGGTCGTCGCCTTCACAGCCGCGACGATCGCCGCCACCGCGACTTCCGCACGCGCCCAGTCACCCGCGGGAGCGACGCACACTCTCGACGTCGACCCCGGGATCGTCCGCCGTCTGGACGCGCTCGATCCGGGCCGGATCAGCGCACGCGACGTCACCGAGGTGCTCGCGCGCGTCCCCGCGCCGCGGATCATCCTGCTCGAGGGCAGCTTTCCGATCGTCAATATGGATCCCTTCGCCGAGTTCCTGATCGCGATGGGCTATCCCGCCGACAGGATCAGGAATCCGCGCGACGGACGCTACTCGCAGAGCAGCTTCACCGACAGCGAGCGCCTCGCGGGCATGGTGGCGTGGTACTACGAGACCGAGGGAATGCGGCCGGTGCTGATCGGGCACAGCCAGGGTGGAATGCTCGCGATCCGCGTGCTCTACGACCTCGCCGGCGCGTTCTCCGGCGCGATCCACGTATGGAATCCGCTCACCGATCGCCCGGAGCCGCGTACGGCGATCGTCGATCCGGTCAGTGGGAGCATCCAGCCGGTCGTCGGCTTGCGGATGCGCTACGCGGCGGCGATCGCGACGGGCAAGCTGCCGCGGCTCCTCCTCGGGCAATGGTCGATGCTCTCGCGCCTCTCGCGGATTCCGGACAGCGTCGACGACTTCACCGGTTTTTCCCTCGACTGGGACCTGGTCGCCGGCCACTTCGGCAGCTCCGAGCCCTACACGGCGATCGGCACGGCAACGGTGCGCAACGTCACGCTTCCCGGAACCTATACGCACATCGGGCTGCCGCTCGCCGAGCATCTCGCCACGAACGCGGCTACGCGGGCGTGGATCGACGCTTACGTCCCCGGCACGTTGGCGGCGGTCCCGGTGGAGCCCGGTCTCGACACGACCAACCTCATTCACGCAGCCGACATCTGGTACAGCGTCAAGAAGAACTGGTGCCTGAGCGCACGGCGACGACTGGATGCGGCACGCGTCACGCAGTGAAAGGGCGGCTCAACCTGTTCCAGGCAGCGATGCTGCGCTGGCGAGCGCTGCACCCCTATAACGCCGTCCATGCGATGCGCATCGATCGCCCGCTCGACGCGGCGCGCCTGTCGGCGGTGATCGACGCCGAGTGCGAGGCGCTCGGCCTAACGGGCCTCGTGCTGGACGCGAAGCGCAAGCGCTTCGAGTATGCCGGAGGACCGGCGCGCAGTCCGCTCGCTGTCGTGGCGGGCGGCGACGACCCGCTGGAGGCGCTGCGGCGCGAGATCGAGCGCGAGCTGAACATGCGATTTCCCGATGAAGGCTCGTTCAATCCGTTCCGTTTCATCGCAATCGACGCCGGGACTTCGTTCATTCTTGCGCTCACCTACGATCATGTCGTCGCCGCGGCCGACTCGATCGTTATCCTGATGCATGGCCTGTGGGCCGCTTACGAGGGGAACGGTCGGGCTTGCGCGCGTGCGCCGCTACGGCGGTACCCGGCCACCGCGGGCCGCCTGTTCCGCCGGTTTCCGGGCGCTGCGCTCCGCGGCCTTCGCCGAATCGGCGACATGGCCGCGAGCGCCCGGCGCTCGATTCGGGCGCGCTACCCCGGCGGCGCGGACCCGCGCAACGGCTTCGCGTGCTACCGGCTCGACGTGCAGGAATTCGCCGCGCTCGCGCGCGCCGCGAAGGCGTGGAGCGTCACCGTCAACGACCTGCTGATGGCGATCCTGCTGCTGGCGCTCGAGCCCGTCGTCGGTGAGCGTCCGGCGGGGCAGCGCCGGCGCGAGCTCGCGGTCGCGTCAATCGTCAATGTGCGGCACGACTTCGGCTACGACGCGGTGACGACGTTCGGGCAGTTCCTGAGCTCGTTCCGGGTCGGACATCCGCTGCCGCCGGGGATCGAGCTCGAAGCGCTCGCCCGCGACATTCACGCGGAGACCGCACGCGTCAAGAGCGAGAAGCTCTACATGCAGACACTGATCGCGATCGGCGCGATCGGCGCCGTGTGGCGCTTTCTGTCCCTCGCGCAGCAACAGGGCTTTCACGCGAAGCACTATCCGACGTGGGGCGCGGTGACGATGGTGAACGTCGAGCCGTTGTGGAAGGAGGCAGGCGGAACCACGCCGCCTCCCGAATACGTGCGCGCAGTATCGACGGGCCCGCTCGCGCCGCTCGTCGTCGCGGTCACGACGCGCGCGGGCGTCCTGCAGGCGGGGATCTCCTACCGGACCACGGCGTTCACGGCGCAGACCGTCGATGCCATCGGCTCCGCGATCATCGAGCGGGTCCGTGGATTGAGTGCAGGATGCCGATGAGAAGTCTCCTCGGGACGCACATCGTTGCGCGAGCGAGTGGCCGAAGGCTCGCGCTCGCGATCGCCACGCTGGCGGTCCTCGGCTGCACGGCGCGCGCAGACGCAGCGCCGCCCGCTACCTCGGCTCCTCCCGCGCCACAGAGCGTGCTGCGCTCGCTCGCGATCGATCCGGCCCTCGAAGAGCGAATCCTTGCGCTCGACCCCGAGCACGTCTCCGAAAACGACGTCGCGGCGACGCTGTCCCGCGCGCCGGCGCCTCGCATTGTGCTGCTGCACGGCGGCGTTGCCTTCACCGATCGCATCATGGCCTCCACCGGGCGCTTTCTCGTCGGCATGGGCTACCCCGAGATGAGCATCCGGAGCCCGGGCGATCGAAGCTGGTCGATGAGTCCCTACGAGGACAGCGCGAAGATCGCGGGGCTCCTCGCGTGGTACTACGAGCGCGACGGCATGCGGCCGATGATGATCGGCCACAGCCAGGGAGGAATCCAGGCGATCAAGGTGCTCTACGAGCTCGCGGGCCGCTACGCCCCGGAGGTCCCCGTCTGGGATCCCTATGCCGGACAGGCGCTCCCCCGCACGACGATCGTGGACCCGCTGACGGGCGCCGAGCAGCCGGTGGTCGGCCTCACGCTTTCATATGTCTCGGTCGTCGCGGCAGGTGGCGCCGCGCTGCTGCTCCCCAACCAGTGGAGCATGGCCGACAAAGTGCACACGATCCCGGACAGCGTCGCCGAGTTCACCGGCTTCTCGGTCGGGCTCGACTCCCTCGCGTGGACGCTTCCGGGAATCAACGCGACCACGGAGTTCCGGCACAACGGCACAGCGGCAGTCCGCAGCGTTCCGCTGCCGTTCGTCTACAACCACCTCACGGTGCCGATCACGGGACCTCTCGCCGGCGATCCCGTCGCGCGTGCCTGGATCGACGCATACACCCCGGACCAGCCCGACTCGGAGCGCCCGGGCGAGCGCGCGGGGTACGCTACGCTGTGGGCGGCCGACGTCTGGTACAGCGTCAAGAAGCACTGGACACTCGAGGCTCAACGGCTGCTCCGCGCGAGGCGTGCTCAGGTCGGGCCGCCTTGACGGACAGGTTAAAATGGCGGTTTTCGGGAAACGGCACCCATGATGTCTGCGGCGTTGGCCGGCAAAGTCGCGCTCGTCACCGGTGCCGCGCGAGGCATCGGGCGGGCGACCGCGCTCAAGCTCGCGCGCGCCGGTTGCGACGTCGCGGCGAATTACTACAACAGTGCCGATCAAGCGGACGCGCTCTGCGCCGAGATTCGCGCGCTGGGGCGCCGGGCCGTCGCGATCCAGGGCAGCGTGGGCGTCCCCGATTCGGTCGACGAGATCTTCGCCGAGTTCGGCAAGCACTTCGAGCGCCTCGATATTCTCGTGAGCAACGCGGCGTCCGGCGTGCTCAAGCCGACCGTCGAAATGACGCTGAAGCACTTTCGCTGGTGCATGGAGACCAACGCGCTCGCGCTGAATCTGCTCGTGCAGCGCGCGCTGCCGCTGATGGCGGAAGGCGCGCGCGTGGTCGCGTTGTCGTCTCTTGGCGCGCAGCGGGCGATGCCGGGCTACGGGTTCATAGGCGCATCGAAGGCTGCGCTCGAATCGCTCGCGCGCGCGCTCGCGCAGGAGCTGGGTCCGCGCGGAATCCGCGTTAACGTGGTGAGCGCCGGGGTCGTCGACACCGATGCCCTCGCCTATTTCCCCAATCGCGAGGAGCTGCTCGCCGACTTCGCGCGGCGCAACCCCGCCGGCACCAGGCTCACCACGGACGCCGTTGCCGATGCGATCTACCTTCTCTGCCTACCGGAAGCGGCGATGATCAACGGGCACACGCTCGTGGTCGACGGCGGCTTCGCGATCTCGGGCTAGAGCGGGGCGAACCGATGATCGACGCTGGAATCGCGGGCAAGACGGTGATCGTCACCGGCGGCAGCCGGGGGATCGGGCGCGCGATCACGCTGCTGCTCGCCGCCGAAGGCGCGGACGTGACGTTTCTCTATCGCGATGCCGCCGCCGCCGACGCTGTGATCGCTGCGGGTCGCGCGGGAGGGCACACGATTGCCGCGGCGCGGGTCGACGTCCGCGACTCCAAAGCGTGCGCCGCGGCCGCCGAGACCATCGCCGAGCGCTGCGGACGCATCGACATCCTCGTCAACAACGCAGGCACGATCCGCGACAATCCGCTGTCCGCGTTCGAGGACGAGGACGTCGCAGTCGTGCTCGACACCAACGTCACCGGCGTCTTCAATGTAACGCGCGCCGTTGTGCCGTACATGATCGCGCAGCGCGCCGGCCGCATCGTCAACATCAGCTCGGTGTCCGGCGAGAAGGGCGGCCGCGGCCAGACCAATTACGCCGCGAGCAAGGGCGCGATCAACGCTTTCACCCGCTCGCTCGCGGTCGAGCTCGCCCCGCGAAAGATCAACGTAAACTGCGTCGCGCCGGGCGTCATCGAGACCGAAATGTCGGAGGACGTGCGCGAAGAGTCGGGTGCCGACGTCAAGTCGCGCATTCTGCTCAGACGCTACGGGCAACCTGAGGAGGTCGCGTACGCAGTGTGGTTCCTCGCCTCGTCGTACGCCGACTACGTGACGGGGCAGGTGTGGAGCATCGACGGCGGATTCAAGATGGAGTGACCGGAGCCCTCAACATGGCACAAGCTGAAATTACCAAGGAAGAAATCGACAAGGTCTATCCGACGGTCGCGGCGACGGTCGCCGACGCGCTCGGTTGCGAGGAGGACGAGGTCACGCCGCAGGCGTCACTGATCGACGACCTGAACGCCGAGTCGATCGACTTTCTCGACATCGTGTTCCGCCTCGAGCGCGCGTTCAAGATCAAGATCCCGCGCGGCAAGATCGTCGAGAACGCGCGCGGCGCGCTCACGGAAAGCGAGTTCGAGCAGAACGGCATCGTCACCGACGTCGGATTCAGGCAGCTCCGTGCCTACCTTTCCGAGGTGCCTGCCGAGCGCTTCAAGACCCCGACCAAAGTGAAGGACATCCCGCGACTGTTCACCGTCGAGACGTTTTGCAAGCTCGTCGTCCTCGCGCAGCGCCAGGCGCAGCCGGCCGCTTGAGGTGACCGGCGGCTCGCCCTCCGACGTCACGAACGCCGGCCCCTCGACTGCGCACCCATGTCCGATCACTTCGCTGCGTTCTCGTTCGTCGATCGGATCATCGAGTTCGAGCCCGGGCGGCGCGCGGTCGGCCGCTACGACGTGCCGGCGGGCATCGCCGCATTCCCGTCGTGCCTCGTCGCGGAGGCGGTCGGGCAGCTCGCAGCGTGGGTGTCGATGGAGCACATCGGATTCCGCGGACGACCCGTCGCGGCGCTCGCCACCGAGACGCGCTTTCACGGCGATGTCGCTCCCGGCGATGCGCTCGAACTCGCCGTGGACATTGAAAGCTGCGACGACGAGGCGGTCGCTTATTCCGGTCGCGCCGAGGTGCGCGGTGCAATCGTGATCGAGCTGATCCACTGCCTCGGACCAATGCTCCCCGTCGCGGACTTCGACGCGCCCGAGGCGCTCGCTGCGCGGCTCGAGCTGATACGCGGGCCGGGCGCCACGCCCGGCGCGTTCCGCGGAGTGACGCCGCCGCGCGTCGTCCGCACGGGCGGCGAGACCGGACGCTCGGCGAGGGCAACGCTCCACGTTCCCGAATCCGCGCCGTTCTTCGGCGACCACTTCCCGCGCCGACCGGTGTTCCCGGCAACACTGCTCCTCGATTCACAAATCGCCCTCGCGCTCGATCTCGCTCGCGAGGCCCCGCACTGGCCAGCGGACAGCGAGCCGGTGCCGGCGCGGATGACGCACGTGAAGATGCGCGCCTTCATGCCGCCGGGCTCGACGCTCGAAATGGACGCAGCGCTCTCGCCCACCGGCCCCGACACCGCGACGATCAAGCTCGCCGCGCGTCTCGACGGCAAGACCGCCGCCACCGCGCGACTCGACGTCGCCGCGAGAGGTGCACGATGAACACGACTGCGAGGAAGCGCCGGCGCGTCGCGATCACCGGGATCGGCCTCGTCACCCCCGTCGGCAACGATGTGGCATCGACGTGGGATTCGCTGCTCGCCGGTCGCAGCGGAGGCGCGCCGATCGCCGGATTCGACGCGAGCGGATTCCCCGTGCGCATCGCCGCGGAGGTGAAGGGCTTTCGCGACGAGCTCGTCGACGATCGCAAGCTCCTCAAGTACACGAACCGCTCGCACCGCTTCATGCTGGTGGCGGCCGAGCAGGCGTTCCATGACGCGGGAATCCGGCCGACCGCGGAGAACGGCGCGCGCTGGGGCTGCGCGGTCGGCGCCGGGATGATGACGTCCGAATTCGCCGATCTCGCGACGACTTACGCGCACTGCGCCGCCGACGGCGAGCTGCACGCGGATCGGTTGCTGACCGACGACGCCGCCAACGATCCAATGGTGTTCTGCCGCAGCCAGTCAACTGCCGGCATCTCGCTCCTTACGCGCCGCTACGGGATCCAGGGGTACGCGACTTCCGTGCACACCGCGTGCGCATCGGGAGGGCAGGCGATCGGCACGGCGTTGAAGCTCATTCGCCGGGGTGCCGTCGATTGCGCGCTCGCGGGCGGCTTCGACTCGATGATCAGTCCGATCGGGCTTTCGGGATTCTGCCTGCTCTCGGCGCTATCGCCCGACAACGACACCCCGCAACGCGCGAGCCGCCCGTTCGACGCGACGCGCAACGGCTTCCTGCTCGGCGAAGGCGCGGGCTTTCTCGTGCTCGAGGAATGGGACTCCGCGCGCCGGCGCGGCGCACGGATTTACGCCGAGCTCGCCGGTGACGGCAATTCGCTGTCGTCGTACCGGATCACCGACTCTCCGCCCGACGGCGACGGCCCCATTCAGGCCATGCGCGCCGCGCTCGCCGACGCGGGTGCAACGACGAGCGACGTCGATTACCTCAACGCCCACGGCACGTCCACCGGCATGAACGACCGCAGCGAGACCGCGGCCACACACGCGGTGTTCGGCGACGACGTGATGCGCGTCAACGTGAGCTCGACGAAGAGCACGATGGGGCACCTGATCGCAGCGGCCGGCGCGGTCGAGCTTGCCGTGTGCGCGCTTGCCGTCCAGCGCGGCGAGATGCCGATCAGCGCGAATCTCGTTGTCCGCGATCCCGACTGCGATCTGAATTTCGTCACGGGTGCGCCGCGCCGGCAGAGGATCCGCGTCGCGATGTCGAATTCGTTCGGCTTCGGCGGCTCGAACAGCTGCGTGGTCGTGCGCAATCCCGAGGAGGTCGACGGTGCCCCCGCGCGCGGCTGAGACGGCGGAGCGCGACGAATGACGCCCGCCGACCGGATCGTCGTCACGGGAACCGGCGCGGTCTGCGCGGCGGGAGCCACGCCCGAGGCGATACTCGACGCGATACGCGCCGGCCGCTCGGCAATCGCACCGATCAGGCTATGGGACACGACCGGCTGGCCGTGCCGCCTTGCGGCCGAGATCCCCGACTTCAACCCGCGCGCGATGGTCGAGGACCGCAAGCTCCACAAGCTGATCAGGCGCACCGATCTGGTCGGCCTCTACGCCGCGGGGAAGGCAATCGAGCGCTCCGGCATCATCGAGCACCGCGGCACGCTGGACGAAGGCGCGGCGGCGACGTACAGCGATCGCACCGGCGTCTATGCGGGCTCGGGCGGCGGCAACTACGAAAACCAGTACGACTACTTCCCGCTGCTCGCCTCGGCGCACGGCGAGCTGCCGGCGTTCGGGCGCGAGCTCTCCGACACCGTGAATCCGATGTGGCTGCTGCGCACGCTGCCGAACAACGTGCTGGGCCACATCGGAATCAGGCACGGGCTCAAAGGCGCAAACGCGTGCATCACCAACCACAGCGTCGGCGGCACGCTCGCCGTCATCGAGGCGCTCGAGGCGCTGCGCACCGGCGAGGCGGACCGCGCGGTCGCGGTCGGCCACGAAACCCCGATCGAGCCGCAGATGGTCCTCTACTATCAGCGCCTAGGCTTGATCGCGTCGGACATGCTCTACCCGTTCGACGTTCGCCACGACGGAAGCCTGTTCGGCGAGGGCGCCGGCGCGCTGGTGCTGGAGACCGAATCCTCCGCGAAAGCGCGCAACGCGACCGTCATCGGCGAAGTGCTGGGCGGCGGTTATGCGTGCGAGGCGGTCGGTCTCGCGGCGATTCGCGACGATGGCGACGGGCTCGTGCGCGCGATCGGCCAGGCGCTCGAAGACGCGGGGATCGACACCGCCGATGTCGGAATGGTCGTGGCCCATGCCAATGGAACCCCGCAGTCCGATCGCTCGGAGGCGCAGGCGTTGCGCACTGTCTTCGGTGCGGCGATGCCGCCTGTGACGGGTTTCAAGTGGGCGATCGGGCACACGATCGCCGCTGCGGGAATCATCGAAGCGGTGATCGCCTTCGCTGCGCTCGCGCGCAACGAAGTGCCCGGCATCGCGAATCTCGCCGCCATCGATCCGGCGTGCGCCGGCGTCTCGGCGGCCGCGGCGGCGCGAACGCCGACGAGCGACATCGCAGTGGTCCTCTGCCGCGGCTTCGCGGGAACCGCCGCCGCGCTCGTGATTCGCGGACGCTAGAGCGGCCTCCTGTCGCACGAATCGAGGCCCGTCAAACGCGATGGCCGAAGCCTCCGCGCCCGGTGCCCGCTGCGGCATAGACTCGGTCGAGATCGCGCGCGTCGAGCGCCTGCTCGCCGCGACCCCCGCTGCGGATCTCGCCAAGCTGTACTCGGCAACCGAGCTTTCGGAGGCCGGCGAGGGCCCCGGGCGCGCGGCGAGCCTGGCCGCCCGCTTTGCCGCGAAGGAGGCGTGCCTCAAGCTGTTTCCGCGCGAAGCCGCCTCGGGCGAGATCGTCGCGGCGGATTTCTCGGTCGCGACCGACAACTACGGCGCGCCGCGTGTCGTGTGCTCGCCGCTCGCGGCGGACGTGCTCGGCCGGCACCGCATCGCGTCGATCGCGCTCTCGCTCACCCACGATCGCCTGAGCGCCTCGGCGGTCGCGCTCGCGCAGCCCGCGCCGATCGTCGTGCCGCTTTTCGGACGACTCCTCTACCACCTGCTGCCGCTCCGCCGCGCGATCGTGCTCGCGAACTTGCGGCGGGTCTACGCCGACACGCTCCCCGAGGCCGAGATCGTCACACTCGCCCAGGCGCATTACGCTCACCTCTGCCAGCTCGCCGGCGAGTTTCTCAAATTCCGCTGGCTCTCCGCCGAAAAGAAGTCGGCGCTCGTTCGCGTCGAGAACATCGACGCGTTCATTTCTGCGTTCCGGCGAGGCAGGGGCGTGCTCGTCCTCACCGGGCATTTCGGCAACTGGGAAGTCGCGACGATCGCCGGGATCGCCAACTACCCTGAAGTGCGCGGACGCTTCCACTTCGTCCGCCGTGCGATCAAGCCGCGCTGGCTCGACGTGCTCGTGACGAGGCGCTTCGAGAAAGGCGGTTTCGGCGTGATCGGAAAGCGCGGCTCGCTCGACCGCATCCTCGAGCTGCTGGCAAAGGGCGACGTGATCGTGTTTCCGTTCGATCAGCACGCCGGCCCCCCCGACGGCATCGAGGTCGATTTCTTCGGGCATCCCGCGTGGACTTTCAAGAGCCTCGCGATCATCGCGCTGGCCACGGGAGCACCGGTGATGCCGGCTACGAGCTGGCGCGAGCCCGACGGCCGGCACGTGCTGCGCTTCAGCGAGCCGCTCGTGCCGGTGGATTCGGAGAATTCGAACGAGGCGATCCGCCTCAACACGCGCGCCTACAACGCCGCGCTGGAGAGGCTGATCCTCGCGCGCCCCGAACAGTGGTACTGGGTGCACCGGCGGTGGAAGAGCGTCGCGCGGAAGAGGCGGAAGGCGCCCGCTCCGCGCTGACGTCTTGCAATCGAGGTTTCCGTTGACCTCGAAGCCATGGCAACTCCTTCACCGCTGCCGCATAGCTGCGGCGGGCTTTGCATATATACACCCCGGCCCGGGTAGAATGACCCGGGGGGTCCATTCAAAAACAGGGGAGAGTTGATGATGCGTAGGGTCTCTGTCGCACTTTTCGCCGCGCTGCTTGCGGCGGCGCCCGCCTTCGCGGCCGACAAGGACGACGTGATGGCGTCCGTGAAGCAGTTCGTCGACGGCTTCAACAAGGGCGATGTGAAGAGCGCCTTGGCGGCGTGCGCTGAGCAGACGTCGATCGTCGACGAGTTTCCGCCGCACGAGTGGCACGGTCCGGGGGCGTGTGCGGCCTGGGCGAACGACTTCGACGCGGACGCGAAGAAGAACGGCATTACCGATGGGAAGGTGACGCTCGGCAAGCCGCGGCACGTCGACGTCGCCGGAGATCGCGCGTACGTCGTCGTCCCCGCGAGCTACGCGTACAAACTCAAGGGAAAGCCGACGAAGGAGACCGGCTCTATGTTGACCATCGCGCTGCAGAAGGGCGCGAGCGGCTGGCGGATGACCGGATGGGCGTGGACGAAGGGATAGGCGGGAGTTCTGCTGATCAAGGAGGAAAACGTTGAAGCTCTACGACTTCGAACTGTCCGGCAACGCGTACAAAGTGCGATTGCTGTTGTCGCTGCTCGGACTCAACTGCGAGCGGGTTCCTGTCGACCTGAGGCAGGGTGAGCAGCGGCAACCGGCCTTCCTCAAGCTCAACCCCCGGGGCCAGGTCCCGACGCTCGACGACGGTGGCACCGTCTTTTGGGACTCGCTCGCGATCCTCGTTTATCTCGCGCGCAAGTACGGCGGGGAAACGTGGCTGCCGCTCGATGCGCGGGGGATGGCCGAGGTGATGCAATGGCTCGCCGTCATGGAGAACGAGATGCTCTATGGTCTCGCCCGGGCGCGCGTCATCTGCAAATTCAAGCGGCCCGGAAACCTCGAAGAGGCGCAAGAGCTCGGACGCAAGGGGCTCGGCGTGCTCGAAGAGCGTCTGGCTGCTCACCCATGGCTCGCGCTTGATCGGCTGACCATCGCCGACATCGCATGCTTCCCGTATGTGGCGCTGGCGCCCGAAGGGGAGATACCGCTCGACGGCTATCCTGCCGTGCGTGCTTGGATCGCTCGCATCAAGGCGCTCCAGGGATTCGTCGGCATGCCCGGGATCTGATTCGCCGGCACCCGGTCGTTCCCGACGGTCAGGTTACCGGCGCGGGATTGAAGAGCACGAGCGAATTCTGCAACTTCCACGTCTCGGCGCACGTCTTCTTGCCGCTTGCGACTTCGAGCATCAGACGGAAGAGCTCCCAGCCCACATCCTGAATCGTCTTTTCGCCGGTCGCGATCGTCCCTGCGTTGACGTCCATGAGGTCGTGCCAGCGCCGGGCGAGGTCGCTGCGCGTCGCGACCTTGATGACGGGAACCTGAGCGAGGCCGTAAGGGGTTCCGCGACCGGTGGTGAAGACGTGAAGGTTCATGCCCGCCGCAAGCTGTAGCGTGCCGCAAATGAAGTCGCTCGCCGGCGTTGCGGCGTAGATCAGACCCTTCTGGGCCGCTTTCTCGCCGGGCGCCAGGACTCCGGCGATGGCTGAGGTGCCCGACTTGATGATGGAGCCCATCGCTTTCTCGACGATGTTCGACAGGCCGCCTTTCTTGTTCCCGGGCGTCGTGTTGGCGCTGCGATCGACGCGGCCCTTTTCGAGATAGCGGTCGTACCAGGCCATTTCCCGAATCATCGCCGCCGCGACCTCCGGCGTCGCCGCGCGCGAAGTCAGCTGATCGATGCCGTCGCGCACTTCCGTCACCTCCGAAAACATCACCGTCGCGCCAGCGCGCACCAGCAAGTCCGTGCAGAAGCCGACTGCCGGATTTGCCGTCACGCCGGAAAAAGCGTCGCTTCCGCCGCATTGCACGCCCACGACGAGCTCGCTCGCCGGGACAGTGACCCGCCGCCGCACATTCAGGCGCTCGAGATGCTCCTCGGCCTGCGTCATGATCGACTCGATCATCGAGATGAAGCCGACATGCTTGTCGTCCTGGAGGCAGACAACGTCGAGCACTGCCTCGGCACTGCCGCCGATGTCCGCGACGTTGCTCTCGTCGACGATGGGTATCGTTCCCGGGGGAAGCAGGCGCTCGGGCTGCAGCTTCTCGCAGCCGAGGCTGATCACCATGACCTCGCCGCCGAAATTGGGATTCAGGCTTATGTTGCGCAGAGTGCGAATGGGCACGACGGCGTCGGGCGCATCGATGGCCACCCCACAGCCGTAGGTGTGCTCCAGGGCCACGACATCGTCGACGTTGGGGAACTTCGGGAGCAGCTCCGTCTTGATGCGCTGTACCGCGAACTCCGTGACACCCGCCACGCACTGAACCGTCTGCGTGATCGCCAGGATGTTTCGCGTGCCGACCGAACCGTCCGGGTTGCGGTACCCCTCGAACGTGTAGCCCTCGAGCGGCGGCTGCGGTTCCGGCTTGACGGTGGCGATCGGAAGATCGTCGAGCGAGCGTGCCGACGGCATGCTGAGCAGTCGCTCGTGCACCCAACTGCCGGCAGGAATGCTCTTCAACGCATAGCCTATCGCGACGTTGTAGCGCATGACCGCGGCGCCTTCGGGCAGGTCGACCAGCGCAACCTTGTGCCCCTGCGGTACGCGTTCGCGCAGCGTCAATCCGGACGGCAAGGGGGTCCCTGCGGGGAGGCCGCCATCGTTGGCGACGATGGCGACGTTGTCACGCTGGTGCATGAGAATGAGCAATGGCTTCGGCGATGATTCTTCTGACATGGGCAGTACCTTCGCGAGCGGCAACACGAGTCGCGGACGTCGCGGTTCTCGGCGCGCGTCCCTCACGGTCAGGAGTGGACCGTCAGGGCGATCGTGACATTCGCGACGGGAGTCCGTCTAGAAAGAAGTTGCGCTTGCCGATTCGCTCCAGGCTTCAGCGAGATACATAACTCAGCGCGGCCGCGTCGCGCAGCGCGGCCAGCATCGCCTCGGCGCTGGGAGAAATCCGGTGGTTCCGCCGCGTCACGATGCCGAACGGCTCCATCTCCAGCCCCAGCGCGATGGGCAGCACCGTCAGCAGACCCGCCCTGCAGTAGGGGTCGACGGTCTCCGCCTGCAGCGCGGATACGATATCGGCGCGCTGCAAGAGGCTCGTGATCACCGGCAGAGACGCGGTTTCGACGACGTTTCGCGGCGGGCCGAAGCCGCGATGCGCGAAAAGCGAGTCGAGCTTCTCTCTCAACAGGCTGCCGCGAGGCGGGAGAATCCAAGGCTGTTCCACGAGATCGCCGAGGTGGAGCCGTCGTCTCGAGGCAAGGGGATGCGCCGCGCGGGCGATGAGGCGATGCGTCTCCCGAGCCAACGGCTCGAAATTCAACTCGCCGGCCTCCTGAAGGCCGGGGATGCGGGCGACGACGACGTCGAGCTCCGCCTTGAGAAGGCGCCGTACCAGCACATCGCTGTTGTCGATCTCGATTCTCAGGAGCACGCGCGGGTGGCGCTCCTTAAGCGAGACCGCGGCGGCCGGGACCAGGTTCGTCCCCGGATTGACCACTGCGCCGATCGCGACCTCGCCGGCCAACCCCGAGCGAAGTTCGGCGATCTCCTCCTGGGCGCGATCCATTTCCGCCAGCGCAGATCGGGCGCGCCTCACCATCACCTCGCCATAGGAAGTCGGCTCGACGCCTCGTGGCAGCCTGCGGAACAACTGCACGCCCAGCGAATCCTCGAGTTCGCTCAGCAGTTTCGATGCCCCCGGCTGGGTCATATGACAAGCCCTGGCGGCCCTGAGCACGGAACGCTGCTCGTCCAGATGCACGAGCAGCACGATATGGCGCGTCTTGAGCCGCCCTCGCCGCATGGGGTTGGCCTGCGCCTTCACGCTGCCTCCTTGGTATACCCATTTGTGATAGTTATCTCGATTTTATTCATTTTTCAAGAATAGGTAAACGACGCAGGATTCGCGTCAGAACAACAAGCGGCTCGAGGGTGTACCCGCCCGGTCGAAACCGCCAATCGCAACGCGGAGGATTCACGATGTTTCTGTTCGACCTGGTCAGCGCGGTCAACCACGCATTGCCGCAGCTCGTCGGGGCTTCCGCGGGCGTGTCCTCAGGCGAGCCCTCGTTCGGTCCGCACGTCGGCTGCGCACTTCTCCGGCGCGCGGACCGGTTCGCCTCGCTGCGGGTGGCTAGCGGCGGCCATGACCCATGGGATTGCCTCCGAGCCGGGGCCGTCGGAATGCTTGGCGCGGGCTCAGTTGCGGCGTCGGCGGTGCGCATGCTCCGACTCCGGCACGATTGCGCCACAGTCGACCTTCTCTCCGAAGCACCCCGCGCATTCGACGCCGACACTGCAGCCGAACCTCGCCGGCGAATTCCCGAAACCCGCGCGATCGTGGTCGTCCTTCCTTGGCCGGAGGACTTGTCGACAAAGGTCGAGCGGGCCAGGTTCCGCAGCGTGGAACCCGAGGTCGTCCTCGTACTGTGGCGGCGCTCGCCCGCAATCGAGCGCGCGCTCGTCCACCTCGGAGAGCACTACGACGAACGGGTCAGGCTGCACGAGCTCGCGGCCGTGGCCGGCATCGACAAATTCCAGCTGGTGCGCCGCTTCGCTGCAATGCTCGGCGTGACGCCGCATCGCTACCAGCTCCTGTTGCGCCTGTCGCGGGCCAAGGCGATGCTGAGAGATGGCCTGTGCGTGACGCAAATCGCCCATGGGGTCGGATTCGCAGACCACAGCCACCTGGATCGCAGCTTCCGGGTGCTGATGGGCATGACGCCGACGGAGTACCGACGCAGCGTCGCCGGCACGAGTGCGGCAATTTCTTTCTAGCGCTCGCAGAGATCGTCGACTAGAGTCGCCGGGCGAAGTGAACCTGTGGACGGAGGCCTAATGTCCGCCGCTTTGTACGAGGGATGACCAGCATGGCCAAAGTTGCACTGTCGGGCGCTGCGGGAAACATGGGCAGCATCCTGCGCGTGGAGCTTCCGAAGCGAGGCGTCGACCTGCGCTCGGCCGGAGGCCGCAACCCGCTCGAGCCGTTGCGCCCCGGTGAAGACGTCATGCACGGCGACCTGCGCGACCCCGGCGTCGTCGACCAGCTGCTGAGCGGCGTCGGCGTGCTGATCCATCTCGCCGGGACGAGCGTCGAGCGCCCCTTGCCCGAGATCATCGAGAACAACCTCGTCGCCCTCCATCAGGTCTACGAGGGGGCGCGGCGCAACGGCGTGCAGAGAATCGTCTTCGCGAGCTCGAACCACGCGTTCGGCATGTATTCGGTGAAAGACAAGCTCACGCTCGACGCGCCGTTTCGGCCCGACGGCTTCTACGGATTGTCGAAGGTCTGGGGCGAGGCGATGGCACGCATGTACTGGGACAAGCACGGCATCGAGGGAATCTCGGTGCGGATCGGTACGGCGATGGGCAGGCCGCCGGAGAATTTCCGGCAATTGAGCACGTGGTTCGGCACCGAGGACCTGGTCGATCTCATCATGCGATGCATCGAGGTGCGCGACGTCGGCTACACGGTGGTGTGGGGAGTGTCCGATAATGCGCGCTGCTATTGGGACAACAGCGGCGAGCGCCTCGGCTACCGGCCCCGCCAGAACGCGGAACACTATGCGGGGGACATTCTGAAACAGCCGAATCCGCTGGACTCGGTCGCCCGGCAGTTTCAGGGCGGCCAGTTCGTAACGATCGATTTCACGCCGATGGAGCGCCGGCGAAAGAGCTGAAGGCGCATCGCCGCAACCGAATCACGATAGCAACCGATCCGGCGAATGCCGGAACTTTTCACCCCGGGAGGAAGCATGAGATTCAAGCTGAAGTCGTTGTCCGTACTCTTCGTCGCCGGAGCGTTCGCGCTTTCGGCAACTGCCCCGAGCGCGCGCACGTTCCGCTCCGCGGACGTTCACGCCAAGGACTATCCGACCAACATGGCCGTCAAGTACATGGGCGACGAGCTGTCGAAGGCCACCGGCGGCAAGGACACGATCAAGGTGTTCGGCGACAGCTCGCTCGGCTCGGAAAAGGACACCGTCGAGCAGGTGAAGATCGGCGCGCTCGACATGGTGCGCGTCAACTCCTCTGCCTTCCACGGCATCGTACCCGAGTCGATGATCCCCGCGTTCCCGTTCCTCTTCCGCGACCTCGATCATTTCCGCAAGACGATGTACGGACCGCAGGGCGACAAGATCCTCGCCGCGTTCGACTCCGCGGGTTTCGTGGCGCTCGCCTTTTACGAAAGCGGCGCCCGTTCGATGTATGCGAAAAAGCCGATCAAATCGGTGGCGGACATGAAGGGCCTCAAGGTGCGCGTGCAGCCCTCCGACCTGTGGGTCGCCATCATCGGTGCGATGGGCGCGTCGCCGGCGCCGATGCCGTTCGCCGAGGTGTACACGGGACTCAAGACGGGCTTGATCGACGCCGCGGAAAACAACATCCCTTCGTACGACGAGACCAAGCATTACGAGGCGGCGCCCGTCTTTTCCGAGACCATGCATGCGATGCCCCCGGAAGTCCTCGTCTTCTCGAAGAAGGTCTGGGACACGCTCAGCAAGGAGCAGCAGGCCGCCATCCGCAAGGCCGCGAAGGATTCCGTGCCGTACTACGTGAAGCTGTGGGAGGCCAAGGAGAAGGATGCGAAGGCTGCGGTCTTGAAGGGCGGCGCCAAGATCATTCCGGCCTCCGAGATCGACCGCAAGGGCTTCGTCGAGGCGGAGAAGCCGGTCTGGGACAAGTTCGCCACCACGCCGCAGATGAAGGCGATCGTGCAGGAAATCGTGAACGTCAAATGACGTGACGTCGCATTCAACGGCCCCATCGTGGCGACGGGATCGCCATGGGGGCCGCAGGGAGACCGAGACATGGAACTTGGTGCCAGCCCCCCGGAACTCGAGGTCGCCGAGGCGACGCCGGTCAAGAACCCGCTGACGGGACCGCTCACGACGCTGAATTCGCTGCTGTTTCGCCTGTCGATGGTCGTCGCCTGCACCTGTCTCGCGGCGCTGTTGATCGTCGTCGTGTACGGCGTCGTCCTGCGCTATGTGTTCAACGACGCCCCGCCCTATGTCGAGCAGGTGGCGCTCCTGCTCATCGTATCCGTAGCGATGTTCGGCGCTTCGGCGGGCGTGCGCGACGCAGGGCACATCGGGATGGACTCGCTCGTGGTGGCGTTGCCCGAGCGGGCCCAGTTCTGGTGCGAGGTCGTCGTCTACCTCCTCACCATCGTCTTCGCGCTTGCGCTGTTCGCAGGAGGTGCCGAGATGGCGACTTCCACAAAGGGGAGCACGATCCCGACGCTGGGGATCTCCGAAGCCGTCCGTTACGTGCCGATTCTGTTCGCGGGCGTATTCATCACGCTGTTCTCGATCGAGCATCTGGTCGCGCTGTTTCGCGGGAAGGAGGTTGTCCCAGCATGGAGCTGATCGTTCTCAGCCTTAGCTTCGTCGTCTTCCTGGTGCTCGGCGTTCCGGTCGCGTTCGCGATCGGGCTGAGTTGCCTGTTGACGTTCGCCGTCGAGGGCTTGCCGTTCGAGACCGCGATCCAGATGATGACGTCCGGCATGAACGTCTTTTCGTTCCTCGCCATCCCGTTCTTCATCTTCTCCGGCGAACTGATGCTGCACGGCGGCATCGCTGACAAGATCGTCGCGTTCGCGCGCAGCCTGGTCGGGCATTGGAAGGGCGGCCTCGGCCTCGCGAACGTGATGGCATCGACGCTCTTCGGCGGGGTCTCCGGCTCGCCGGTCGCCGACACCTCGGCGATGGGCGGGGTCATGATTCCCATCATGAAGAAGGAGGGATACAGCGCCGCTTACGCCGTCAACGTCACGACTCACGCGTCTCTCTCCGGGGCGTTGATGCCGACTTCGCACAACATGATCATTTACGCCTTCGCGGCGCAGGCGGCGGCGGGAACGATCGGCGGCCACGTGATCAAGGGCGTGTCGATCGGCGACCTGATGTTCGCCGGTCTCGTCCCGGTGTTCTGGATCATGGTCTGCATGCTGGTCGCCGCCTACTGGCAGGCGGTGAAATTCGGCTACCCCAAGAGCGTCGACGGCCGATCGCTCGTGGAGAAGTTCCCGGGTTGGAACGCCGTTCTGCGCTACTTCGTCGCCTCGGTCCCCGGATTGTTCGTTGTCGCGATCATCCTCGTCTGCGTCATGGAGGGCATCACGACCGCAACGGAGGCCGCCGCAATCGCGGTGACTTACTCGCTTCTGCTCACGGTATTCATCTACCGGACGATGACGCGACGGAATCTGATGAAGTCGCTCGCCAAGGCATCCAAGACGACCGGCGTGATCCTGCTGCTGATCGGCGTGTCGAACATGCTTCGCTACCAGATGGCGTATCTCGAGATTCCCGACGCCATCGAGACTGCGCTGCTCGCCGCGACCACCACGCCATGGCTGATGTTGCTCTACATCAATATCATCCAGGTCGTGCTGGGGATCTTCCTCGACATGGCGGCGCACATCCTCATCACCACGCCGCTGTTCCTTCCGCTCGCGATCCAGATGGGCGTCGGCCCGGTGCAGTTCGGAATGATGCTGCTGCTGAACTGCGCCCTCGGGCTGGTCCACCCCCCCGTGGGCACGGTGCAGTTCGTCGGTTGCGCGATCGGCAACATATCGATCGGAGAGGCAACAAAGACCGCGTGGCCGTATTACCTGGCGATCTTCATCGCGATCAATCTCGTGACCTACGTGCCGGGCTTTTCCACCTGGCTGCCGTCGTTGATCACGGGGCACCCGGTGCTATGAGCGAGGCAGATTCCACCTACGGCGAGAGACGGGGGTCGGTCGAGCCCGATAATCCCTCCCCGCATCAACCGGGCGATCGAGCCTCGCGAAGGGATGCCGGAAGGACGGATCGCGCCGACCCGCTATCTCCTTCGCGAAGCAGAGCGGCGGCGCGCCGCGCCGAGAAGAATCCGAGGACGGCGGCCGCCGTGGCCACCCCCGAGCCCAGCACAGCGTTGAGATGGCCCGTCACGACGGTCGCCAGCACGACCAAGCAAGTGAAGAAGGCCAGGATAGCCAACTTGCAATGCGCATGGATCTTCGCGAAGCGATGCAGGAGGACTTCGTCGACGGCGATGTTTTCCGGTAGGACGGGCGTGAAATCCATGACGGCTCCGATTCGAGGGGATATGACCGAGCGCGAACCAAGCCACCCATCGGCGCGTGCGCACGCGCCGAGCTGCGGCGACCGGGAGGGCGGCATCAGCGCAACGGCGGGATCATCGAAGCCCGATTAACAGACTGCGGACGATACTCATTCCCGTTCAGGGTGCCACCGTTGTCCGCCGCGAGGTGCACGACGCACCCCGGAAATGGCGATGCAGCTACATCTGCTTGAACAGATGGTTGAACGTCCGGCTCACTTCGAGCCTCTCCGGACTGCCCTTGACGTGGACGATCTGCTGGCCGCGAAAGTTGCGGCTCACCTGCTCGATCGCGTCGACACGCACGACGGTGGCGCGGTGGATCTGCCAGAATTCGCTCGGATCGAGCTCGTCGATCAGCTCCTTGATCGGCTTGCGGATCAGCGCCTCGAAGCCCGTTGTCTGCACGCGCGTGTACTTGTCCTCGGCGCGAAAGAAGAGGATGTCGCTCGTCGGGATCATCCGGATCGTCGTACCCACGCTCGCCTGAACCCAGCGCATGTATTCGCGCGGTTTGAGGGTGCCGCCTCCGAGCCGCTGCGATAGCTGCGCGAGGAGCTCGTTCATCGGGTCCGGAGCGCCTTTGAGCCTCTCGCGCAGTCGCTCGCACGTGATCGCCAGCCGCCCGGGCTCCGTCGGCTTCAGCAGATAGTCGACGGCGCCCTGCTCGAAGGCCTTGATCGCGTATTCGTCGTGCGCAGTGACGAAGACCACGTGCACCTGGCCGGCCACCGCCTGCGCGGCCTGGATCCCGTCCATCTCCGGCATGCTGATGTCGAGGAAAGCGATATCGGGTTCGAGGCTGCGGACCAGGGCGACGGCTTCGCGCCCGTTGACTGCCTCGCCGACGATCGAGAGCTCCGGCCACGCCTCTCGCAGGCGGCCGACGATCTGTTCGCGCATCAGGCGCTCGTCGTCAGCGACGACGGCGGTTGGGGCGGCTGTTGAGGGCATACGACATTCGTCCAATCCGGTTCACGCGGCAGCGATCTCGTAGGGCACGTTGATCGTCGCGCAGGTGCCACCTTCGGCGGGCACGCTGATGATCAACTCGGCGCGCCCGTTGTACAAGACCTTCAGCCGCTCGCGAATGTTGGCGAGCCCGACGCCGGCGTCGGACTTGGGTGCGAAGCCGAGGCCGGTGTCGAGCACGTGCACCGCCAGCCGGCCATCGACGATCTCGGCGCCGATTTCGAGACGCCCGCCCTCCGCCTTGGGTTCGAGCCCGTGCTTGATCGCGTTCTCGACGAGCGTCTGCAGCATCATCGACGGGAAGACGGCCGACTTGAGCCCGTCCGGAACCTTGACGACCGCCTGCAGCCGACCTTCCATGCGCACCGCCATGATCTCGAGGAACGCGCTGCACAGGTCGACCTGCTGACCCAGCGTCGGCCGCTTGCCGTCGCGCATCTGCGGCATCGCCGAGCGCAGATAGCGGATCAGACTCTGCTGCATCCTGGAGGCGCGCGGGGGATCGGTGAGTATGAGCTGGTCGATGCTCGCGAGCGTGTTGAACAGGAAGTGGGGCTCGATCTGCGCCTGCAACGCCTCCATCCGGGCTTCGAGCACCGTGCGCTCGAGCTGCTCGGTGTCGGCGCGCTTCGTGGCCTCGGTCGCGGTCACCTCTGCCTTGCGCTTGGCGCCTGCGACCGCCTTGACGATGCAAGAGGCGATGATCAGCGCAAACACCAGCGTCGGGTAGTGGAAAACTCCACCCACGAGTATCAGGCTCAGGAAGGAGACGAGGATCAGGATCTTCCAGGACACGACCGCGAGCCAGTCGAAGAATCCCCACCACATCGCCGACACTCCGCTGCGGATCTCGCGAAGCGCCTCCTGGGTCGTCGTGGAGCGCGGGGGGGCGCCCGCGCCTTGCCCGCGGCCGGCGGCGTTGCTGCCCCGGGGGTTCTGCTGATCGGTGCTCATCGCGTTCTTTTCCTGGTGCTTCGGGTCAGGCGGCAAGGGTACGGGAGAGGCGCGCCTCCAGCCCACCTCGACGAGACGCACCGCAAGACCGCAGGGATGAAATGCGGGTAACCGGGATGATCGAACCCGCCTGCCGGAGGATACCAACGGCCGTCCCGGGCCTCGCCGGCCGGGATCATCATAATCACAGGCTATCGGTAGATTAGTAATAGTCGATTGGAATTATTTCCGGGCGACCCTCAAGATCGCGATTCCGTTGCAGTTCGGACCCGGAATCCGATTGGATTAAACTGAACAGGCCTTCCAAGGAGACAGCAGACATGGACACGATCAAGCCACTTTTCACCGCAACGGCCACGGCAACCGGCGGACGCAACGGACATACCCAGGCGAGCGACGGCTCCGTCGGCGTCAACCTCTCGGTACCCAAGGCGATGGGCGGCCCGGGAAAACCGAACACCACCACGCCCGAGCACCTGTTCGCGGCCGGATACGCCGCCTGCTTCGGCGGGGCGCTCGACTTCGTCGCGAAGTCGCAGAAGAAGGACGCGACGAAAGCCATCGTCACCTGCGCAGTGTCGATCGGGCCGCGCGACTTGGGCGGCTTCGGCCTCTCGGTGATGATGCGCGTCGAAGACAAGACGCTGTCGCAGGCCGAGCTCTCGGCGCTCACGAAGGAAGCGCACGAAAAGATCTGTCCGTACTCTCACGCGACGCGCAACAACGTCAACGTCGAGTTCGAGGTGGTCGGCGCTTGAGCGAGCAGCATCCGATGACCCGACCCTCATTCGAAGCGTACGCGGCCGACGCGCGGGCGAAGGGCGCCGACGAGGTCGTCGAGCGGAACTGGGCACCGTCGCTCGTAGTCGATACCCACACGCATCCGTTCTCCGTGAACGCGCTCGTAGTCCAGGGCGAGATGTGGCTCACGGTCGGTGACGACGTGCGCCACCTGCAAAGCGGCGACACGTTCGCGCTCGACCGCGACCAGCCGCATGCCGAGCGCTATGGTCCGGAAGGCGCGACGTACTGGGCAGCGCGCCGCAACACCTAGCTCGAGCTTCCCCTCGGAGAGCAGGCGGCCCGCAGCGGCCGCCTGCTTCGCTCACTCGTCGCGGAACTGGCGCGAGTGGAGCCGCGCGTAGAGTCCCTGGCGCGCGAGCAGCTCGGCGTGCGTTCCCTGCTCGACGATTCGCCCTTCGTCGAGCACGACGATGCGGTCGCAGTGCTCGACCGTCGACAGCCGATGCGCAATGACGATCGTTGTGCGGCCGCGCATCAGCTTCTCGAGCGCTGCCTGGATCAGCCGCTCGGACTCGGTGTCCAGCGCAGAGGTTGCCTCGTCGAGGATCAGGATCGGCGCGTCCTTGAGAATCGCGCGCGCGATCGCGAGGCGTTGCCGCTGTCCGCCGGACAGGCGGATTCCCCGCTCGCCGACCACCGTCTCGAAGCCCGCCGGCTGCGCACGGATGAATTCGAGCGCATTCGCCGCGTCCGCGGCGTGCTCGATCGCCTCCTTCGACGCGCCGGCCATCGCGCCGTAAGCGATGTTGGCGGCGATCGAATCGTTGAAGAGCACGATCTCCTGGCTCACGAGTGCGATCTGGCGCCGCAGGTCGGCGAGCCGGATCGTCTCGACGTCCTCGCCGTCGAGCAGCAGACGTCCGGCGCTCGGCGCGTAGAAGCGGGGGATCAGGTTGACGAGCGTCGTCTTCCCGCCTCCCGACGGCCCGACGAGCGCGACGCTTTCGCCGGGCGCGATCTCGAGGTCGAGATCGCTGAGCGCCGGCCGCCCTTCCTCGGTATAGCGCTTCGTCACGTGGTCGAAGCGAATTCGCCCCCGCGCGCGCTCGACCGTACGATTGCCCGCGTCGGCTTCGGGCGGCTCGTCCATCAGCGCGAAGATGCTCTCGGCCGCGGTCATCCCGCGCTGGATCACGCTCGTCACGTTGGTGAGCGTCTTGAGCTGCGTCAGCAGATGCAGCAGCGCGAAGATGTAGGTGATGAAGTCGCCGGCGCCGTACGTGCTGGCAGTCGTCTGCTTGAGCGCGACATAGAGGATCGCGCCGACGGCGATCGACGCGATGATCTGATTGATCGGCGTGCCGAGCGCGGCGGTGGCCGCCTGCTTCGCGGTGGCGAGCCGCAGGCGGTTCGCCGCCTCGCGCAGCCGCCGGCTCTCGTAGGCTTCGCCGCCGAAGATCTTGACGACGCGGTGCGCGCCGATCGCTTCCTCGAGCGCGTGGGTGAGCGATCCCGTGCGGTCCTGAACCATCCCGCTCACCTTCTTCATTCGTTTCCGGATGCGGCGAAGCGCATAGGCGACCGCAGGGAAGGCGGCGAAGGCGATCAGCGTCAGGTTCCAGTTGATCCACAGCAGATACCCGAGCATGAAGACGATGGTCAGCGTGTTGCGGATGCTGACGGTGATCGCTTCGGACGCGGTCGCCGAGATCTGCTGCGCGTCGAACGTCACCTTGGAGAGGAGGAACCCCGCGGAGCTGTGATCGTAGAAAGGCGTGGGCAGCCGCAACAGGTGATCGCAGGCCTCGCAGCGCAGGTCGTAGACCACGCGCGAGCCGATCCACGCGAGGCCGTACTCGCTCGCGTACGAGCCGATGCCGCGGAGAACGAACACGCCGACGATCGCGTAAGGGAGCCAACCGGTCAGCTCCTTGTCGACCGTGCCGATGTTGTTGAGCAGCGGCTGCACGATGCGCAGCATCATCACGTCGGTCGACGCGACGAGCACCATGCCGAGGATCGCGAGCCCGAATACCCCCCGATACGGACGCGCGTAACGGAGAAGGCGGCGGACGGGGCTCACTGTCGGCGGGTGCGTGGCGGAACCGGGGTGCGGCGGGGACGCGCGATTATATCGGAGGCGCCGCTCGAGCCCGGTCGCCTGCGATGCGTCCGCTATAATCGAACGTTCCATCGGCGCCGGTCGAGATGAGCTACTACAAGCATCACGTTTTCTTCTGCTGCAACAAGCGCGATCCCCCCGAAGCGTGCTGCGCGAACCACGGCTCGGTCGAGCTGCAGTCGTACGCGAAGGAGCGCATCAGGAAGCTCGGGTTGAACGGCGAGGGCAAGGTCCGCATGAATAAGGCGGGCTGCCTCGACCGCTGCGACGAAGGCCCGTGCATCGTCGTCTACCCCGAAGGGGTCTGGTACACGTACGTCGACCGCGACGACATCGACGAGATCATCGACAAGCACATCGTCGGCGGCGAGATTGTCGAGAGGCTGCGCATTTGACGCCCAGGCTCACGAAGCGCTTCACGATCCCGGGCCCGGCAGGCGCGCTCGAGATCGTGCTGAACATTCCGGAGGCGCCACCGCGAGGGATCGCGCTCGTCGCGCATCCTCATCCGTTGCAGGGTGGCACGCTCGACAACAAGGTCGCACAGACGCTCGCCAAGACGTTCTTCGCGATGGGCTACGTCGCGACGAGGTTCAACTTCCGCGGCGTCGGAAAGTCCGAAGGTGGGTTCGACGAAGGTGTCGGCGAGACCGCCGACGCGCTCGCGGCGCTAGCGCACGCGCGCTCGCGTTTCGGCGACGGGCTGCCGATCGCGCTCGCCGGGTTCTCGTTCGGATCGTTCGTCCAGACACGCGTCGCCGAGTCGGTGCAGGCCGAGCGGCTCGTCCTCGTCGGCCCCGCCGTCACCCGCCTTGCGGGAACGACCGTGCCGGCCGACACGATCGTCGTTCATGGCGAGGAGGACGACATCGTGCCGCTCGCCGCCGTTCTCGAGTGGGCCCGCCCGCTGGAGCTCCCGCTCGTCGTCTTCCCCGGCTGCGGGCACTTCTTTCACGGCCGCCTTCCGCAGCTCCAGCGGACCGTCTCGTCGTTGTGGCGGGGTTACGCCCTGACCGCCGATGCCTGACGCGGCGGTCATGTCCGGAACGGCCGGGCGGAAAGCTCGCGCGGACCGGGACGTCGTGCTCGCCGTCTCGGGGTTGCGCAAGTTCTACGGCGACAACGAAGTCGTGCGCGGGCTGTCGTTCGAGATCCGGCGCGGTGAATGCTTCGGGCTCCTCGGCCCAAACGGCGCGGGAAAGACCACGACGCTGCGCTGCTGCCTCGGCCTGATCGATCCCGACTTTGGTACGATCGAGATGGTCGGCGAGCCCGTTCCGCGCTCGGCGCGCGTGGCGCGGGTCCGCGTGGGCGTCGTCCCGCAGCAGGACAACCTCGATCCCGACTTCACGGTGACCGAGAATCTGCAGGTCTATGGCCGCTATTTCGGCATCGATCGCGCAACACTGGCGAAGCGGATTCCCGTGCTGCTCGACTTCGCCGGTCTCGCCGGGCGCGGCGGTTCGGCGCTGCGCACGCTGTCGGGCGGAATGAAGCGGCGCCTGACGCTCGCGCGGGCGCTCGTCAACGATCCCGAGCTCCTCATTCTCGACGAGCCGACGACCGGCCTCGACCCGCAGGCGCGGCACCTGATCTGGGACGGGCTCCGCCAGTTGCTGACGCAAGGCAAGACGATCCTGCTCACCACGCACTTCATGGACGAGGCCGAGCGGCTCGCGACCCGGCTCGCCGTGATCGATCACGGCACGCTTATCGCGTCCGACACGCCTCGAGCGCTGATCGCGACCCATGTCGAGCCCGAGGTGATCGAGGTCTACGGCGACGACGCTCGGACCTGGACGGAGGGCACGGGCCGTGCGCTATCGGCGCGCGTCGAAGTCGCCGGAGAGACGGCGTTCTGCTATGCGAGCGATGCGCAGCCGCTGCTCGACGCGCTCGCGCAGGCGCGCGGCGTTCGCTATCTCCATCGGCCGGCGAACCTCGAGGATCTGTTCATCAAGCTCACGGGGCGCGAGCTGCGCGATTGACGCGCGCCGTTTGCGCGGGAACTTCCGGGCCGCCCGGCGGATCGAACTGCGCGAGCTTGCCTGGGCAGGGAGCGGAGGGATACATGGTGTCTCGACGGCGGGTCCTGGTCGCAATGGGCGCAGCCGCTATCTTTCGGCCGCTCACTGCGTCAACGCAGCAGCCGAAGGTCGCTCGGATCGGTTACCTGCAACCGGTCACGCCGGAGAACGACACCTCGCGCTTCCTCGAAGACTTCCGGAAAGGCCTTCGTGAGCTCGGATACGTCGAAGGCAGGAACTTTCGGCTCGAGGCTCGTTGGGGAGAAGGAAAGCTCGAGCGAATGCCTGCGTTGGCCGCCGAGCTCGTGCGGTCGAAAGTCGATGTCATCGTCGCGGTGTCGTCGCCGTCGGTGCTGGCCGCGAAGCAGGCGACGAAGACGATACCGATCGTCATGCCGCTCAGCTCCGACCCGGTCGGCGACGGCCTCGTCGCGAGCCTAGCGCGCCCGGGTGGGAACATCACCGGCCTGTCGCTGATGACGCCCGATTCGGGCCCGAAGAGGCTGCAGCTGCTGAAGGACATATTTCCAAAGCTGGCTCACCCCGTGGCCGTCCTGTGGAATCCGGACTACGTGGGGATGCGGGCGCGCTTCCGTGAGACGGAGGGCGAAGCCCCGGCCGTCGGCCTCGTCGTGCAATCGGTCGAAATCCGGGATTCCGGCGAATTGGAGCGCGCGCTCGCGACGCTCGACCGCGAGCGACCGGATGCGCTGCTTCTGCTCGCGGATCCTCTGACCGTGAGCCAGCGCTTGCGGATCGTCGAATTCGCGACGGAGCAGCGACTCCCGGCGATCTACGAGCAAAGCACCTTCGTCGAGGCCGGCGGCCTCATGTCGTACGGGCCGGACGTCGATGAGCTCGTTCGCCGCGCGGCGATCTACGTCGACAAGATCCTGAAGGGTGCGAAACCGGCCGACCTGCCGATCCAACAGCCCGAGCGCTTCGAATTGGTGCTGAACCTCAAGTGCGCCAAGGCGCTGGGCATCACGTTTCCGCAGACGCTCCTCGTCCGGGCGGACCGAATCATCGAGTGAGCGGGCGGCCCGATGCGAGTTCCGCCCTCGCCGGGGACGCCTCCCCGGCCGCTCAGTCGGGACCGCGGTTGAATGGAAGCAACAGCGATCCGAAGGCGCGCAGATAAAGCGCGGTCTGGTCGACGAAGAAGCGCTGCACGTCGTCGATCAGACGCGCGTGCAGCGCCGGATCGAGTTCGCCCTCGATCGATTCGGCCGTCAACCTCCCGTCCTCGTAACGGGCGCGCTTCGCCTTGAACTGCGCCGAGCTCCCAACGGCCGAGAATTCGGCGTAGGTATAGCGGAAGCTGAATCCGGTGCCCCTTCTTCGCGAGACGGGAGTCGGGGGATCGACGACGCCCCCTTCGACTGCGCGAACGGAGCGCGATTTGCGCTTTACTGGTCGGCTGCTCATGAGACCTCGAACGAAATGACTTCGCGCCCCAGGCTCGACGCTCGTCGATCCTCGCGGTGCGCGAAATCATTCTACTCTGTCCGGGTGCCGTGGCCCGTGCGGCATAATCGCGCCATCGATCATGGCCTGGGATCCCGAGCAATACCTGAAATTCGCGCAGCCGAGGCTGCGACCCGCTGTCGATCTGCTGTCGCGAATTGCGCTCGAGGCTCCGCGCTGCGTCTACGATCTCGGCTGCGGCGCGGGAAACGTCACGCGCCTCCTCGCCTCGCGCTGGCCCGATGCGACGGTGACGGGCGTCGACGATTCGGCAGCGATGCTGGAGGAGGCCGCGCGCACGCCGAGTCGAATCGTCTGGCGGGAGGAGAGCGTTGCAGCGTGGGCGCCGGATGCGCCGGCGGATCTCATCTACTCGAACGCCACCCTGCACTGGCTCCCCGACCATGCGGCGCTGTTCCCGCGCCTCATGGGGATGCTCGCGCCGGCGGGCGTTCTGGCCGTGCAGATGCCGCGCAATTGGGCGGCCCCTTCGCACAAGCTCGTCGAGGACACCGTCCGCGGCGGGCCGTGGCAGGGAAAGCTCGAGCATCTGCTGCGCCCGCCCCCGGTCGCCGATCCCCGCTTCTACTACCGGGTGCTCGCGCCGCACGCAGCCGGCGTCGACATCTGGGAATGCGAGTACCTGCAGGTGCTTGCCGGCGACAATCCGGTCAAGGAGTTCGTCAAGGGCAGCTGGCTGAAGCAGTTCCTCGATGCGCTCGACGCGCCCGAGCGTGCGGCGTTCGAGGATCAGTATGCGATGCGCATCCACGAGGCGTATCCGCGCGAGCCCGGCGGAACGACGCTCTTCCCGTTCCGCCGGTTATTCGTCATTGCGACGAAAGCGTGACGCCGGCTGCTCAGTCTACGGGCATTGCGTTGCGCGCGTCGAGGGTGAGCGACTTGTCGCCGCCCTTCACGTCCACTGGCTGGTTCCACACGACGCGCTTGTTCGCGACCTTCGCGTCGGCCAGAACCCAATAGCGTCCTGCAGGCAGCGGCGGCGTCAGCGCGTGCCCCTTGGCATCGGTGGTTGCGAGCCCGACACTGTACGCTTTGAGAGCGTTTGCGCCCTTCTCGCACAGCGGCGTGCGAGACGTGCAGGCGCGGATCCAGCTCTGCAGCACGCTCGCGTCCGGCGTCGACGTGACGCCGCCCTTGATCAGCGCGACCTGCGCGTCCTCCTTCAGCACCCAGAGTTTTCGACCCGCGACGTTGTAACCGGGAGAAAGCACTGCGACTGCCAGATCGAGCTTTCCTCCCGCGCTGCTCGCAGACGCGGACGCCGGCCGCGACGTTGGGGCAGCCTCCGCTCCCGTAGTCTTGGCGGAGGCTGCTCCTGTCGAGGCGGCGGCTTGAGCGCTCTGCGCGCCTGCGCGAACCAGCACGCAGTTCTGGCTTTTCCAGTTGATTCGGTCCGGACCCTCGAAGTCCCATTCCATTAATTTGATCGTGGTCTTTGGCAGCACGACGACGTGCTTGGCGTCGCCGCGATATTCGACGCGGTCGAGTTCCTGCTCCGGCGTGTGCTGATCCATCCCAACGAGCTTGTCGGGCCTGAACTCGAAGACGCCGCCGCCGAACAGAACCTCGCAGAGGCCACCCTTCGCCAGCGCCGCGAGCTGAGCGAACGGATCCGACGACTTGGACTGCGTCGACGCGGGACGCGTCCATCTGCCGAGCAGCGGATTCTTATCGGGCGGCAGCGGCGGCTTCTTTTCCCAAGCCGCGCGGGCTGCGCTCATTTTGTCCGACGCGGCCTGGCTCGCGCCGCCCCCCTGCGCAGCCGCTCCGGCCTGACCCGTCGCGCCCTGACCCTGCGGCGCATTGATGCGGCTCGATTCCTCCTGCTGCCGGCGCGCGTTGTCCTGCATCAGCTGCTGCTGGCGCTGCTGGTCCTGCCGCTGCTGCTCCTGCTGACGCCAGTACTCGCGCTGCTGGCGGTCGTATTCCATCTGCGCGGGCGTCTGCGCGAGCGCGATGCACGCCGCCGCAGCCGACGCGGCCGCGAGCACGCCGGCCGATAGCGTTCGAGTGAGACGCTCCATGGTTCGAGCCCTCCCCTCAGGCTGGAGCAAGCCGTAGCCGATTTGTAAACAAGGTTGACATTCTCGCGGCGCTGCCGCGGAACCGGATGGCGCCCCTGTCCGCGCAAAGTACGAAGCGGCGCCGCGCGTGTCAAGCGTGTACAGTAACGGCGCCGCGGCGGCGCTCCCGTCGCTCGCGTCTTCTGCCTTCGTCATCCGCTTCGGCCGCGACCCCATGACTCCTGCCGCCTTTCTGAATCCCCCCGAGCTCTCGTTGCGCTGGACTTCCGTCTGGAAGCGCAATCAGCTCGTCTGGCGCAAGCTTGCGATCGCCAGCGTGCTCGGCAACATCGCCGATCCGCTGCTCTACATGATCGCGCTCGGCTACGGGATCGGCTCGTTCATTCCCGAGGTCGGCGGCATGAAGTACATCGCGTTCATCGGCACCGGCATGGTCTGCCAGAGCGCGATGTTCACATCGAGCTTCGAGGCGATGTACTCGGCGTTTTCGCGCATGCACGTCCAGCGCACGTGGGACGCGATCATCAACGCGCCAATCTCGCTCGACGACGTCGTGTTCGCCGAATGGATCTGGTCGGCGACGAAGGCGATGATGTCGACGACCGCGATCCTCGGCGTCATCCTCGCGCTGGGGTATGGCCATACGTGGCTCGCGCTGTGGGTTCTCCCGCTCGGCTTTCTCGTGGGACTGGCGTTCGGCGCGTTCGGACTCGTGATGAACGCGCTCGCGCCGAGTTACGACTTCTTCACCTACTTCTTCACGCTGGTGCTGACTCCCGGGCTGCTGCTCTCGGGCGTGTTCTTCCCGGTTGCGCAGATGCCCGGTGCGCTGCAGACCGTCGCCGACCTGCTGCCGCTCAAGCACGCGGTCGATCTCGCGCGACCGCTGCTGACGGGCGAAGTCCCGGCCGACGCGTTGCTGCATATCGCGGTGCTCGTCGTCTACGGGTGCGCCGCGTACTACGTCGCGCTCGTGCTGACGCGACGCCGGCTCCTGCGGTGACCGAGCGCTTCTTCGCGCCGTGTCCGCGCGGACTCGAGGCGGCGCTCGCGTCGGAACTTGGCGCGCTGGAGGCGCAGTCCGTCGCGCCAGCCGAGGGCGGCGTCGCATTCGCGGGGCCAATCGAGCTTGCGTACCGCGCGAACCTCGAGTCGCGGCTTGCGAGCCGCATCCTTTGGCAGGTCGCGCACGGCCGCTACCGCAACGAGAACGAGCTCTACGCGCTCGCGAACGGCATCGACTGGAAGCGGCATTTCACGGCGGAGCGGACGTTGCGCGTGGACCTCGCAGCGACCCGCTCGCCGCTCGCGAGCGTCGAGTTCGCGACGCTAAGGATGAAGGATGCGATCTGCGACCGGTTTCGCGCCGACTGCGGCAGCCGGCCTTCCGTGGACAAGAGACGGCCCGACGTTCGAGCCTACGGCCATCTCGCCGAGCACGACGCTACGCTCTATCTCGACACTTCGGGCGAGGCGCTTTTCAAGCGCGGATGGCGACGCGACACCGAAGCGGCGCCGCTGCGCGAGAACCTCGCCGCCGGCATCCTCGCGCTCGCCGGCTGGACGCCCGCTACGCCGCTCTCCGATCCGATGTGCGGCGCGGGCACGATCGCGATCGAAGCCGCGCTCGCGGCAGCCGACCGCGCGCCCGGATTGCAGCGCACGTTCGGATTCCAGAAACTCGCATGGTACGACGGCCCCACGTGGCAGCGGATCCGTCAGCGCGCACACGATCGCGTGCGGCCGGATCCGTCGGCACCGACGATCTTCGCGAGCGACGTCGATCCGCGCGCCGTCGCGCACTGCCGGCGCAATGCGGAGTCGGCCGGAGTCGCCCGCTGGATCGCGATCGCCGAGGGCGACGTGCTGAACTCCGCAGCGCCCGTGCACTCGGGCATGCTCGTCGCGAATCCCCCCTATGGAGTGCGCCTCGACGACGAAACTTCGCTCGCGGCCCTCTATCCGAAGCTCGGCGATGCGTTGAAGCAGCGCTACGCGGGATGGACGGCGTGCCTCTTCAGCGGCGACCCGAGGCTGCCGAAGCTGATCGGGTTGAAGCCCTCGAGGCGAACGCCGCTGTGGAACGGCGCGATCGAATGCCGGCTCTATCGCTTCGAGATCGTTGCCGGCCGGCCGCAGCGAACGAGGTGATCCCGGGTCGGTGATAAGATTCGCTCCCCGAACCCGAACGCCGCCCCCGGAGCGTGCACATGGGAATGCTCCCCTCCCGCCACTACGAATCGGACCACACGCGCTTCATCCGCGAGATGAAGGAGAAGAAACCCTCGCTCGAAAACGAGCAGCAGACGAGCCGCGCGATCTGGTGGGACAAGTGGCCGAAGGATCTCGCGGAAACCAGGAAGATGGACGCGGGCCGCGTGGCGCAGGCCGCATACGTCTATCAGACGCAGGAGTGAACGCAGCGGCGGCGGGGCGAGCTGACGCCGCGGCCGCCGTCACGCTCCTGCCTACTTCTCGTCGGCCTTGATCTCGACGTAGGTCCGGTCGCGCTGCTGGCGCACCCAGTCCTGGAACATCTCGTCGGACTTGCGCTGGCGCAGCGCGATTCGCGCCTGGTCGCGCTGGCGCTCCTTCGTGACGTCCTGTGTGCGGCGCTCCTCGACCTCGATCAGGTGCCAGCCGAACGGCGTCCTGACCGGACCCGAGATCTCTCCGACCTTGAGCCGGTTCATCGCCGCCTCGAAGTCCGGCACCGTGTCGCCCGGAGAGATCCAGCCGAGCTCGCCGCCCTTCGACGCGCTGCCGTCCTCCGAATTGAGCTTCGCCTGCTCGTCGAAGGTCGCGCCGAGGTCGATGCGCTCCTTGATGCGCTCGATCTTCGCCTTCGCGTCGAGGTCCGAGTTGACCTCGTTGACCTTGATGAGTATGTGCCGGACCCGGGTCTGCTCGACGACGGTCGGATCGTTGCGGCTTCGCGTTTCGAGCAGCTTCACGATGTGGAAGCCCGCCGCCGAGCGCAGGACGCCCGAATACTGCCCGGGCTTCAGGCTGCGCAGCGGATCGAGGAATATCTGCGGCAACCGCGCGGGCGCGCGCCATCCGAGGTTGCCGCCCTGCAGCGCGTCGGGCGCATCCGAGAAGGTTGCCGCGACCTGGCCGAAATCACCGCCCGAGCGCAGCTGGCGCATCGCCTCCTCGACCCTCTTCACGCGCTGGTCGATCTGCTCGGGCGTCGCCTGCTCGGGCACGCGCACGAGGATGTGCGCGACCCTGTATTCGACTTCGCCGCCCGCCTGCGAATCCTGCGTCGCCAGGAAGAGGTCGACTTCGGCGTCGCTCACGGTGACGCGAGGATCCACCTCGCGCTCGAGCAGCCGCTGCTTGAGCATCTCGAAGCGGATGTCCTCGCGGTACTTCGAAAAATCGAGGCCTTCGCGCGCGACTGCCTGCTTGAACTCGTCCATCGTCATCTTGTTGTCCTGCGCGATCCGCGCGATCGTGCGCTCGACCTGCGTGTCGTCAACGCGGATCCCCTGCTCTTTCGCGTACTGGAGCAGCACGCGCTGCGTTATCAGGTACTCGAGCAGCTGTTTCTCGAGCACATCGGGCGCGGGGGGCGACACGTTCTGCTGCTTCATCTGCGCAAGGGCGGTGCGCGTCTGCTCGGTGACGTCGTACTGCGTCAGCGCTTCGTCGTTGACGATCGCGACCACCCGGTCGATGAGCACGCTGCGATCGCTGGACGACGCAGCGCGGGCCGTGGAGGCCGCCGCAGCAGCGGCGGCGGCTGGCGTCGCCCCGGGCGCTGGCGTTGCGCCCGCGGCGGATCGCTGGGCGAGCGCCGCCGTCGTCGACAGCGCCAGCGCCAGCGCAGCGAGCGCTGCGCGGAGGCGAGCGGCCGAATGGAGTATGCACATCGTGTGACCTCAGTATTCCTGGAACAGATCGTCGCGATCCCTGGGGGCCAGCGTCGGGTCGTTGGTTCGCTGATAGCCCGGGACGCTGCGCCGGAGAAGGTCGAGCGGATTGGTGCCCAATCGCGCAACGCCGTTCAACTCGAGCTGCAGGTAGATCGCCGTCGTGTACTGCTGCGTGGTCGTCTGCAATCGCTGTCCGACGAGACGCACGACGTAGCAGCCGCCATTATACTCGATGCCGCCGACCCCCTCGAGCGTCTTGCTGTCGACCAGCGAATAGTTCCAGCGGCCGATCAGGCTCACCGAGTCCGACACGGGCCATTGCGCCGACAGATCGAACTGCTTCAATTGCGTTGGCAGTCCGCTCGCGTCCGGCTCCTGCCGTGCGTAGCGATACGTCGCGTTGAACGCCTTTCCCGGCGCAGGGGTATAACGGACCCCGCCATCGAGGCGCTCGAGCTCTCCCGAAGAGAAGTTGTATTCCATGAGGCCGCTCATCGCCCAGACGTCCGACAAGCGTCCCTCCATGCCGATCAGGAAATCGGATGACGTTGCCGAGCG
Organism: Casimicrobiaceae bacterium; assembly: GCA_035541655.1. Classification (GTDB taxonomy): domain Bacteria; phylum Pseudomonadota; class Gammaproteobacteria; order Burkholderiales; family Casimicrobiaceae; genus CAIWHR01. The sequence goes on along the minus strand of DATKMY010000096.1, from coordinate 13,215 downwards.
CGGCGACTCGTTCAGCGTCACGCGCTGGTCGTAGAAGTAAAAGCGCTCGCCGACTTGCACGCGCAAACGCTCGCCGCCCGACACCGGATCGAGGAGCCTCGACGTGAGTCCCACGGTGATCTGATTCGCGTCACCGATCCGGTCGTTGCCGAGATAGCGGTTTGGGCTGTACAGCTGCGCGAAATTGAAGTCGTCGACCGCAGTGTCGAAGATCGGGGCCTTGCTCTGGTCCTTGAACGGGACGTAGACGTAATAGGCGCGCGGCTCGAGCGTCTGAACGAAGTTCTGCCCGAACGCGCTCCAGTCGCGCTCGAACACGAGGCCGGCATCGAGCGTGGAGATCGGGATCACGTAGGTCTGCTCGGCGATGTCCGGTGTCGGCGAGTTGAGGGTGTAATGCCGCGCGTGCACGGCCTGGCTCGCCGTGAAGTACCAAGCCGGTCCCTGCATCGTCCACGAGAGGATCGGATACACGTATGCGCGCTGACCGGTGATGAGCGTCGGGTTCTGGAAGTCGGCGTATTCGCCGGTCCCCGAGACCGTAAAGCCCTTCCAGTCGACGGCCTGGAGCGCGCCGAAGACCTGGGGAACGCGATTGTAGGGCGGTGGCCCCGGGGGCACCGTCGGATCGGACAGCGTCTGGAACTCCTGCGCGCGGGCGATGATCGTCCACGGCGCCTTGCCGTAGACGAACCCCGCCTCGCGCGGCAGCGTCGTCTGCGAGGTCAAGCCGACGCGATCGGCGAGATCGGCGAAGTACGTGTTGTCGGAAACCTTGTTGTAGTTCCAGTACCCGGCGAGGCCGGGAAGGAGCGCATCGAGCCGCTGCGTGTGCTTCCAGGACACGCCCCAGCGCGTCTCGCCGGTGACGTGATCGTTCGGCAGATATTCGCCGGTCATTTCGCCCTGCGAATCGTCGAAGAGGTAGCGCCCCTGGCCGAGGAGCTGCAGCCCGCGCTTCGTCATTTCCCGCGGCGCGAACGTCGCGTCGTAGTTGGGCGCCAGGTTGAAGTAGTAGGGCTGCGCGTACTCGAAGCCGCGCGTCTGCGACGATCCGAACAGCGGCGTGAGGAAACCCGACTTGCGCTCGTTCGACAGGGGGAACTCCGCCCACGGCGTGAACATGACCGGCGCGCCCAGGAAATAGAGCGTCGCATCGTGCCCCGTGCCGATCGAACGTGCGCGATCGACTTCGAGCTCGTCCATCCTGATGTACCAGTCGTCGCGCGGCGCGACGCAAGTCGTGTAGCGGGCGTCCGAGGCCTCGTAGTGATTGGGGCCCGTGAACCGGATCTCGGAGGCGCTCCCGCGCGAGTTGTTTTCACCGATGTAGAAGCGCGCCGACTTGAAGTAGCCTGTCTCCGTGTCGCGCTTGAACTTCGCTTCCGGCCCCGTGATCCAGTCGATGCCGCGGCGGATCAGCACGTTGCCCTGGGCGAACACCTCGTCGGCGACGAAGTCGTAGCGCAGCGAGTCGGCAAGCACCGTGTCGGTACGCGTGCGCAACTCGACTTTTCCGGATGCCTCGATGTACTTCTCGGCGACGCCGTCGACCCGGTCGGCACGCAGGAAGATCACGCCTTCCTGGAACGGCGGGCGAGGCTGCGGGATCGCGGGCGTCGCGGGCGCGGCGGTCCCCGGAGGTCGCGGCGCGCTGACGGGAGGCGGCGTCAACTGCGGGGCCGCTTTGAGCACGGGCTGCGGCATCGGCTCCTCCGGCGGGGCTCCCGACGGCAACGACTGCGCTGCGGCCGACAGCGACGCGATCGCTGCGGCAAGCGCAACGGTGGCGGGGGTCAAGCGCAGTCTCATCGACGGGAGCTCGTGCGAAGACGCGGAACAGCCGTTGTAAAATGATTCATTCTAGTGCATCGATCGTCGATGGCGCCCTTGTCCCGTCCCGCGCCGTCCGCCTACACCCCATATCCGATGAGCGCCGCCCAGGACGTCCGACTCGAGCTCGTTGCGAGTTGGGTAAGACGGGCGTTGGGGACCGATCGTTTCACGCTCGCGCCCGCTTCCGCCGATGCGAGCTTCCGCCGCTACTTCCGGATCACACCCGAAGCGCCGTGGCGCGGGCACCCGACGCTCATCGCGATGGACGCGCCTCCGCCGATGGAGAACTGCCGGCCTTACGTGCACGTGGCGAAGCTCCTCGCGGACGCCGGCGTCCATGCGCCGGCAGTGCTTGCCGCCGACCTCGAGCGCGGATTCCTGATGCTGACCGATCTCGGCGCGCGAACGTACCTCGCTGCGCTCGATGCGTCGACCGCGCCCGCGCTCTACTCGGATGCGATCGACGCGCTCATCCGCTGGCAGGCCGCGACACGCGACGACGCGCACCTCGAGCCCTACGACGACGCGCTCCTCACGCGCGAGCTCCGGCTCTTCCCAGATTGGTACGTCGCGAAGCGTCTCGGCCATCCGCTCTCGCCCGCGCAGGAGCGCACGCTGACCGACGCGTTCCGGCTGATCGTCGCCCGCAATCTCGCTGAGCCTCGCGTCTACGTGCACCGAGACTATCACTCGCGCAACCTGATGGTGAGCGACCCGAATCCCGGCGTGCTCGACTTCCAGGACGCCGTCGTCGGGCCGATCACCTACGATCTCGTGTCGCTGCTGCGCGACGCCTACGTCGCCTGGGACGAAGAGCGGCAGATCGACTGGGCGATCCGCTACTGGGAGCGCGCGCGCAAGCGCGGGCTTCCCGTGCGCGGTGACTTCGCGGAGTTCTGGAACGACTTCGAATGGATGGGCGTGCAGCGACAACTGAAAGTCCTCGGCATCTTCGCCCGGCTCTACTACCGCGACGGAAAGGCCGCGTATCTCGACGACATGCCGCGCGTTCTCGCGTATCTGCGCGCCGCGTGCGCACGCTACGGTGCGCTCGCTCCGCTCGCCGAGCTGATCGACGAGCTCGAGGACCGCGCGCCCGCCGGCGCCGTCGCGCATTGAAGCCGCGGCGTCCGGAAATCGGCGCGATGGTCCTCGCCGCGGGGCGCGGCGAGCGGATGCGCCCGCTCTCCGACGCGACGCCGAAACCGCTGCTCGCCGCGGGCGGGAAGCCGCTGCTCGCGTGGCAGGTCGAGGCGCTCGCACGCGCCGGCTTCCGCAGGATCGTCGTCAACGTCGCGCACCTCTCCGAGCGGTTCGTCGCGGCGTTCGGCGACGGCGCCGCGCTCGGCGTGAAAATTCTCTGGTCGTTCGAACCCGAGCCGCTCGAGGCAGCCGGCGGCATCGCGACCGCGCTTCCGCTCCTTCCCGAGGGGCCGGCGTTGATCGTCTCCGGCGACATCCACACCGCGTTCGATTACTCGTCGCTGCGGCCGCGCGCGGAAGCGATGAAGGAATCCGCGAACGCGCCGCGCGTTCACCTGGTGATGGTCGACAATCCCGTCTATCACCGTGCCGGCGATTTCGCGTTGATCGACGGCCGCATCGTCTTCGCAGACGCGGCGCGAAGGACGTTCGCGAACATCGGCCTCTACGACACCGCGCTGTTTCGCGACGCCCCGCGGATGACCCGGCTCAGACTCTTGCCCTACTTCCAGCGGTGGATTGCCGAGGGCATCGTGTCAGGCGAGTATTTCAGCGGGCACTGGACGAACGTCGGCACGCCGCAGGATCTCGCCGCGCTCGACCGTGCGCTCGACGACCGCGCGTCGGGTCGGCCCGCCTAGCAGTTGCCGGCCGGCACGTTCGCGTGATCTACTGAACGACGCGCGCCATCGACCCGAAAGGGAATTGCAGGATGGATGCCGAACACGCAGCGAATCCGCTGCTCGATTTCTCGGGGCTGCCGCGACTCGACGCGGTGCGCCCCGAGCACGTGAAGCCCGCGATCGACCTGCTCGTCCTCGCGGCGCGCAACGCGATCGAGATCGTTGCCGCCGACACGAGCCCCGCAAGCTGGGACAACGTCGCGGAGCCGCTCGCCGACGCGCTCGATCGGCTGAGCCGCGCGTGGGCCGCCGTCGCTCATCTGAACGCCGTCGCGAGCACGCCACAGATGCGCGAGGCCTATCACGCGAGCCTTCCCACGATCACGGCGTTCTTCGCCGATCTCGCGCAGGACTTGCGTCTCTTCCGCCGCTACCAGGCGCTCGCGGATTCGCCGTCGTTTGCCGCACTCGACGCGGCGCGCCGGCGCGCGATCGAGATCGAGCTGCGCGATTTCCGGCTGGGTGGCGCCGAGCTCCCGCCCGACAGCAAGGCGCGCTTCAAGGCGGTCGAGGAGGAGCTCGCCGAGCTCGCGGCGAGATTCGACGACAACCTGCTCGACGCGACGAACGCGTGGGGTCTCTACGTCGATGATGAAGCTGCGCTTGCCGGGGTTCCACGCGACGTGCTCGCCGAGGCGCGCGCGGCCGCGGCGGCCGACGGCAGGACCGGCTGGAAGCTCACGCTGCGCATGCCCTGCTACCAGCCGGTGATGAGCTACGCCGACGACCCTGCGCTGCGAGCGACACTGCACCGCGCCTACGCGACGCGCGCGTCCGAACTGGGCGCGGCGAAGGAGTGGGACAACACGACGGTGATCCGGCGCATCCTCGAGCTGCGCCACGATGCCGCGCTGCTTCTCGGCTACGCGAACTACGCCGAAGTCTCGCTCGTGCCGAAGATGGCACGAAGCGTGGACGAAGTCCTCGGATTTCTCCGCGACCTCGCGCGCCGCGCCAAGCCCCACGCCGAGCGCGACTACGCCGAGCTCGTCGCCTTCGCTCGCGAGCGCCTCGCCATCGCCGACCTCGCGCCCTGGGACATCGCCTACGCCTCGGAGAAGCTCAAAGTGGATCGGTTCGCGTTCTCCGACCAGGAGATTCGCCCCTACTTTCCCGAGCACAGGGTGCTGGCAGGGCTGTTCCGTGTCGCCGAGACGCTCTACGGGATCGCGATTCGCGAAAGCCGCGCGCCGGCCTGGCATCCCGATGTGCGCTTCTTCGACGTGTTCGACGCGAGCGGCACGCTCGTCGGCCAGTTCTATCTCGACAACTACGCGCGCGCCGGAAAGCAGGCCGGCGCGTGGATGGACGAAGCGATCAACCGCCGCCGCATCGGCACACGGGTGCAGTATCCCGTCGCATTTCTCACCTGCAACCTGACGGCGCCGGTCGAGGGCCTGCCGGCGACATTCACGCATGACGAAGTCATCACGCTCTTCCACGAGTTCGGCCACGGTCTGCATCAGCTGCTCACTCGGGTCGAAGTGGCCGGCGTCTCCGGCATCCAGGGCGTCGAATGGGACGCAGTCGAACTGCCCAGCCAATTCATGGAAAACTTCTGCTGGGAGTGGGACGTCGTCTCGCAGATGAGCGCGCACGTCGAAACCGGCGAGCCGCTTCCGCGCGCGCTCTTCGATAGGATGGTGGCTGCGAAGAACTTCCAGAGCGGCCTGTCGACGGTTCGCCATCTCGAGTTCGCTCTGTTCGACATGCTGCTGCACTCGAGCTACGACCCCGTGGGCGGCGATTCACCGCAGTCGGTGCTCGACGCCGCGCGGCGCGAAGTCGCCGTCGTTCCGCGCGCAACGTACGATCGTTTCATGCAGTCGTTCGCGCACGTGTTCGCCGGCGGCTATGCGGCTGGATACTACAGCTACAAATGGGCCGAAGTGCTCTCCGCCGACGCCTTCTCGGCATTCGAGGAGACCGGCGTGCTGTCGCCGGCCACCGGCGAGCGCTTCCGCGACGAGGTGCTCTCGCGCGGAGGCACCCGCGATGCGCTCGAATCGTTCGTCGCGTTTCGCGGGCGGGCGCCCCAGCTCGAAGCCTTTCTGCGGCATAATGCGATGGAATCGGCGACGTGAACCGATCGAAGGAGAAGCCATGGCTCCCCTTTCCCGGCGAATAGCTCTTCACTGCGGTGTGGCGGTTGCGGTGTTCGCGGCGATCGCGGCAGCGCAGCAGCAGGTCTACCGCTACGTCGACAAGGACGGACGCATCATCTACTCGGATCGCGCCCCGCCGCCCGACAGCAAGGACATCCAGGCGAAGCGCCTCAGTCCCAACCTCATCGAGGACAACAACGTACCGATCGCCACCGTGCAGGCGGCGCAGCGCTTTCCCGTCACGCTTTATACGTTCGCCTGCGGCGAAGTCTGCCAAACCGCGGAAGGGCTGCTCAATCGCCGCGGCGTACCGTACACGACGGTCAACGTCGAGGAGCAGAAAGGCGCCGAGCAGTTGATGAAGCTCACCGGAGGGCAGCAGGCTCCCGTGCTGCAAGTCGGCGACAAGTTGATCGCGAAGGGCTACAACGAGGCCCGCTGGACGGCGATGCTCGACGACGCCGGCTATCCGAAGTCGCCGCCGCGGCGCTCGGTGACGAAAGCGACCGAGCCCGCGCCCCCGCCCGCAGCGTCACCGGCGCAACCTGCAGGCGACGGCGGTCAATCGGTCGCCGTACCAGGCAGCGGTTACCCGAAGCAGTAGCGTCGCAACGCCATCGTCGACGGGCGCTCGGGCCGGCGCGATGGCGAGGCCGGCTGAAGCGCGAGGAAGCCGTTTGCGCCGGCGCATTCCGTCATTGCACGACGCATGCGTTTCCGAAGCCACCACTCGCCGGAATTGCCTCCTCTGAAGCTCGCGACCTGGAACGTCAATTCGCTCACCGTCCGCATGCCGCGGCTCATCGAGTGGCTCGGCAGCGCGCGGCCCGACGTGGTTTGCCTTCAGGAAACGAAGATCGAGGACCCGAAGTTTCCGCATCTCGAGCTCGCGGCTGCGGGTTATGCCGCGCACTTCGCCGGACAGCGAACCTACAACGGCGTCGCACTGCTGGCGCGCGACGGAATCGGCGCGGTGAAAGATGTCGTACGGGCGCTGCCCGGCCACGATGACCCGCAGAGACGCGTGATCGCGGCGACGGTCGGTGACTGCCGCATCATCGACCTCTACGTTCCGAACGGGCAGGCGGTCGACTCCGACAAGTACCGCTACAAGCTCGACTGGTGTCGCGCGGCGACGGCGTTCATCGCGGACGAGATCGCGCGTCACCCCCGTCTCGCGCTTTGCGGAGACTTCAACATCGCGCCCGAGGACCGCGACGTCCACGATCCCGGCGCGTGGCGCGGACAAGTGATGTGCTCGGAGCCCGAGCGCGCGGTGTTCCGCGGCTGGATCGCGCTGGGCCTCGAGGACAGCTTCCGCCTCTTCGAGCAGCCGCCGAACACGTTCAGCTGGTGGGACTACCGACAGCTCGCGTTCCCGAAGAACCGGGGGCTGCGCATCGACCACATCCTGCTCTCGCCCGCGCTCGCCGCGGCGTGCACCTCCTGCCGCATCGACCGCAATGCGCGCAAGGGCGCGAAGCCTTCGGATCACGCCCCGGTGATCGCCGAGGTCGCGCAATGACCGTCCGGCGGCTGCTGAGAGAGCTGCGCGCACGCAGCCGCCGCCCCGACGGACTGTGGGTGCCGCCCGGCCACTTCTACTCGCCGCTCGTCGACCCGAAGGAGGTCACCGCCGTGCGCGAGCGCCTGTGGCCCGCGCAACCGATCGCCGGTGGCATCGACTGGAACGACGACGGACACCGGCGGTTACTCGTCGAAGCTTTCCCGCGCCATCTTCCGCTCTACGACTATCCCGAGTTGCTGCCCGACGGCCCCGACCTCGTCGACTTCTATACGCGCAACGAGCAGTTCAGCTGGCTCGACCCGCGCGCTCTCTTCGTGCTCCTGCACGCGTGGCGCCCGCGCCGGGTGATCGAAGTGGGATCCGGCTATTCGTCGCTGCTGATCGCGGACGTCAACCGGCGCTGGTTCGGTGGCGGGATTCACGTGACCTGCATCGAACCGTACCCGCGCTCGTTCCTGAAGAATCGCATCGACGGAATTTCACGGCTGGTCGAGGAAAAGGTGCAGGACGTTCCGCTCGAGGAGTTCGCTGCGCTCGAAGCCGGCGACATCCTCTTCGTCGACTCCTCGCACGTCGCGAAGACGGGCAGCGACGTCAATCGGATCTACTTCGACGTGCTGCCGGCGCTCGCGCCCGGCGTGCGCATCCACGTGCACGACATCTTCCTGCCGCACGAGTACCCGCAGGCGTGGGTGATCGATCAGAACCGGAGCTGGAACGAGCAATACCTGTTGCGCGCGCTCCTCATGTACACGAGGGGATTTCGCATCGAGTTCGGGTGCGCGTATGCGTTCCACGCGTTTCCCGAGCTCGTGATCAAGGCGCTCGCGCACCCGAAGGGCCACGGCTACGGCGGCGGGAGCCTGTGGTTCACTAAGATCGTGTGACGCCGTCGGCGCCGTAACGGCGTGCTCCTCGGCGTACCCGGCTTCGCCTCGGCTTACTCACCCGCGGCCTCCGCTACCGCTCCCGTGAAGTGGCGCGTCGCGGCGGCGGCGGCGAAGCTCGGTCGCTCGGCGACGGGCGCCCCGCGCCTTGGCTCGCTACGCTCGCCCGCCTCGCTCACTCGCCCTGAGCTCGTGCTCGAGCCCGAGCTCCTGGATCTTGCGGGTGAGCGTGTTGCGGCCCCAGCCGAGCAACTGCGCCGCCTCCATCCGATGACCGCCGGTATGTGCGAGCGCGCGCAGGATCAGCGTTCTTTCGAATTCGCGCTCGAGACGATCGCCGACGCCGCGCTCGCCGCGCACCAGCGCCTGGGCCAGCTCGTGGTCCAGCGTGTTGCGCCAATCCGCTTCGGCCATCCCGGCGTGCGCTCCGCGCGCCGGCGGTTCGCGCACCTCCGCCGGCAGGTCGCCGACGTCGACGCGATGCCCCGGCGCCATCACCGTGACCCAATGGCAGATGTTCTCGAGCTGCCGGACATTGCCGGGAAATGCGAACACGCCGAGCGTTTTCAGCGCATCCTCCGAGAGCACCTTGGGCTCGACGCCGAGCTCGCGCGCGCTCTTCTGCAGGAAGTGCCGCGCGAGCGGCGCGATGTCCTCGGGTCGTTCGCGCAGCGGTGGGAGACGCAGCCGCACAACGTTCAAGCGATGCAGCAGATCCTCGCGGAAGAGTCCCTGGCGGACGCGCTCCTCGAGGTTCTGATGCGTGGCGGCGATCACCCGGACGCTCGATTTCTGCGGAGCGTGGCCGCCGACCCGATAGTATTCGCCGTCGGCGAGCACGCGCAAGAGACGCACCTGCAGATCCGGCGGCATGTCGCCGATCTCGTCGAGGAAGAGCGTGCCGCCCTCGGCCTGTTCGAACCGCCCGCGCCGCGCGCTCTGCGCGCCGGTGAACGCGCCTCGCTCGTGACCGAAGAGCTCCGATTCCAGCAGGTCCTTCGGAATCGCCGCCGTGTTGATCGCGATGAACGGCCCCGGCGCACGCGGGCTGTGCCGATGCAGCGCGCGTGCGACGAGCTCCTTGCCGGTTCCGGATTCCCCGGTTATCAGCACGGTGGCGCTCGATTGCGACAGCCGTCCGATCGCACGGAACACCTCCTGCATGGCAGGCGCCTGACCGAGCATCTCGCCCGAATCGGCGGTGCCCGTGTCCGGAGGCGCCGCGGCGGGCGCCTGCACCATCGCACGGCGGATGAGCGCGACTGCATGATCGACGTCGAACGGCTTCGGCAGGTATTCGAACGCGCCGCCCTGGAACGCGGAGACCGCGCTGTCGAGATCCGAATAGGCCGTCATGATGATCACGGGAAGGTGCGGAAAGCGCTCCTTCACTTTCTCGAGCAGCTGCAGGCCGGAGTCGCCCGGCATACGGATGTCGGAAACGAGCACCGAGGGCTGGCTGGCGGAGAGCGCCTGCAGCACTTCGTAGGCCGACACGAAGGAGCGAAACGCGATGTCTTCGCGCGCGAGCGCCTTTTCGAGCACCCAGCGAATGGAGCGATCGTCGTCGACGATCCATACGGGCTTCATCGGCGCACCTTGTCGAGTTTCGGAACGGGAGGCACGGAAGACCTTTCGTCAGTTTCCTGAGCGCGACGCCCCCGGTTCGACGGGGAGGAGAATCGTGAACACCGTACGCCCGGGAACGCTTTCGCACTCGATCGCGCCCGAGTGCTGTGCGATGAACGCTTGCGCGAGCGTGAGTCCGAGACCGCTTCCGCCTTCGCGGCCCGAGACGAGCGGATAGAAGATCCGGTCGCGAATCGCCTCGGGGATGCCGGGACCGTTGTCCTCGATGGAGAGCGCGAGGGCGACCCGATGCCGCCTCTTCGCGAGTGTCACGTAGCGCGCCACGCGCGTCGTGAGCGTGATGAGCGGATCGTCCTTCTTGCCTTCGAGCGCCTGCGCGGCATTGCGCACGACGTTTAGAACCGCCTGCGTGAGCTGCTCGGGATCGGCGTCGAATTCCGGCAGGCTGATGTCGAAATCGCTCGCGATCGACACGCGCGGAAACTCCGCGTGCACCAGGCCGCGCACGCGCGTCAAGATCTCGTGGATGTTCGTGCGCTTGAACGTCGGAAGCCGGTGCGGTGTCAGCAGCCGGTTGACGAGCGACTGCAGCCGATCGGCCTCGCCGATCACGACCTGCGTGTATTCGATCAGCTGCGGCTGGTCGAGCTCGCGCTCGAGGAGCTGCGCGGCGCCCCGAATGCCTCCGAGCGGATTCTTGATCTCGTGCGCGAGGTTGCGAATGAGCTCGCGGTTCGCCTGCTGCTGCTCGTTCAGCCGCTCCTCGCGGGCGATCTTCAGCTGCTGGTCGATGTGCCGGAACTCGAGTAGCAGCGTCGCGTCCTTCGCGTCGACCGCAGAAACCGTGCACGTGAGATGGAGCTTCGGCCTGCCGTTGACTGCGAGCTCCAGCTCCTGCTCGGTGTACGTCGCGCCGCCCAGCACCGCCTTGTCGATCGCCGCGGAGAGCCCCGTCGCCTCGCTGAAAACCTCCGAGGGGCGGTGTCCGAGCAGATGCTTCTTCGACAGCGCGAACAGATTCTCCGCCGCTGGATTCGCGTACGCGATCCGCCGCGTGCGATCGAGCAGCAGGACGGCGGTGGCGAGCAGCTCCAGCCCGGCGAACGCACCCTTGACGTCGTCGCTTGCGAAAGGGAAGAGATGTGCGAAGCTCACGATGGCGACCGGGATGACGTTCGGGCGAAGGACAATTGCAACGCTCTTACGTTAGCAATATCCGCGCCCGGGACGGCGCATCACTTGACCGCGGCGAGCTCCTTCTTCAGCGCTTCGACGTTCTTCTCGTGCACGCTCACGTTCTGCCGCAACCGGGTAATGCGCGCGCGATATTTCTCTGTGTCCGCTTTCTCCTCCGGCAGCGGCGCCGGCGCTCCATCCGCGTAGAGCGCGCGCGATTCTGCGAGCAGTTTCTCCTCGGTGGCGAGTTCGTCCGACAGGACTTTGCGACGGACATCGTCGCGTCCCTTCTGCGTGTCGGGATCGACGCGCGGAAAGCCCGACGGCGTGGATCCCTTCGCCGAGCGGGCCGCCGACCCGCTGCTCGCAGCGCCCGCGCCGCCTGTCGCGCCGGGGACGTTGAAGTACGACGACGCGCCCGACCGCGTCGCGCATTTGTACATGTTGCCTGAGCCGGAGACGAACTCCGGCTTGCTCACACAACCGGATTCCTTGGCCTTTTCGGTGAGTGTCTGCGAGAACGCGGTGTCGGTGCTGAACAAGGCGAGAAGAAGGCCCACGCGTATCCATGATGCGGCTTCGCGCGCACGCCCGCATTGCGATCTTAGCTGCATCCGGCGGAGTTTATTGAATTATCCGAGTGCAGGCAAAACCCGGCGGCGCTCTCGCCCGCCGCCCTCGGACCCCAAATTCCCCGCCGGACGCGCGCTCGACTAGAGGCTGTAATACATCTCGTATTCGACCGGATGCGTCGTCATCCGGAACCGCGTCACCTCTTCCATCTTGAGACCGATGTACGCGTCGAGCATGTCGTTGGTGAACACGCCGCCCTTCGTGAGGAACTCGCGATCCTTGTCGAGATGATCGAGCGCCTCGTCGAGCGATGCGCACGGGTGCGGCACCTTGGCGGCCTCCTCGGGCTCAAGATCGTACAGATTCTTGTCGACGGGGTCGCCCGGGTGGATCTTGTTCTGCACGCCGTCGAGGCCCGCCATCAGCATCGCCGCGAACGCAAGGTAGGGGTTCGCCGTCGGATCGGGGAAGCGCACCTCGATGCGGCGGCCCTTCGGATTCGCCACGTACGGGATGCGAATCGCGGCGGAGCGGTTCCGCGCCGAGTAGGCGAGGTTGATCGGTGCCTCGAATCCCGGGACGAGCCGCTTGTACGAGTTGGTCCCCGGGTTCGTGATCGCGTTGAGCGCCTTGGCGTGCTTGATCACGCCGCCGATGTAATACAGCGCGAAGTCGGAAAGCCCCGAGTAGCCGTCGCCGGCGAAGAGGTTCTTCCCGTCCTTCCATACCGATTGATGGCAGTGCATCCCCGAGCCGTTGTCGCCGACGATCGGCTTCGGCATGAACGTCGCCGTCTTGCCGTACGCGTGCGCGGTGTTGTGAACCGCGTACTTCAGGATCTGCAGCCAGTCGGCGCGCTGCACGAGCGGCGCGAATTTCGTGCCGATTTCGTTCTGGCCGGCAGCCGCGACTTCATGGTGATGCACCTCGACCTCGACGCCCATCTGCTCGAGCGCCAGGCACATCGCCGAGCGGATATCCTGCAGCGAGTCGACCGGCGGCACCGGGAAGTAGCCGCCCTTGACCGGCGGACGATGTCCCATGTTGCCGCCCTCGAACTTCTCGGCCGACGACCACGGCGCCTCGCTCGAGAAGATCTTGCAATAGCTGCCCGACATGTCGACAGACCACTCGACGGCGTCGAAAATGAAGAACTCAGGCTCGGGGCCGAAATACGCGACATCGCCGATTCCCGTCGACTTGAGATAAGCGTCGGCGCGCTTCGCGAGCGAGCGCGGGTCGCGCTCATAGCCCTTGCCGTCCGACGGCTCGATCACGTCGCAGGTGATGTTGAGCGTCGTCTCGTCCATGAAAGGATCGATATAGGCAGCGTTCGCATCCGGCATCAGCAGCATGTCGGAGGCCTGGATGCCCTTCCAGCCGGCGATCGACGAGCCGTCGAACGCGTGGCCGCTCTCGAACTTATCCATCGTGAAGACCTTGCTCGGCACCGAAACGTGCTGCTCCTTGCCGCGGGTGTCGGTGAAGCGCAGGTCGACGAACTTGACCTCCTTGTCCTTGATCAGCTTGAGCACGTCGGCGGGGGTGGCCATGCGGAATCTCCTTGGTGGGGGGCGGGATTACGATGCGTTGCAATACGACGGAAGGGCAACAGCGAGAACTATGCCATATCC
>DATKMY010000095.1:0-11619 GCA_035541655.1 Casimicrobiaceae bacterium | reverse complement strand
TCACCCCGTGCTCCGCTTCGGTGAGCCACACCGAGCCCGTCTCGGCGACGCCGAACGCCGCCCGCACGACGCCCACGTCCACGTCGTCGAGCCCGGCGGGCGCGCCGACAGCGCGGAGCGTGCGGTTCCCTCGGACTTCGGGCGTCGCCGAACAGACGACCTTGGCGTCGGGAAAGAGCTTGCGGACGAGGGCCGTGAGGTCGCCGTCTGCGGCTGCGTCGGCGATCCTGCCTCCCATCCGGGCGAGCGCGGCCTTGAACTCGTCGGGATTCGCTCCGCCGCCCGCGCCGAACCCCGACACCGACGGCAGCGCCGCCGCCGGCGGCTGGTTCCTGCGGACCTGGGCGAGGATGTCGTCGCGGCTGCTCATTTCTTCTTCCCCCGGTTCTTCAGATACCACTGACGGAACGTGTAGGGCGGCGCGGCCGGGACCTCGCGCTGCCGCCCCCACGCGTTCAGGCGGCTGTACATCATGAAGCGCGGCAGATAGTCGACCCCGACCCCTGCCGTTTCGACCGCGGCGCGATAGAGCTTCGGGCTCGCGAGGATCTTTCCTGCGGCGCGCATCGCTTCCTGCTTGACGAACGGAAGCTGGTGCCGCTCGGCGATCACTCGCCGCCACTTGTAGATCTGGTCGTGGATGTCGATCTTGACCGGGCAGACGTTCGTGCAGCTGCCGTTGAGCGTCGAGGCGAACGGCAAGGAGCTGTATTTGCGCAGGTTGAACGTCGGATCGATGATGACGCCGATCGGTCCCGAATAGGTCGCGCCGTAGCTCAGGCCCCCGCTGCGCCGGTACACCGGGCAGGTGTTCATGCACGCGCCGCAGCGAATGCATTTGAGCGAGTACCAGAAGTCGGGCATCCCGAGGCGCTCGGAGCGCCCGTTGTCGACCAGCACGATGTGCATCTCCGTGCCCTCGCGCGGCGCCCGGAAGTGCGAGGTCATCTGCGTGATCGGCGAGCCGAGCGCGCTGCGCGACAGCATCCGGACGAAAACGCCGAGATGCTCGATCCGCGGGATCATTTTCTCGATCCCGACCGACGCGATGTAGAGCTTCGGAAGATTGACGCTCAGGTCCGCGTTGCCCTCGTTGGTGCAGACGACCAGCGTCCCGGTCTCGGCGACGGCGAAGTTGGCGCCCGTCATCCCGGCATCCGCCTTGAGGAAGTACGGGCGCGTATTCTGTCGCTGGCTCTCGGCGAGATAGTGGACGTCGCTGTTCTTGCGATCGGTGCCGATCGTGTCGGCGAAGACCCGCGCGACGTCGGTCCGCAGCTTGTGGACCGCCGGCACGACGATGTGGCTCGGAGGCTCGTCGTCGAGCTGCTGGATGCGCTCGCCGAGGTCGGTCTCCATCACCTCGATGCCGCGCTTCTCGAGGAAGGGGCGCATGTCGCACTCGTCGGTGAGCATCGACTTCGCCTTGACGAGCGTTCGCGCGCCGTGCGCGCTCAGGATGTCGAAGACGACCTGGTTGTGCTCCGCGGCGTCCTTCGCCCAATGGACGTGCGCGCCGTTCGCGATCGCGTTGCGCTCGAACTCCTCGAGATAGGCCGCGAGGTGCGTCAGCGTGTGCTCCTTGATCGCCGAGGCGAGCGTGCGCAGATCCTGCCACTCGGGCAGCGCCTCGCTCACCCGATCGCGCTTCTTGCGCAGATCCCACAACCGCTTGTCGTGGAAGTCCATGTGGTCGGTCGCCTTGATGAACTGCGACGACGCCTCGGCATGGTCGATTCTCTTCACGGGATCTCCTCCGGCAGGCGGGTGGTCACTCGCGCGCGCCGTTCAGGACCTGGGCGATGTGGATGAACTTGATCGGCAGGCCGAGGCGCTCGGCGCAGCCCTTCTGATGCATCATGCAGGACATGTCGGCCGAAACGATGTATTCGGCGCCCGCGCTGTGGTGGTCGTTCACCTTGTCGTAGCCCATCTTCGCGGAGACCGGCTCCTCGAACACCGAGAACGTCCCGCCGAACCCGCAGCATTCGTCGGGGCGCTCCGGCGTGACGAAGCGGATTCCCTTCACCTTGGAGAGGAGGTCGAGCGGCTTCGAAAAGGCCGGCCCCGCGATCTCCGACATCTTCGCCGTGCGCAGCGCGCGCAGCGACGCGCAACCGTTGTGCAGGCCCACCTTGTGCGGAAAATGCGCCCAGGGCAGCGCGTCGACCTCGAGCACGTCGTGCAGAAACTCGACGAGCTCGTAGGTGTTGCGGCGCACGCGCGTCACCTCCGCCGTCTGCGGAATCGCCGTCAGGTTCTCGCGCACGTGATGAACGCAGCTTCCCGACGGGCCGACGACATAGTCGTATTTCGCGAAGTTCTTGACGAACAGCGCCTCGGTGGCCGCGGCATCCTCGTGGCAGCCGCTGTTCGCCATCGGCTGCGCGCAGCAGGTCTGATTGAGGGGGTAAGCGACCTCGACACCGAGCCGCTCGAGCAGCTCGAGCGTCGCGATGGCGACTTCGGGAAAGAACGCGTCGATATAGCAGGGTACGAACAGCGCGGCCTTCATCTTCGTGTCCTCCGAGGGGACTCGCCGGCGCGACGCGCGCGTCAGTCCGGCGGTCGTTCGCTAGCGTACGCCTCGCGGGCGGGAGCGGAAACCGGGGATGCGCTGCGCGCCCCCGCGCACCGATCGACGAGCCGGATCAGCGCCCGGTACGGGAATCCCGACCGCTCCGAAAGGCCGATCTCGCAGGTTCGGCTCGTCGAGTAGCCCTGGGCGCAGCGCGGCGGCAGCGCGGCCTTGAGGTCGCGCAGCGCATGCTCGTTCAACTCCGGTCGGTTGAACCCCTTGTCGCCCGCGAAGCCGCAGCACTGGACGCTCTCGACCTGGACGACGTTCGCGCTGCAGCGCGTCGCGATCGCGGCGAGCTTTTCGACGAGGCCCATCTTGCGCACGCTGCACACCGGGTGGATCGCGACCGCCGCGTCGGTCGGCGTGAGGTCGACGCGCGGCAGCACGCGGTCGTGGATGAACTCGATGCTGTCCGCGACGGCAAGGCGGCCGGCCAGGTAGCGCTTCATCCGGTAGGCGCAGGGGCTCGTGTCGAACACGATCGGGAATCGCCCCCCATCCGACGCCCTGCGCAGCGCCGCCTCGAGCTCCGCCGACTTCCGGTCGGCGGCATCCAGGAAGCCCTTGCTCTCGAACGGCTGCCCGCAACAGAGATCGTCGAGGCGCTCCGGGTAGGCGATCCCGTATCCCGCTCTTGCAAACAGGCGCTCCGCGACTGCCGGCAAGGGATCCGTTTCGTCGTCATCGCGCTGGGCACCCATGCTCCGCGTGGCGCAGCTCGGAAAATAGGCGATGCGCTCCGCGGCGCCGGGCGCTGCGCCGTGACGCTGCGGCGTTCGCGCCGGACGCGGCAGCGCCGGCGACCATTTGGGCAGGCGGCCGCCGGACGCGCTGCGGAGTCCGTCGAACGCCGATCGCAGCACTCGCGTCCCGAGCGCACTGTTCACCGCGTCGCTCAGCGCGAGGCCTGCGCGTACCGCGCCGGTCACCGCGCCGAAGTGATCGGCCGCGGCGTCGGCGAGGCGCCTGGCAACGGGACCCGCGCGGCGCCCACGCAGCGCTTTGATCAGAATGCCCGTCTCGATGCCGACCGGACACGCGGTCGCGCACAGTCCGCAGGCGGCGCAGGTGTCGATCCCGTGGAAGCCGTAAAGCGTGCGCAGCGTCTCGAGCGCGTCCCCGGTGGCGCTCGAATGCTCGAGACGCGAGATCTCCCGCCAGCCGACGATCCTCTGCCGCGGCGAGAGCGTCAGCCTGTGCGACGGGCACTTCGCCTCGCAGAATCCGCATTCGATGCACTTGTCGACCAGAGTATCCGCTTTGGGCAGGGGCTTCAGGTTCTGGAGATGCGCGTCGCGGTCGTCGTTGATCACGACGCCCGGATTGAGGAGACCCTTCGGGTCGAAGAGGCTCTTGATCGCGCGCATGATGCGGTAGGCCTCCGCACCCCATTCGAGCTCGACGAACGGCGCGATGTTGCGACCCGTGCCATGCTCGGCCTTGAGCGAGCCGTCGTAGCGCTCGACGACCATGCGGCAGAGCGCATCCATGAAGCCGCGGTAGCGCGCGACCTCGGCCGCGGCGTTGAAGTCCTGCGTGAAGACGAAGTGCAGGTTTCCTTCGAGTGCGTGGCCGAAGATGATCGCGTCGGTGTAGCCGTGCTCGGCGAGCAGCCGCTGCAGCGCGAGCGTCGCCTCGGCGAGGCGTGGCACCGGGAATGCGACGTCCTCGATGATGACGGTCGTTCCGACACGGCGCATCGCGCCGACCGACGGGAACATCCCCTTGCGCACGTTCCACAGCCGCGCGCATTCGCCGGCATCGGTCGAGAAGCGCGCCTCCACGGTCTTGGGCAGCGTGGCGAGCGCCGCTTCGATCGCATGGATCTGCGCGCCGAGCGTCGCCTGGTCGGGCGCACGCGTTTCGACCAGCAGCGCCGCGCCGTCGGGACCGAGCGCGCCGATCCCTTCCGGCAGCCCGGGCTTGCCCTCGACGGAACGCAGCGCGGCGCGATCCGCCAGCTCGACCGCGGCGACGGGCGTGCCTTTCAGCAGCGTGACCGCGCGGCAGGCGGCCTCGAGGTCGTCGAAGAGAACGAGCGCGCTGGCCTTGTCGGCGTGGTCGGCTACCGTCGCATAAGTGATCTCGCTGATGAATCCGAGCGTGCCTTCGGATCCGATCATCAGGTGGGCGACCACGTCGATCGGATCCTCGAAGTCGATGAGCGCGTTGAGGCTGTATCCGGTCGTGTTCTTCATCCGGAACTTGTGCCGGATCCGCGCGGCGAGCGCTTGATTGGCGCGCGTAGCCTTCGCGAGCGCTTCGAGCTCGCGGACGAGCAGGGCCTCGCGGGCGAGAAACGCGGCGCGGCTGGCCGCGTCGCGCGTGTCCAGGACGGTGCCGCTCGCGAGGACCACGCGCAGGCCGGCGAGCGTGTGATAGCTGTTCTGCGCAGTGCCGCAGCACATGCCGCTCGCGTTGTTGGCAGCGATGCCCCCGATCATCGCGGCGTCGATCGACGCCGGGTCGGGGCCGATCTTGCGGCCGTAGCTTGCGAGGCGGCGGTTCGCGGCTGCACCGACGACGCCCGGCTGCAGCGTGATGGTTTCGGCTGCGGGTCCGACTTCGGCGCGGCGCCAGCCGTCGCCGAGCAGCACCAGGACCGAGTCGCTGATCGCCTGGCCCGAGAGGCTGGTCCCCGCCGCGCGAAACGTGACCGGCGTGCCGAGCGCCGCGCAGTCGGCTAGGAGGCGGACGACTTCATCCTCGTCGTCGACGACGACCACGATCCGGGGCACGAGGCGATAGAAGCTCGCGTCGGTGCCCCAGGCAAGGAGGCGCAGCGGATCGGTGACGAGGCGATCGGAGGAAATGTACGCCGACGCGCGGCGATAGAGCGCGTCGTACGGCGGCGCGAGCGTGCGCTCGAACGCCCGATACCGCGAGGGCAGCATCGGCGAGGCGCCGCCTTTCGCCGCGACGATCGAGCTCAATGCAGGACCAGCGCGTTGAACGGCCAGACGTACGCCTGCGCCATGATCAGCACCCCCATCAGCGCCGCGAGCGCGAGGCTGTGAAAGAACACGTAGCGCAGGATGTCGCCCTCGTGGCCGTACCACTGCGTGGCGGTCGACGCGACGACGATGCTCTGCGCGTCGATCATCTTGCCCATCACGCCGCCTGAGCTGTTCGCCGCCGCCATCAGTATGGGCGAGAGTCCGAGCTGCTCGGCGGAAACCCGCTGCAATCCGCCGAAGAGCACATTCGACGAAGTGTCCGATCCGGTGAGCGCGACGCCGAGCCAACCCAGCATCGCGCCGAAGAACGGATAGAACCAGCCGGCGTGCGCGAACGCGAGCCCGAGCGTCGAATCAAGTCCCGCCCCCTTCGTCGTGAAGCCGAGCGCGAGCATCGCGGCGATCGTCAGCAGCGAATAGCGGACGCGCTTCAGCGTCTCGCCGTAGCTTCGCGCCATCTGCGGGATGGAGATTCCCATCACCAGGCCCGCGATGATCGCAGCGAGGAGGATCCCGGAGCCCGTTGCGGACAGCCAGTTGAGGGTGTAGACCGCGGCCTCCGGCGTCGGCTTGGGAACGACCGGCGGCATCCGCACGACGAGGTTGTGCAGCCCGTCGATCGCGAACTTGGGCGACGAGACCCCGTTGAGGAGGTCCTTGATCTGCGGCAGGCCCCACAAGAACACGAGGACGCTGAGGATGACCCACGGCGTCCACGCCTTGAGGATCTGCGCGCGCGTGAAGCCATGGCGTACCGCGCCGGCCTCCGCTTCGGCATAGGGAACGGTCGTTCCCTCGCGCGACGTGCTCGTCCAGACGTGCTGCGGATGCCAGACCTTCAGGAACAGCGTGAGCGCGCCCATCGAGCAGATCGCGGCAATTACGTCGACCAGCCACGGTCCGTGGAAGTTCGACACGAGGAACTGCGGGACAGCGAACGAGACGCCCGCGACCAGGATCGCCGGCCAGATCTCGAGCATCCGGCGGAAGCCGACGAACGCCCAGATCAGCCAGAACGGCACGAGCACCGAAAAGAACGGAAGCTGCCGTCCCACCATGGCCGAAATCGCCTGCAGGTCGAGACCGGTGACTGCGGCGAGCACGACGATCGGCGTGCCGAGCGCGCCGTACGCGACCGGAGCCGTGTTGGCGATCAGCGAAAGGCCGGCGGCGGCCAACGGCTTGAAACCGAGCCCCATCATGATCGCCGCCGTGACGGCGACCGGCGTACCGAACCCGGCCGCGCCCTCGAAGAATGCGCCGAAGCAGAACGACACGAGCAGCAGCTGCAGCCGGCGGTCGGTCGTGATCCCGGTGATGCTCTTTTGCAGCACGTCGAACAGTCCGACCGAGTTCGTCAGCTGGTACATGAAGATCACGTTGAGGACGATCCAGCCGATCGGAAGCAGCCCGAAGAGCGCGCCGTAGAGCGCGGACTTCACCGCCATCCCCGTCGGCATGCCGAACGCGAAGATCGAGACCGCGAGGGCGACCGCGAGCCCGAGGATCGCTGCCCAGTGGGCCTTCACATGGAAGAACGCGAGGCTGCCGAGCAGCACCACGATCGGCAGCGCGGCGACGAGCGTCGAGAGTACCGGGTTGCCCAGCGGATCGTAGACCTGTGACCAGCTCATGTCGTCCTCCTGTCCCCGGGATCGCGATGCGATCCGGCCTGCGTTGATTCGGCGGCCCCGCTACCGCCCCGAGCGTCGGCGCAACTTACGCCTGCGTCGGCGCTGCGGGTTTGACGTAAGTCATGGTCGGTCGCCGGGGAACTGTGGCAGGAGCCGGGCTGCGCCATGCGCTCCGCCGCGACCCCGTTGACTTAAGTCAAAGGGGCCGAAAGGCGGGGCGCTTACTGTAGCTGCCGACAACGCCCGACCATGAGCCCGTACGTCGCCTTTCTCCTCTACCTGCTCGCGATCCTCGGATTCGTGTTCGTCACGCTCGTGATGAACCGCTACCTCGGGCCGAAGCCCGTGGCGACGCCGCTCAAGATGGAGCCGTTCGAGTGTGGCGCGACGCCGGTCGATACGCGCAACACGAAAGCCGTTCCGATCAAGTACTACGGTGTCGCGATCGCCTTCATGCTGTTCGACCTCGAGACGGTGTTCCTCTTCGTCTGGGCGCTCGCTGCGCAGCCGTTGACGGGCTTCATGCTGTTCACGCTGTTCCTGTTCGCGTTCCTGCTGGTGCTGATCCTGCTCTACGTATATCGCATGCGCCTGATCGAAGCCGTGACCGACTAGAGATGGCGCGCGCGACGATCCCGATCCGCCCGGCGAACGCGCCCAGTTCCGCGTTCGAGTACTTCTCGACGAAGAAGGACGAGTTCGTCGGCTGGGCGCGCAAGTTCTCGCTGTTCCCGTATCCGTTCGTCACCGCGTGCTGCGCGATGGAGTTCATGGCGGTGTCCTCCACCCCTTACGACACCGACCGCTTCGGCGCCGCGCTGCCGCGGTTCTCGCCGCGCCAGTCCGACCTGCTGATGGTCGTCGGCACCGTGACGCACAAACAGGCGCCGATCCTGCTCAAGGTCTACGAGCAGATGTGCGAGCCGAAGTGGGTGATGGCGTTCGGCGCCTGCGCGACGAGCGGAGGCTTCTACCAGAACTACGCCGCCGTCCTGGGGATCGACAGGATCATCCCCGTCGATATCTACGTGCCCGGCTGCCCGCCGCGGCCGGAGACCGTGATCGACGCGATCATGAAGCTGCAGGACCGCATCGGCCGGTCGCACCACCCGATCGTCACGAGGGACTTCTGAACGTGGTCGCCGCGATTGCCGGGCGCATCGAGCAGGAAGCCGTGGCCGCGGGAGGGAGAGTCGCGACCTCGCACGGCATGACGGTCGTCACGCTGCTCCCGGAGAACCTGCTCGGTGTGATACGGCGGCTCAAGGCCGAGCTCGGATTCGATCTGCTGCTCGATGTCACCGCCGTCGACTGGCCCGAGCGCACGCCGCGATTCGACGTCGTCTATCACCTCTACTCGACGACGCAGCACGTTCGAGTGCGGGTGAAGACCGCCGTAAGCGAGGGCGAGCCGGTGGTCGAATCGCTCGTGTCGCTCTACGGTTCGGCAGGCTTCGCCGAGCGCGAGTGCCACGACATGTACGGGATCGTGTTTCGCGGCAATGCCGACCTGCGCCCGATCCTCCTCTACGAGGGATTCACCGGCCATCCGCTGCGCAAGGACTACCCGAAGCTCGCCGAGCAGCCGCTCGTGCCGTACCGGACGGAGCGCACGTGAGCCCGCAGGGCCTCTCCCAAGGGCGAACAAGCACCGAAGCGCGGAGCGCGGAGGCTAGTCCGTGACCCCGCCGTTCGACTCCGGGCTTCCGAATCCGGTCCGACCCGCGTTCGAGCGCGGAGAGCGCGACGACGCGGTGATCGTCAACATCGGCCCGTCGCATCCCGCGACGCACGGCACGATCCAGGTGATCGCGATGCTCGACGGCGAGAAGGTCGAGCGCGTCGACATCCACTGCGGCTTCCTCCACCGCGGCTTCGAGAAGGAGTGCGAGGACCACACCTGGCACAACCTGATCCCGTACGTCGACCGGCTGAACTACTGCTCCGGGCTCATCAACGATTTCGCCTATTGCGAGGCGGTCGAAACGCTGATGGGCGTCGAGATCACGCCGCGCTGCCGCTATCTGCGGACGCTCCTCTCCGAGTACTCGCGGATCGCCGATCACCTGACCTGCATCGCCGCGTCGCTGATGGAGCTCGGCGCGATGACGGCATTTCTCTACATGGTGATGATCCGCGACTACATCTATGAGCATCTCGCCGACCTCACGGGCGCGCGCGTCACGTACTCGTACGGGCGCATCGGCGGGCTCGCGCGCGACCTCCCCGAGGGGTGGCTCGCGCGGCTCGGCGAGATCCTCGACAAGTACGAGATGTTCGTCGGTCGCATCCACGGGCTCATGGACCGCAACCGGATCTTCATCGACCGCACGCGCGACGTCGGCGTGCTCTCGACCACAGATGCGATCAACTGGGGCTTCACCGGCCCCATGCTGCGCTCGACCGGCGCGCCGCGCGACCTCCGCAAGGACACGCCGTACCTCGCCTATGCGGAGCTCGACTTCGATGTGCCCGTTGGCATCAAAGGCGACAACTACGACCGCTACTACGTGCGGATGCGCGAGATGGACGAGTCGGTGTACATGATCCGGCAGCTGATGGACATGCTTCCCGCAGGTCCGCTCAACGTCGACGACCGCCGCTGCACGTTCCCCGACAAGACGCTCGTCTACACGGAGATCGAGTCGCTGATCAACCACTTCAAGCTGGTCATGGACGGCCCGGTGGTTCCCGCCGGCGAGGTCTACACCGCGCACGAAGCACCGAACGGCGAGCTTGGGTTCTATCTGGTGAGCGCCGGCGGAGGAACGCCGTACAAGGTCCACGTGCGCAGCCCGAGCTTCGTGCACATGGGCGGCACGCACCGGCTGCTCGAGGGCTATCAGCTCGCCGACATCATCCCGACGTTCGGGTCCGTCAACATGATCGGCGGCGAATGCGATCGCTAGCGGATCGGCGATGAAGCACCTGATTCCGGAATTCGACAGGATGCGCGCCCGCTATCCGAAAGGGTTCGAGTCCTCGCTCGTCCTACCGTGCCTGCGGCGCATCCAGGAAGACCGCGGCTTTGTCGCCGATGAGGACATCGACGGCGTCGTCGCGTACCTGGGCGTTCCGCGAATCCAGGTCGAGGAGGTGCTGAGCTTCTACGGACAGTTCCGGCGTAAGGCGATCGGGCGCTGCCATCTGCAGGTCTGCCGCAACCTCTCGTGCTCGCTCAACGGCGCCGAGCGGATACTCGACCATCTGACGAAGAAGCTCGGCGTCAAGCCCGGCGAGACGACTGCCGACGGGCGCTACACACTGTCGACGGTCGAGTGCCTTGCAGCATGCGGTACGGCGCCCGTATTGATGGTCGGGGACACTTATCACGAAAGCATGACGCCGGAAAAGATCGACGCGCTGCTGAAGACGCTGCCCTAGGATGAAACGACACCCACGCCCGCCACGCTCGCTTGCCTCCGAAGGGGCAAGTCGGATGCTCGACGCCGCCCTGCGCCACTGACATGGCAAACCGCCGCCTCCTGATGACGTTCCCGGTGACTGCCACGTCGCACACGCTGGCGGAGTACCGCGCGCGCGGCGGCTACGCAGCGCTCGAAAAGGCGCTCCGCGAGATGACGCCGCAGAAGGTGGTCGCCGAAGTGACGGCGTCGGGCATCCAGGGACGCGGCGGAGCGGCGTTTCCGATGGGGCGCAAATGGGCGGTCGTCCAGCCGAACGACGGAATCCCGCATTATCTCTGCGCGAATGCCGACGAGGGCGAGCCCGGGACGTTCAAGGATCGCTGGATCCTGGAGTTCGCGCCGCATCTGCTGCTCGAGTCGATGCTGATCGCGTCCTATGCGCTGCAGGTGCGTAACGCGTTCGTCTACATCCGCGGCGAGTTCGACGGACCGTATCGGCGCCTCGCGGGCGCGGTCGAGGAAGCGTACGAGGCGGGCTATCTCGGCGCCGGCATCCTCGGCACCGACTTCGCGTGCGACCTCGTCGTCTACCGCGGCGCCGGCTCCTATGTCTGCGGCGAGGCCTCGGCGCTGATCACCTCGATCGAGGGGAAGCGCGGCTATCCGCGCAACCGTCCGCCGCGGCTCACCGTTCGTGGCCTCTACCAGAAGCCGACGGTCATCAACAACGTCGAGACGCTCTCGAACATCGCCTGGATCGTCGCGAACGGCGGCAAGGCGTTCAGCGCGATCGGCGTCGCGAAGGATCCCGGCACGCGGCTCATCTCGATCTCGGGACACATCGCGCGTCCCGGGGTCTACGAGGTCGAATGCGGCTACCCGTTCGCGAAGTTCATCTTCGAGGATTGCGGCGGGGGCACTGACGGACGGCCGATCAAGGCGATCATCCCCGGCGGCATCTCGACCAAGGTGCTGACCGGCAAGGAGATCGAGAAACTCACGCTCGACAACCCCTCGCTCACCGCGGCGGGCTCGTCGATGGGGTCGGGCGGGATGGTTGCGATCGCCGAGGGGACGTG